>JAICQL010000058.1 GCA_025937895.1 Polyangiaceae bacterium | reverse complement strand
GTCTTCCCCTCGAGAGTCGAGGCGGCAACGGGGGACACCTCCAGCCAGGAGGCCGATGTTGCGACTCGCGAGGCGCTGCAAGACGTGCGACCCGCCAGCATCACCGGGCTCACGCCAGGAGTACCGCGCCTGCGCGGCGCCAGCCCGCAGCCTCCGCTGCCGCGCTGGCGTGAAGCGCGCGCCGAGGTGCCTGCGCTGCGCGCCCAGCTGCGTCGTGCAGAGCGCAAGCGCGACGTCGAGCGCGAGCGTCTGGTCGCCGCCGCGCTGGCGCGCGCGCTGGTGCGCCGGCGCAGCGAGCTGGACATCGCCGTGCGCCTGGCACGCCGCGCGGTGCTGCTGGGTGAAGACGGGCTGCGCACGGATCTGGCAGCCTGGCATTGCCAGCTGGGGCAGACCGAGCTGGGGGTCGGCATGTTGCTGCCGCTGCTCGAGTCGCCGGGGCTCGATCGCGCGCGGCTGTCGATGCGCATCGCGCTGTACTGGTCACGGCTCGGTGACGCGGAGCGAGCGCTGGCCGCGCTGCGCGAGGCGGCTGCTTACGATCCCGATGACCCGCTGATCCACGAGCTGCAGGCCACCGTACACGGCTGGGCTCCGCGCGTGGCCTCGGCGGCCCAGGCGGCAGAGGCGTATTTGCGCGGGGCCGAGCGGCGGCGCGCGCGGCGGGACGAGGCGGCAGCGTTTCAAGACGTGCTGCGCGCCTTCGATACCGCGCCGGAGCACGCTGCGGCGGCGGCCGCGCTCGCCGGCACCTTGCTCGACAGAGGGCAGCCGCGCAGCGCCGACGAGGTGTGGCGCCGGCACGCCGACGCGCTGATCGAGCAAGGGCAGGAGAGCGAGGGCTGCGCCGTTCATCGCCGGCGGCTGGACGCCGCGCTGGAAGCGGGCCAGTTCGAGGCCGCCCTGGCGGCTGCCCTCGACGCACGCCTGGACGCGGTGATCGACGCCAAGAGTCTGCTCGCGGGGCTGGAGCCGCTGAGCTGGAGCAGCGACGGGGGCAGCACGCCGCCGCCCTCGAGTGGCGCCGAGGAGGGTGTGTTCGAGCGCCTGCTGGCCCGGCTTGGCCTGTCGGAACTGCTGGCAGCGCGGCTCGAGCTGGCGGCAGAGGCGGCGCGAGGGGCGCTGGCCAGCCGCTGTTACCTGCAGCTCGGCAGCTTGCTGGAGCGCAACATCGGCAGCACCGAGCGCGCACTGGAGCCGTGGCTGCTGGCCGTGGTGGCCGATCCGGCGAGCGATGCGGCGCGCGAGGCGCTGCGCCACTACGCCAGCACCACCGGTGATTACACGCCGCTGGTCGAGGCGCTGATCCGGGTGGGCTCCGGCGCTGATGCGGGCACGCCGGCGGGGCTGGATTGCCTGCGTGAGCTGGAGCAGCTGGCACGCGAGCGGCTCGACGATCCGGGGCTCGGCCTGTGGTGCGTGAACGTGTCGCTGCGCCACACGCCCGACTCGGCGCCGCTGCGCGAGCGCCTGCAGGCGCTGCTCGGGCCCGCCGCCGCCGCGGAGAGCGCGCTGGAGGCAGCGCTGTCCGAGCTGGAGCGCTTGCAGGGCGATCACCGCGTGAGTGTGTTGCGGCAGATCGCCAGCTCCTTGCGCGGGCGTCCGGATCGCGCCGAGCAATATCGCGACGTGCTGCTGGAGCTCGTGATGCGCCGCCCCGAAGAGCAGCGCTGGCGGCGGCTGCTGGAGACGCTGGCTTCGCGCCTGGGCGACAAGGATGGCCTGTCGCGGCTGTGGACGCGCGATCTGGTCGCCGCGAACGAGCCGGGAGCGGCGCTGCGTGGCTTGCTGGGCCTGGCACGGCTGGAGCGCCGCGCCGGCAACCTGCAGGGCTCGCTGGCGGTGCTGGCGGCGGACGATGGCCGAGGGCTCGCGCCGGCAGCGGGCATGCAGGTCTCGCTGGCGGCGCAGCTGGGCAATCGGCGCCTGCGCGCGGAGGGCTTGATCAAGCTCGGGGTATCCTTGCCGCCCTCGCTGCGCGCGTGGCTGGCCAGCGTTGCCTCTGCCGATCTGCGCTTGCTGGGTGAGCTGCCGGCGGCGCTGCGTGCGGCGGAGGTGGGCACGCACGCCGATCCCAGCGCCACCCGTCCCGTGGTGGCCTACGCGCAGGCCGCTGCGGGCCGTCGCGATCCCGTCGCGGCGGTGGCCTACGAGCGCGCCATGGCGCTCACCTTCCCCAGCTCGGCGCAGTGCCGCGGTCTGGTGGCTGCGCTGGAGGCGCTGGGCGACGTGTACGCCGCGCAGGTCTGGACCGGGCGCTGGCTGGGCCTGCGCCCCGCGGAGACCGCGGCTGCCACCGAGCTGCTGCGCACGGCGGCCAAGGCCGGGGACGCCACGCGCCTCGGCGATGTGGTGCAGTGGACGGTCTCGCAGGCGCACCCGCTGCAGGGCTGGGCAGAGCCGCTGGCGAACGCGCTCACCAGCCTGGTGGAGGTCGATCAGGCCCGCGCCGCGCAGGTGGCGTGGAAGGTGCTGGATGCATTCGGGCCACAGCCGCCCGTGCTGGAGCGCGCGCTGCAGGCCGTGGCCAAGGGCAGCGGCGATGTCGAGCTGGAGATCGCCCTGATCGAGCGTGGCCTGGCCATGGAGGGCGGGGCCAGCAGCGAGACCGCGCTGTGGCGGCTGGCGGAGATCCACTGCGAGCGCGGCGAGCCGGACCGCGCCTGTGCGGTGCTGGTGCGGGCGCTCGCGGCGGGGCTGGACGCGGGCCGCGTGCTCTCGATGCTGGAGGCGATCAGCGAGACGCACTCCGCGGAGGGTGAGTTTCATCGCCTGCAGGCGCTGGCAGAGGCGCACGAGCGGCTGGGCAGCGCCGCGGACGTGTGCTGGCGCGCGCTGCGCGCATACGGGGCCGCGCTCTGGGATCTGGCGCGCGATCAGCCGCGCGCGCTGGAGGTCTGGCTGCGCGCTGCGGAGCTAGGCGGCAGCCAGGGCTGGTTTCACTTCGCGCACGATCTGGTGGAGGTACTCGGCCTGGACCGCGCGCTCGACGAGGTGTGCCGGCTGGCAGAGAGCCGGGAGGCCCCCGAGCAGGTGGCGGCGCTGCTCACGGGCGCGGCCATCGTGGCGCACGCCCGCGGCGGGCGCCGGCGCGCGCTGCAGCTCGCCTTGCTGGCGCTCGACACGGAGCCGGGCAACGTCTGGGCGCTGGAGCTGATCGAGAGCACGGCGCAGGCGAGCGACGTGTCCAGCGTGGAGCGGGCCTATCGCGCGGCGCTCGGCGCCACCCTCGGCAGCTACGGCGAGCGCGCGCTGCACTACCGCGCAGCGCGCTTCTTCGAGCGGGTACCGGAGCACAACCTGGCGCTGGGGCATGCCATCAGCGCGTTTCGCGCAGTGCCCTCGGAGGGCGCCGCGTTCACCTTGATGCTGCGGCTGGCCCAGGGCGGGAAAGAGGCAGAGCGCGCGGCGCGCGCCCTCGAGGAGGTGGCGGAGGCGCAGGAGAGTGGCGAGCTGCGCGCGCACTGGCTGCGCCGCGCGGCGCTGATTGCCGGCCGCGCCCCGGAGGGCGCGCAGCAGCGCATGGAGGTGCTGCTGCGCGCGCTGCTCGCGGCGCCCGAGCCGGAGACGGTGGAGCTGCTGGAGCGCGCCTTCACCGATCTCGCGCGCCAGCAGGTGGACGGCAAGGCGCTCGGCCTGCTGCGCTTCAGCCGCGCCATCAACAAGCTGCTGCCGCGGCTGGAGTCGATCGAGGGCTCGCGGGTGGCGCTGGCGATGGCCGAGGTGGCGCTGAGCTGTTTCTCCGACGCACGGCTCGCGCTGCAGGCCATCGGCTCCGCCATCACGCTCGATCCGGAGGCGGACGAGTTTGCCGAGCTGCTGCCCGAGGCGCCGCGGCTCGCCGCCGAGACGCAGGCGGCAGAGGCCTGGCTGGAGGCCGCCGAGGCGGGCACCAGTGGCGGCCAGCGCGGTAGCATGGGGCTGCTGGAGCTGATCGCCGAGGTGGCGCTGGCGCTCGGCCGCCACGGCACGGCCGCGGGCTTTCTGGTGCGGCGGCTGGAGCTGGGGCCAGAGAGCGCGGCGCTGGCTGCCAAGGCCGAGCAGGCCGTGCGCAAGAGCCGCCAGCTCACCCTGCCGGCACACGTGGTGCGGCGCTTTCCAACCCTGGCCCAGCACGCGCTGCTGCTGGGGCGCGCCGAGCACGCTGCGGCCCAGCAGAACACGGCGGCGGAGCTGGAGGCGCTGGAGGGCGCGTTTCAGCTCGATCCCGAGCTGGAGCCGGAGGTGCTCTCCCGCTTGCTGGAGCTGGCCGTGAGCGGCGGCAACCTGAGCCTGGCCGAGCAGGTGTTGCAGGCAGCACGGCAGGCAGAGCTGGACGCGGAGTCGCTCAGCCTGGCCACCCAGACGCTGGCGACACAGCTGCTCGAGCAGCGGCAGCCCGCCCGCGCGCTGGCGCTGCTGCGCGAGGCGGGCGAGCAATCTCCGGGTGACGTCGCGCTCTGGACCCAGGCGCTGGCCGCCGCGCGTGCGGCCGCCGATGACGACCAGCGGCAGGAGATCCTGGCGCGCCTGATCGACAGCTCCACCGACCGGGTCAAGCAGAGCTTCTGGCTGAACGAAGCCTGGGAGGTTGCCAAGAAGCGAGGGCAGCCGCAGCTGGCCACCGAGATCCTGCAGCGCTGGCTGAGCGTGGATCCAGAGGACACGCAGGCGCTCAGCCGGCTCGAGGCGGAGTGTGAGGCGCGCGAAGACTGGGAGCAGCTGGCCGAGCTGCTGGCTCGCCACCTGGCGCTGGGCGTATCGGTACGCGAGCGGCGGCGCCTGGTGCTGTGGCGCAGCGAGCTGCTGGAGACGCGTCTCGGGCGCCTGCAAGAAGCCCGCGATGAGCTGGCCACCCTGGCCGAGCAGTCGCCAGCGGATCGCACCGTCATCGAGCGCCTGGCGCAGCTGAGCGAGGCGCTGGGAGACTCAGCGGCAGCTGCCGGCGCCTGGCTCACGGCCAGCGGCCTGTCATCGACCCGTCCCGTGGCGGCGGAGCTCGCGGAGCGCTCTTGCCGGCTGTACCTCGACGCCGGCGACGTGCTGTCCGCACGGCGCGTGCTGGCCGCTCCTCAGACCGTGCCGCGCTCGCTGGGCCTGGCGCAGCTGGCGGTGCGGCTGGAGCGCGACGGGCAGAATGAGCCGCGCCTGGCGAGGGCGCTGGAGGAGCTGGCGATGGTGACGGAGCAGCCGCTGCAGGAGCGCGCGACGGCGCAGCTCGAGGCGGCCAACCTCTGGCACCGGCTGGGCGATGACGAGCGCGCCTGTCAGTGCGCGAGCGAGGCTGCCAGGTGGGTGCCCGAGGACACCGACACGCAGATCCTCGCGAGCTATCTCGAGTACCGCCGCCGCGGTCCGCGCAGCCTGGACGACGCTCGCGCCAGCGCGCAGCGACTGCGCAACGCCCTGGCGGCCATGCTGGAGGGCGGCCCGCGTGGCAGCAGCATAGATCAGCTCGATCTGGCGGCCTTCCTGCTCGCCGAGGCAGTGGACGTGGCCGACGGAGCTGCTGCTGGCGTGACCGAGCTGCGTGTAGCGCGCGAGCGGCTGGGGCCCACACCGCTGGTCGCGGCAGGTCTCGCGCAGCGCCTGGCCACGGGTATCGATGCTGCAGAGGCGCTGGAGCACTTCGACGTGGCGCTCGCCGGAGGCGAGCTACACGGGCTGCGCAAGCACAGCCAGCTGGCCTTCGAGGCGGCGCTCACCGCGCAAGGGCTCGGGCGGCTGAGCGTGGCGCAGCGCTACCTCAAGCTCGCCGCCGTCGATCCCGATCTGTCGGAGGCGGTGGCGCGCCTGCGTGCAGAGCTGGAGAGCTTGCCGTCGAGCTTGCCCCCGAGCGTCGAGGCGGGCAGCGCCGCGCCAGGCTCGGCCCCCCGCTTCGTGCCGGCTGTGCCCGAGACAGCGGAGCACGACACGCGTCCCGCGCGCCGCACGCAGCAAGGGCTGGGCCCGCTGGAGCCACTGCCGCCGGTGCGCCCACAGCCGGCCGCCGCCGGGCGATCCGCCGCGCCCCCCGGTGCGGGCGCCGGCTCCGTGTCTCCGTCCGAGCTGGCGCCGGCGAGCTCGGGCCAGCTGCTGAAGCCGCCGGAGTTCCGTGCCCTGAACGAGCACGAGCGCGAGCTCCAGCGCAAGCTGGAGGGCGGCTCCGCCGAGGCCGGGCGCGAGCTGCTGCAGGGGCTGTTACAGGGGGGCACCCGACCGCGCGAGGCGTGGGCCATCGCGCTGGTGCTGGCGCGCCTGAAGCCCGGCGACGCGCAGGCGCTCGAGTTGCTGGAGCGCGCGGCCACCGCCGCAGCCGAGGTGCAACACGCGGCGGCCGTGGCGCACCTGCGTGGCTGCGCCGGTCAGAGCGGCGAGGCTGCGCCCCGCCTGGATGCGCAGCTCGAGCGCAGTGATCTGCTGCGCGCGCTGCTGTTCAACGAGGCCGATGGCCAGCCGCCGCGCGCGCTGGAGGTGATCTGGGAGAGCACGCGGCGCGTGCTCGAGTGGGAGACCGTGCGCGACATCAAGTCGGCGCGGCGGGTGCGCCCGGATGAGCCGTCCGCGCTGGCGCGCGCGTACTTCTCGGCAGCGCGCTTGCTGGGTGCGTCGCAGACGCCGCTGCTGCAGCTGCCAGTGGGGGGCGAGCTGCGAGCCAGCGTGATCATGATGGGCGAGCCCTCGGTGCTGGTGCGCGGCGATGCGCGCGAGGATAGCCCGCAGCTCCGCTATGAGCTGGGCGCGGCGCTGGCGGGCAGCCTGCCCGCTTTCGCCATCATCAACGCCGCCACGTACGAGCAGATCGATGACCTGTTTCGTGCCGTGCACACCGCCTTTGGCCCGCCCGAGAGCTCGCAGACCAACTTCACGTCCACGGCGCGGCTCTCCGCGCTGCTCTGGGAGAGCCTGCCGCCGCGAACTCAGCGGCTGATGACGCAGTGGTGCCGCGAGGGGCGGCTCACCCGTGAGCTGGCCGTGGCGGCGGCCCGGCGCGCGGCCCGGCGCGCCGGCATGTTTGCGGCTGGCACGGTAGGCGTGGCGCTCGGACGGGTGATCGCGGAGGAGGGCATCGACGCGGCCGTGCTCAAGGGGCCCGAGGGGCTGGCACGCCTGTGCGCGCGCTCGGCCGCAGCCTCCGATCTGGTGCGGCTGGCGAGTGACCCCGGCTATGCGCAGCTGCGCTGGCGGCCCGATGGCGCTCGCGCCGGGCTCACCCCGGTCACGCGGAGAGGGCTGTGAAGTCAGGCCCCGGGCGGTCGGCACCGCAGCCCGCGCGCACGGGGCGGAGAGGGTTCTCGAGCCCGGCGCCGTCGGGCTTGCCGCGGCTGAGCTTGCTGGCGAGCTTGCCGTTGCTGTGCGCGTGCCTGGATGAGGCGCCGACGTTTGCGCCAGGTGGGCAGCGGCCGCCGTTCGTGATCGTGGGCCAGATCTCTCCGCCGGTGGGAGCGGTCTACGAGGGCACCATCCCGTTTCCCATCAACGTGCCGTTCCGCTCGGAGGACACCAACATCCCGCTCGTGGCCCACCTGTTCCAGGATCTGGCTCCGGGCGTGAGCCAGCCCGGGGTGGGGCAGCAGGTGCTGCGCGCGGGCGTCTATCAGGAGGAGCGGGAGGTGAGGATGGAGTGGACGGAGCCGCTGGAGGGCTGCCACAGCCTCACCCTGATCATCACCTACTTCGACAACGTCGACTCGTTCGGGCTGCCGCTCGATGAGACACTGGCGGCGCGCGTGGTGTGGTGGCTGAACATCGCAGACATCGACGACACCGTCACGGTGGCCTCGTGCCCGGGCTCGAGCCAGCGCTAGCTCGGCTTCCGTCCGGGTGCACGCCTTGCCGGCGCCGCGCCGCCCGCCCGTGTAAGCTCAGGCCGTGATGCCTCTCTGCGGGCTGCCTCGAGTTGCTGTGGTGGGCTGCGCCGCGCTCGCCGTGTGCGTGGCCCTCGGCTGCCGCGAGCGCAAATCAGCACCGGCGCCCGCAGCCGGGGCTGCGGGCGGAGCTCGGGGCACGGAGGTGCGGGCGCTGCACGCACCCCTGGACGCATCGCCCGCGCCGCCCGCCGCGGCGCGCGAGCGAGCCGTGTCGAGCGAGCCGGCGCTGCGCCCACCGCCCGACGTGCGCCTGCTACCACCCGATCGGCCCTGGCAGCACCTCGCCTTCAGCGAGGAGCGGCTGGCGCAGCTGAGCGACGAGGAGCTAGTGGTGCGTGCGCTGCCGGGGCTGCGCATCGCAGCGCGCATCACCGTACCTGGCGCGCGCAACGTGGTGGCGGGGGTGGGCGGAGATTTCGTGGCGGCGGGTAGTGACCACGTCTATCGCCTGGCGCGGCTGGATACCCGTGCGGAGCTGCTCGCGCCGGTGCCGCGCCTGGGGCCCACCGTGGTCTTGCCCGCCGCTGACTCCAGCGATCACTTCTGGCTGCTGTACGAGGGCATCGCGCGAGTGCCGGAGTTCGATCTGCAGGAGACGGTGCTCACGCCGTACGTCTCGGTGCTGAGCTGGACGGAGCTGAGCGAGCTGGATGGTCGCGCCGTGGCCTCGCGGGGCGAGGGCACCTTCATCTACACCACGGCACGCGGCCTGCGCTCGGTGGACGCCGAGGGCAGCTCGCGCGAGCTCGCGGTCGCCGGTCTGGGCGCGGACGTGTGGCGCCTGCTGCCAGAGCCGCAGAGCGACGGGCTCTGGGTCGCCACGCGCCGTCAGGTCGAGCACATCGCGCCGCTGACAGCGCCGCGGCGCGGCGCGCGGCTCGCCTTACCGGCCCACACCGTGGCGCTCGCAGCACGCGGGCGCGAGCTGGCGCTGCTCGCGGTGGAGGCGATCGGAGAGCGGCGAGCGCAGCTGCGCGTCGAGGTGTACAGCCGCGCTGAGCCGTCTGCGGAGGCGCCCGAGGGCATGCGTCTGCGGCAGGTGCTGCACCACGAGGAGCGGCTCGCGGCGTCGCCGGATGCCGGCCCGAGCCGCGCGCCGGCGCCCCGTTTTGCGCCAGAGGTGGCCCTGGCACCCGGTCGCCCCTGGCTGGCGGTCAACGGCTTCGGCCTGGCCGTGTTCGACTGGCGCACGGGCAAGCGGCTCCTGCCGCGAGAGGCGGACGCCCAAAAGTTGGCCCCAGGCTCGCCATGATGCACATCGTCGCGGCAGCCTGTGATGGTAACCGCGCGCGCAGAATCCGAGTTGGTCGGCCTGGAGCGTCAAGCCGAACAGCTTGCGCGAGGCCGGAAAGAGCGCGTGACGAGCGCGCACCTGCTGGCCGCCATGGCGGAGCTGTCCTGCGGGGCTGCCGCCCTGCTGAAGGATCGGCGCCTGGCGGCCGAGGCGCTGCTGCGCGCCGCGCGCTCCGCCAGCGATGACGAGCCGCAGCCACTGCGCGCGGCCACGCTCGGTGCGCGGGCGGTGGCAGAGCGCATGCGCGCGCCGGAGCCGGGCGCGCTGCATCTACTGATTTCATTGCTGGGTGACCGGCGTACTGCGGCCTACCGCGTGCTCGATCAGTGCGGGGTGGACGTGAACCGTCTGCGCCTGGCCGCCATGAACCAGGCCCTGGCGCTCCTGGGCCGCTCGCCCATCGTGCGCCCGGGCGCGGCGGCGCAGGCCCTGGCGCAGCCTGCAGGCGGGCATCTGCAGGCGGGTCAGTCGCCGGGGACGGGGCGAACGGGTCCGCGGCGTGGCGGCGGGCCGCGCCGGCACGCGGAGATCGTGCCGCCGCAAGAGCTGCGGGTGCGGCGCCAGCGCACGAGCCACGTTCCGCCTGATCCGAGCAGCAGCGAACCCACGACCAAGGCGGAGCCCACGCTCGAGGCGGAGCCCACGCTCGAGGCAAGGCCCGCGGCCAGGGCACCCAGGCCGCCTTCCGTCGCTCCAGCGCCACGCCCAGAACCTGCCGCCCCACGCACGACCCTGAGCCGCGCCGAGGCCGAGCGCAGCTTCGGGCTATCGCACAAGCGTTTTCCCCTGCTCACTCGTCTGGGCACGAACCTGACGGTCGCGGCGGCCAGCGGCGAGCTCGATCGGGTGGTGCGGCGCGAGCTCGAGATCGAGCGCGTGATCGACGTGCTGTGCAAGCGCCAGGCGAACAATCCCTGCCTGGTGGGCCCCTCTGGCGTGGGCAAGACCCGCATCGTACACGGCGTGGCGCAGCGCCTGGCCAACCTGGACGGCTCGCTCGGGCTCTCGCCCCGCATCGTGATCGAGCTGGGCGCGGGGGCGCTGGTCTCGGGCACGGGCGTGCGCGGCGGGCTGGCGCAGCGCATGCAAGCGCTGTGTCGCGAGGTGGAGCTGAGCGAAGGCAAGGTGGTGGTCTTCTTCGACGAGCTCCATCAGCTGTTCGTGGGCGACGGCGGCGAGGAGCTTGCGTCCGAGTTCAAGCTGGCCATCTCTCAGGGCCGGTTGCCCTGCATCGGCGCCACCACGCGGGAGGAATACGCGCGCGCCGTCGAGCCGGATCCGGCGCTGGCGCGGCGCTTCTCGCTGGTGGAGATCGACGAGCCCAGTCGCGAGGACACCTTTCTGGTGCTGGAGGCGCTGGCCCCGCGCTTCGAGGCGCACCACTCCGTCCGCTACGAGGAGGCAGCGCTGGCGCTGGGCATCGCCTGGTCGGTGCAGTACTTGCCGGGCAAGGCGCTGCCAGACAAGGCCATCAGCATCCTGGATCTGGCGGGCGCGCGCTCGCGGCGGCGCGGGCTGAGCCAGGTGGGAGCCGAGCAGGTTGCCGAGGTGGTGTCGGAGCTGTCGCAGGTGCCGGCGGAGCGCCTGCTGCAGAGCGATGGCGAGCGCATGCTGGGGCTGGAGGGGGCGCTGGGCTCGCGCGTGGTGGGGCACGAGGAGAGCTTGCGCGCCATCGCGCGCTGCGTACGCCGCAACGCCGCGGGCCTAGGCGGCAAGCGCCCGATCGGTACGTTCCTGCTGCTGGGGCCCACCGGGGTCGGCAAGACGGAGACCGCCAAGGCGCTCGCCGAGGCGCTGTTCTTCTCGGAGCAGGCGCTCACCCGCATCGACCTCTCTGAATACAGCGAGGCCCACGCGGTGGCGCGGCTGTTCGGCGCGCCGCCGGGCTACGTGGGCTACGAGGCAGGCGGGCAGCTGACGGAGGCCGTGCGCCGCCGCCCGTACCAGGTGATCCTGCTCGACGAGCTGGAGAAGGCGCACCCCGAGGTGCTGCAGAGCTTCCTGGCGCTGTTCGATGAGGGCCGCATGACGGACGGGCGCGGCCGGACGGTGGATTTCACGCACACGTTGATCGTGATGACCTCCAACCTGGGAGCAAACGAAGGCGCTGCTTCGCGCACGCTCGGCTTCGGGCGGGCCGAGGCGAAGCCGTCCAGCGACTACCGCGAGCGCGTGGTGCGCCGCGTGCGCGACGTGCTAGCGCCGGAGCTGTTCAACCGCATCGACGAGGTGCTGGTGTTCGAGCCGCTGCAGCGCCCACAGGTGTCCGAGATCGCGCGCCGCCTGCTGGCGAAGCTCGCGGCTCGCCTGGACGAGTCGCGCGGCGTGAAGGTGGAGTTCGAGCCAAGCGTGATCGAGTGCTTGCTCGCTGCTGGCGGGGTGGATCTCACGCTCGGCGCGCGGCCGATGCAGCGCACGATCTCGCGCCTGGTGGAGGCACCGCTCGCCGAGCTCATCCTGCAGGGCGGCGCAGCGAACGGACAGGCGCTGCGGGTCCGTGCCCGCGGCGGCAAGATCAGCTTCGAGGCGCCGTAGCGCGCCTCCGCGGAGGATCGCCAGCCGCGCTGCGGGCCCATTCTGGTGTCGCCGAAGCGACGCTCGGGGCCGAGCCCCCTTGCCCAGGAGCTACCCGGCGTGCCGCCGCGCCGTCGTGGCCTTGATGATGGCCTCGACCAGCAACGGCACGTTGGGTGGCTTGATGACCCAGGCAGTGGCGCCGGCGGCCCTGCCTTCCGACAGGCGATCGCGCGACCCGTCCGAGGTGAGCACGTAGATCGGCGTCGACTCGTAGCCGGGGCTCTTGCGCAGCTCGCGGATGAACTCGAGGCCGTCCATCGTGGGCATGTGGATGTCGGTGAGGACCAGATCGAAGGGCTGCTGGCGAGCGCGCCACAGGCCCTCTACACCCTCAGAGGCCTCGGCCACGTGGATGCCCACGCGCTCCAGCGCCAGGCGCAGCTGCCGCCGCGAGGTGGAGGAGTCATCGACCATCAGCACGCGCGCGGGGACCACCGCAGAGCTTGGGGGGGCTTGGTCTGTCATAGCAGGATACACTGACCGGACTGCAACAGCTCGTCGGGCAAGTCGGAGCTGGGGCTGACTGGATCAAAGGCGTCGATGCAGATCTCGCAGAAGAGCCGGCCGCTGATGGCCTCGAACTCGAGCGCCAGCGAGGGGCGGTTGGCGCCCTGCCAGAGCACGCACTGGCTGCCGGCCAGATACAGCGGCACACCGAAGGTGAAGGGCCGGCCGCGCTTCTCAAAGTAGCTCACCAGCCGCCCGACGATGCGGTTGCTGCACTCGCCCAGTAGATCGACCAGTACGTCGTCGCTGGATGGGCCAGCGCCACCGAACAGGCGCGCGTGGGCGTCGCGCGCGACCTGACGTGAGGAGCTGACGATCAGGTGCCCCGACGTCTCTGGACCGGAGAAGGCGATCACGGCGCTCAGCTCCGCCAGCCGCGCCCGGCTCGCCTTGAGGAAGGGGTCGGCAGAGGAGGCGTGCGCGCCGAACGCGCCGAAGGCGGTGAGCGCCGTCTCGGCGAGGTAGTTGGCGAAATCGAGCGGGTAGAAGTGCTGGTACAGCAGGCGCTCTGCGCAGGCCACCAGGTCCCCCGCGGTCACGTCGCGCGGCAGTGCCTCCACGCGCTGCGCGTCGGGCAGGTTCAGCGGCGGGCCATACCAGAGCAGCGGCAGCGTCGGCTGCAGCTCGCGCATGCCGGTGACCATCGCGACGTTCTGCTCGCTGTCGCCGGTGTCGTTGACGGCGACCATCGAGAGCTTCGGAAAGATGCGCACGAACTCCACGGCGGAGACCGGCTCGGGGACGCGCACGATGCGAAAGTCGAGCTCGCGTAGTCGTGGGATGAGGCGTGCCAGGGGGCCACCCTCCTGGTCCACCAACATTACGTACCGTTTCAGCGCCACCTGGTCCCCTCGGATTCTCATCGCGTTGGCCGGAGCACACCGGCTCCTGCTCCAGAACGTCAGGGGAGCCGCGGACCTAAACCCCGGAGAGTCGCCCCTGGGGGGAGGCGGCGAGTGTGCGCATGTGGGTCAGTCTCGAGCTAAGGCAGCGAGCACACAACGCCGTAGTCCTCGGTGTGGAGGGTGAAGCCAGGCTCAGCCAGAGAGCAAGGGCGTCGCTGCGGCCTGCGGCAGAGCAGGTGCTGATCGACGAGCTGAACCGGACGTTCGCGTCCCCGCAGTATCAGCCGCCCCTGCTGCCGGCGGCGGCGCTGGAGCTGCTCACTCTCGCCCGCGATCCCAACGTCAGCTTCGGCAAGATCGTTGCCCTGCTGGAGTCGGAGCCATTGATCGCCGCGCGCGTGTTGCGCATCGCGCAGTCGCCGTTCTACTCGGGCGGCGCGCGCGTGCAGACCATCGACGACGCCGTGCTGCGCCTCGGCATCAAGACCATCGCGCTGGTGTTCACCGAGGCGGCAACCAACGCGCAGGTGTTCTCGAGCGAGGTCTTTCGCGCGCCGATGCAGGCGCTGCGGCGGCACAGCACGGTGACGGCGCACATCGCGCGCAAGCTGGCGGAGCGCATCGGACAGCCCGGTGATCGCATTTATGTCTGCGGGCTGCTGCACGACATCGGCATTGCCGCGTGCTTGCTGGTGGCGCCGAGCTTGCGCGGCGCGGACGGGCGCGGCTTCACCTTCGATCAGCTGAAGCTGCCGATGTTTGCCGTGCACGAGACCGCGGCGGCCACCATCGCCCGCATGTGGTCGTTGCCGGAGGGCTTGCGCTGGGTGATCGCTCATCATCACAGCTTCCATACGAACGGGCACGTCTCGCCGATGGCCGCGCTCGTCTGTCTGGCGAGCTGGATCGCGAGCCAGGTGGACGCGGGGATCATCGCCGGCGACGAGACGGGGCAGGGCATGGCTGCCGCTCGTCACTTCGGCTGGGGCAATGACACCTCGGCGCTGATCGCGCTCGGTAACAAAGTGGTGCAACAGCTCAGCAGCTCGGAGGGCTGAGCGCGCGCTTCAGGGGCTGCCAGCGCTGTCGCTGGGCTCGCTGCAGGCGGCTTGATCCAGCGCCAGCAACGTCGCGCGCGCCTCAGCGCTCTTGGTCAAGCCGGCGCGTGCCGCCACATCGATCAGCGCCTGGCGGGCGGCCACGACATTGAAGGCGGGCCGCAGCGGCTTCCACCAGAAGTTCACGTTGGCGTTGAACTCGCCCAGGTGGCGGAAGGTGTGAAACCACCAGGCGGGAATGAACAGCAGGTCGCCTGCCGTGAGCTCGGCGTGCCAGGCCTCGGCGGCGCGCAGATCAGCCGCGAGCTCGGGTTGCGGCTGCTCCACGTCGATCTGGCTGCAGTTGTGCGCCGGGTTGGCGCCGCCCAGTGGAAACGGGTGCAGCCGCCGGAGTTGCTGCGGAGAGTACAGCCAGCACTGCTTGTGACCGCTGACCTGCGCGTTGAGGTTGTGGCAGCCGTTATTGTCGTAGTGCAGCCAGGTGCGCACCCCGTGCCCGCTGAACCAGCACCACACCGTGTACAGCCGCTCGGGCGGGATCGCGGGCGGTAGCTCGAAATCCTCGAGCAGCGGCCGGAGCACGGGATGGATGGTGGTCACGCCCTCGCGCCGGCGCAGCAGGTACTGCTCGTCGCCCGTGAACAGCCGGCGCGCGCGCTCGCTCTCCGGGCCGCTGGTGACGTCGCGCAGGAACTCGGCGAAGCTGGCGCGCCCGCGCGCGAACATTTCCTGCAGGGCCGTGCGGTGAAAGTCCGGATGGGCGTGGCAGCTCGACAGCTTGAACTCGATCTGGGCGTCGCCCAGGCGCTGCGCTAGCGCCTGCGGCTGCCAGGTTTGCAGCGCGGGCCAGTGCGCCGCGCCACCATCGATCAGCAACGGTTGCTCTGCCCGCTCCAGGAGCTCTGTCAGCGCGGTGGCGGGCGCGGCGCCGATGCGCTCGACCTGGCGCGTGCCGGAAGTCAGCGCCGACATCACACCTCGGGCAGCGCCTGCGCGGCGCGCTCGAACTCTGCCTGCTCGGCCTCGCTCATCTCGCGCTCTCCGGCGAAGGCGATGCCCACCACCGCGCGCAGCCCGCCCTGCGCCGCGCGCACGGGGATGGCCAGCGCGGCGCCCGCGTCCACCGCCTTTGCACCCGGCCGCACGTCACCGCTGGTGTCCGTCTTCAGGTTGCAGGTGGACACCACGCGATCGCGCTCCCAGGCCAGCCCGGCCATGCCTTTGCCCCTGGGGATCTGCCGCGTCTTCTCCACCACTGGCGGGGGCAGCCCGACGTGCGCCGCGAGCTCCAGTTGCTCGCCGCGCAGGCAGTGAACGCTGCCCGCCACCCCGCCCCGCTGTGCCAAAAAGGCTTCCAGCCAGGCTTGCAGGCTTGAATCAGCGGCAGAATTGGCGCTCATGCAGCGAAGCTAGCACAACGCTGGGCGCGGGCACATCACTCGCCCGGCTGGGCGAGCTGGGTGCCCTCGATACCGCCGGCGAGCGTGTTGCGCACGGCGGAGGCAAGGCCGCTCAGCGTGTACGGCTTGGCCAGCCAGGGCAGACCGCGCTGGCGAGCTGCATCGTTGAGGTGAGTGGGCGCGTAGCCGCTGGCGATCAGCACCTTCTGCGAGCCGCGCGAGCCACGGATGCGAGCGATCGTGGCCAGCCCGTCCAGCCCGCCCGGCATCACCATGTCCACGATCAGCAGGTCGAAGGGATCACTGTCTGGCGCCGCACACAGCTCGATCGCCTTCTCGCCGGACTGCGCGGTCTGCACGTCGTAGCCCAGGTGCCGCAGCAAGCGCTGTGCGGTGCGCAGTTGCACGACCTCGTCGTCCACCACCAGGATGCGCTCGTGACCGCCCGGTGCGTTGAGCCGCGGATGGCTGGGCGAGACCACGGGCTCGGCCTCGCGAGGAAAGAACAGCGAGAAGGTCGTGCCCAGGCCGAGCTGGCTCTGGATGTCGATGAAGCCGGCCGCATCCTTGACGATGCGCTGCACGATGGCCAGCCCCAGCCCAGTGCCGGAGCGCTCCGTGCCCGGGCGGGCTGGCCTGCGCTTGGTGGTGAAGAATGGCTCCAGGATGCGCGGCAGATGCTCGGGCGGTATCCCCGAGCCGGTGTCGTGCACCTCCAGCACCGCGTACGTGTCGGGCTCGATGCGCTCCAGGCCGTCGCGCCCCTCCGGCAAGACCTCGCTCCGTACGCGCAGCTCGATCCGGCCGGGGCCGTCGATGGAGTCGGCGGCATTGAGCACCAGGTTGGAGATCACGCGCATCAGGTGAGGCGTCGAGGCCTGTATCACCAGCGGCTGATTGCTGGTCTGGACCTGCAGCTCCAGGCCGGGCCGATCGCACAGGCGCCGCAGGTTGTCGGTCTCCGCGCGCAGCAAGCGGCACAGATCGATACGGCGCTTGCTGACCTGATCGTTGCGCCCCAGCAGGAACAGATCCTGGATGGTGTGAGCTGCGCGCAGGCCCGCCTGGCGGATCGTCTCCAGATCTTCGATCACCTCGCCCGGGATGGCGGCGCCCGGGTCCTGGCTTGCCTGTTGCCGCGCGTCGCTCAAGCTGGCGAGGATGGCCTCCGGCAGGGCAACCAGCGGCCCCAGCGCGTTGTTCAGATCGTGCGCCACGCCGCCTGCGATCAGGCCGAGCGAGCGCAGGCGCTCCGCCGTCACTCGCTGCTGCTCGCGGGACTGCGCGTGCAGGCGCTCCTGCACCCGCATCGCCTCGTGCAGCTGCGCTGCCTTGATGCAGCTGCCGATCTGCTCGCGCAGCCAGGTATACGCCTCCGAGCCCAGCGGCAGCTCCAGCGCGGCGATGCCCAGCTGATCCGACTCGAAGGTGAGCGGCAGGATGCTGAGCGAGGCGCGCCGCGAGTGTCCCAGCGCCTCGTCGGGCACCAGCAGCTGCGCGTCATACTCGCGCACGCTCAGCGGCTGCGCCACGCCGTCCCTCAGCCACAGCAGCGGCTCCAGCCGGTCCGGCGTGTCGCTGCGGAAGACGGCGATCAAGCCGTCGCGGATGCCCAGGCGCGGCAGCTCCGTGGCCATCACCTGCACCAGCGCGGGTCGCTCCAGCGAGGTGGCCAGCCGCTCGCAGCTCAGGCGCAGCTCGTCCACCAGCTGATCGCTGCGCAGGTTCTGCTCGCCGGCGCGCTGGTACATCAGCGCGCCGATGCGGATGCGCGTGGCGTGAAAGGCGCCCTCCAGCTCCGGCGAGCTGCCGCCGTTGGTGTTGCGCCAGAGCACGCTGACCGCTCGCTGCAGCTCGTGCAGCGGCACCTGCGTGCCCCCGGCGTCGCTGATCAGCGCCGCGAACGCGCCCTCCAGCGCTCCGGCGCGGCCGCGGCGCTCTTCCTCCACCGCCTGCTCCAGCGCTCCGGCCCAGTGCTGGCGGCGCGCGGCGTCCTCCAGGATCGGTGCGAGCGCCGCCGCCAGCTCATCGTGCGTGGACTTGCCGGCGGCCCCGGGCAGCGGCGACACCATCAAGCCTGCAGCGTGGCAGCCGCAGGACTCGCGCAGGATGAGCTCCGTCTCCAGGCGTGTCACCGGGGTCGAGGGCTCGCCGCGCCAGGCGCGGATCACGCAGTCGGCGGCCAGCGCGCCCAGGCGCTGCACGGGCTGGCGGATGGTGGTGAGCGGGACCGCGCCGAAGCGCGCGCTGGCCGCGTCGTCAAAGCCCGCAACCGGCACGCGCTCGAGGCCGCGCCGCGGTGAGCTGCGCAGGGCCTCGATGGCGCCCAGCGCCATGTGATCGTTGCCCGCCAGCAGCCCGTCGAACTCTCGCCCGCGCGCCAGCAGCTCGGCCACCGCACGGCGCCCGTCGGAGACGGCAAAGTCACCGCGGACGATGTCCTCCTCCGCCAGGGTCAGGCCGTGCCGGCGCAGCGCCTCGGACACGCCGCGCAGGCGCTCGCGCGACTCGTGGTGCTCCGCTGGCCCCGAGATGTAGGCGAGCCGCCGGCAGCCATGCACCTCGATCAGGTGCTCCGCCGTCTGCGCGGCTGCCGCGGCGTTGTCGATCAGGAAGGAGGGCATGCCCGGTACCTCCTGGCCGACGGCGCACATGGGTACGGCGCAACGCTCGCGCAGCGTCTGCAGCACGCCCTCGAGCGGGGTGAAGGACTCGATCAGGCCGGCAGCCAGCACGATGCCGTGAACGCGGCTGGGATCGAGCAGGCGAAACAGCCGGTGCTGGTCGGCGGAGCGCACCCAGTTGTTGCGCCCCGCGAACACCCAGAGGTCGACGTCCTGCTCCGCGCACACGCGCTCGATGCCGAGCCGCAGCGCGCCCTGGTAGTCGTCGCGCAGGCTGGCGTTGCACGTCAACAGAGCCAGCACTTTTCGCGCTGGGGTGCGAGGGAGCGCCTGATGTTTCACTGCTGCACGCCGGACGGCTCGCCCGTCCCAGGTACTAGCATGCCTGAGTGGGGCGGGCAGGCGCCGTGCTCAAAAGGGATACCCGGGGGCGGCGTGCCTGGCCTATGCTCGGCGCCATGCCGATCCTCGACAACGCCTGGGCTCGCCGGCAGTTTCCTGCTCTCGGCTCGAGCCTGGCGGGGCAGCCTGTGAGCTATTTCGACAACCCGGCGGGAACGCAGGTGCCCGAGCGCGTGGTCGAGCGCATGCGCGATTACCTGCTGCAATCAAACGCCAACAGCCACGGCGAGTTTCTCACCAGCCGGCGTACGGACGCGCTGATCGCGCGAGCGCGTGAGCTGTGCGCCGCCTTCCTGGGCGCGCGTGCGCCGAGCGAGATCGTCTTTGGCCCGAATATGACCACACTCACGTACGCGCTCAGCCGTACGCTGTCGCGCAGCTGGGGCCAGGGAGATGAGGTCATCGTCACCGATCTGGACCATGACGCGAACATCAGTCCCTGGCTGGAGCTGGCGGAGCGCGGCATCAGCGTGCGGCGTATCCCGCTGCGGCACACCTCTGCGCAGGGCGGCGCAGGCCAGGCCCTGAACGGCGCCAGCACGGCCGCAGCCGGCAGCGCCACCCTGGACCTGGACGCGCTCGAGCGGCTGCTCTCGCGCAAGACGCGCCTGGTGGCCATCGGCTACGCCTCCAACGCGCTGGGCACCATCAACGATGTGGCGCGCGTGGCACGCGCAGCGCACGCGGTGGGAGCGCGGGTGTGGGTGGATGCCGTGCACTACGCGCCGCACGGCCCCATCGACGTGCAGGCGCTGGGCGCCGACTTCCTGGTCTGCTCCGCGTACAAATTCTTTGGTCCACACCTGGGCATCTTGTGGGGCAAGCAGGAGCTCCTGGATGAGCTGCGGGCGTATCAGGTCAAGCCTGCGCCGCGCTCCAGCCCGGAGAAGCTGGAGACCGGCACCAAGAACCACGAGGGGCTGGCAGGGCTGGTGGGCACGTTCGAGTATCTGGCAGAGCTGGGCGGCGCCGCACAGCTCGCCGGGCAGCCGCAAGCGGCAGTGCGCGCCGCGCTGGTCGCGGCCATGCAGGCCATTCGCAGCTATGAGCTCGGGCTGTCCGCGCAGCTGCTGGAGGGGCTGACGCAGCTGCCGGGGGTACGCCTGTATGGTCTGGCGCGGAAGGACGAGATCGCACAGCGGGTGCCGACGTTCGGCTTCACCCTGGCGGGTGTAGACAATTCGCTCGTGGCTCAGCGCCTGGCGAATGAAGGCATATTCGTCTGGGCGGGTCACCACTACGCGCTGACCTTGATGGAGCGCCTGGGCCTTGCAGAACGCGGTGGTGTGATTCGCGTGGGCGCCGTGCACTACAACACCTCCTCCGAAGTGGAACGCTTGCTCGCTGCGCTCTCGGCGATCGCACGCTGATCTGGCCTGTCGCACGCTGCGTTTTACTTTTGCGCTGGCGTAGAAGCGCTTTGCTCGAGCTGGGCGCGCGTGCCAACAAACTGGGGTGAGACGCGGAGTATCCACGAACGCCAGCTGGTTGACGCTCGCCTTTGTTGCACTGGTGAGCGCCTGCAACCCGGATCTGGCAGACGGTGAGCCCAGCTTCCCGGTGATGAATGCACAGGGCTTTGGCGCAGCAGGCTCGGGCGCGGTGAGCACGGCCTCCAGCACGAGCAGCAGCTCCACGACGTCGTCCACCGGCGTCTCCTCGAGTCAGACGAACGGTGGCTCGCTCGGGTCCGGCGCTGCCGGCAGCAACGGCAGCACGGGCACCGGCAATGGCACTGGCGGCGCTGGCAACACTACCGGCAACGGCGGCAGCGGTTCGGCGGGTGCGGCGACGGGCGGAGGGGGCACGACGAGCGGCGGCGCGGGTGCCGGCTCCGTGCAGGAGCCGCCTCCGCCTCCTGCCGATGCGTTCTTTGCCGACGATTTCGAAAACGGTGCCTCCGGCACGCAGCCCGAGGGCTGGACGCGCTGGATCAACTACTCCACCAACGCGAGCAACACGCCGAGTGATCCGCAGTTTGCGCTGCTCGACGATCAGGACAGCGTCTCGGGCAATCAATCGGTGCACTTTCACGCGACGGGCAACACGCAGCCAGCGATGTTGACCCGCGCGCTACCGCCTGGCACCAACCGGCTGCATCTGCGCGTCTTCGTCAAGACCTCGGTGCAGCAGGGCTCGCGCACCCCGGACAATCCCAGCAACCACGATACGCTGATCGCGCTGCGCGCCACCCCCAATGACGGAAACTTCGAGCTCCGCTTCGGCGAGGCCAAGGGCGCGCTCGGCTTCAACATGGTGGGCCCGGGGCGCAACGACGCGCTGGCTCCGCTGCCTGCGCTGTGGGGCTCGGCGCCGCTGCTCTCGCCCGACACCTGGCACTGCATCGAGCTGGAGTTCTCCAACGAGGATCCGGATCGGCCCGAGGCGCACGCGTCCGTGGACGGTCAGCTGGTGAGATCGGTCACCAGCACCTCGGACTGGCACGTGCCGCTCGGTCAAGACGGCCAGCGCTGGCTCAACGGCATGTTCAATGAGGTCGTGCTGGGCTGGCAGAGCTTCAGCAACCCGCCGGCAAACGACGTCTGGATGGACGACCTGGTGCTCAGCGGCTCTCCGATTGGCTGCGACTGAGTCTGCCAGCTTCGGTAGGCGCACGTGCCGAGGTGCGATAAATTGCACCTGGCAGATACCGTGCGGGATGGATCGGTCGTATCCTGCCCGGGATGGCGTGGGCCAGCCGCGGGTTTAGCAGTGCACTGCTGGTGCCGGCGGGGCTGCTCGCGTCCGGCGCGCACGCCGAAGCGGGTGCTCGGGAGCCCGCACCTTCACAGCAGGCAGCCTCACAGCAGGCAGCCTCGCAGCAGGCAGCCTCGCAGCAGGGCGCGCAGCGGCAGGGCGCGCCACAGGGGGGCACGGCAGCGGCGGCCGATGCGGAGCAAGGCTGGCTGCGCTGGCAGGGCCCCGTGGAGTGTCAGAACACGCGCGAGGTGGAGCGCCAGCTGGAGTCGCTGCTGGGCTACGCGCCGCCGCTCGAGCAGCTGCCGCCGACCCGGGTCGAGGTGGGCTGGGGCTCCGCACGCGGCTGGTCGCTGCTGATTCGCGTCAGCCTCGCGCACGGTGAGCGCCGGCGCGAGGTGGTCGTGCGCACCTGCGCAGACGGCTTTGACGTGGTGGCCTTGACCCTGGCCCTGATCCTCGATCCGGAGCTGGGGATGGGGGAGGAGCTGGAAATGGATGCGCCGCTCGAGCCCGAGTCGCCGCCTGACGCCAGCGAGCTACAGCCCGCCCCCCCAGCGAGTAGCGCCGTACCGGCGCCGGTCACCGCCGAGCCGCTGTCAGCCGCGGAGGAGCTGAGCGACCTCGGCCCGACTCCTGCCCCACTCGCGGGCGGTAGACCCGCGCTCCGGCTCGCCGGTGGCGGGCGTGCCGATCTGGGCACCTTGCCGGCAACGCTCTTCGGTGGCGGGCTTTCAGTCTCCCTCTCCGCGTGGCACTGGCGGCTGGACGTGGGTGGCGCCTACTTGATGCGCGGTGCCCAGGCGCTGCCCCTCGCGGTCAATCAGGTGAGCTACGACAACGCCCTGGGTCTGATCCGGGGCTGTAGCGAGCTCAGCCCGCCCAACGGGGGGCACTTTGATCTGTGCCTGGGTGGGCAGCTCGGCTCGCTGGCAGTGAGCGAGCTCGGCGGCGAGCGGCGCTCGGGGCGGGGCCCGTGGGCGGCGATCACCGTGGGTGCGGAGCTGGGGCTGGAGCTGGGGGGGCGCTGGGGTGCCTACAGCGGTCTGGAGCTCGTTTTCCCGCTGGCCCGGCACGAGCTGGGGCTGGCGAGCGGCGCGGTGGTGTACGAGGTGCCGGCCGTCAGCGTGCAGCTGACCCTCGGCGGCGTCTTTCGAGTGACGGAATGGGGGAGCCCGTGACACCCAGGCGAGTGGTCACTTCGCACTGGCTTCCGCAGGCTGCTCCGGGCGTCCAGGCATCTGGCGCTGACCGGGCCTCCTGGCCGGAGGGCGCTGCGCCGTTGCCCGACCTCGCCACGCTGTTTCGCACTCACTTTGACTTCGTCTGGCGCGTCGCTCGCTCGCTCGGTGTACCGGACGCGGCCATCGACGACGCCGTGCAGGACGTCTTCCTCACCGTGCACCGGCGGCTCGCCGAGTTCGAGGGTCGCTCCTCTCTGCGCACCTGGATCTATGCCATCACCTACCGCACCGCCCAGAATCATCGCCGCCGGGTGCAGCGCCTGCGCTGTGATCCACTGCTGGAGGAGCCGCTCGCGGAGCTGCCGGATCCGGGGGAAGAGCTGGCTCAGGCGCGAGCCGGCAAATTCGTGATGCAATTCCTGGAGACGGTCTCTGCAGACAAGCGCGACGTGTTCGTGCTGTGCGTGCTGGAGGAGCTGAGCGCGCCGGAGGTGGCAGAGATCCTCAACGTGAAGCTCAACACGGTGTACTCGCGGCTGCGCCTGGTGCGCGCCGACTTTCGTGCCGCCCTGGAGCGCGTGGCCGCCAAGGAGGAGGCCGCGAAAGACGGGGCTGCGAACGAGGGGACGGTGAAAGAGGGCGCCGCCGCAGAGCGGGCGCCCGCCCTTGCACCAGGACGCGCTGGCTCGCGGGAGGCCCGGCGATGAGTCGCGTGGACGAGCTCGAGCGGGCGATGCTGGAGGGCGCGCGGCGGCAGCTGGCGCCGTCCGCAAGTGATCGCATGCGGGTACAGACGTTGCTGCTCGGCAACGAGGCCTGGTTTCAGCCTGCACCGGCGCGGCGCCCCAGCCTGCGCAGCTTCGCCCGCTCCTGGCGTGGCGGCGCAGCGCTCGGCTTTGCGCTGGGCGCGTTGCTCGGCTTTGGGGGTAGCCAGGTGCTCGGTCTGCTCTCCGGTCCCCAGGTTCCGGCAGCAGCTGCGGGTGAGCCTGCGCTCGAGGCGCCGGTGAGCTCGCCGCTGGCAGCGCCGGCGCCCGCCGAGCCGCCGCCGGCCAGGTCCGAGCTGGCGGCGCCCAGCGCCGAGAGCGCGTCGGAGGAGGCCGTGCGCGTCGAGCGGCCGCAGGCTCGCCGTGAGGCACCGCCACGCGGGCGGCGCTCGGTGGCTGAGCAGGAGCGGTCTACGCTCGCTCAGGAGCTGGCGCTGTTGCAGCGCGCTCGCCGGGCCCTGAACCGTGAAGACGGGCGGCTCGCGCTCGGCATCGTGGAGTCGCTCGACGAGCGCTTCCCTGACGGCGTGCTGATGGAGGAGCGCGAGGCCACCCGCATCCTCAGCCTGTGCCAGCTGCAGCGCACGGACGAGGCCCGCGCGCAGGGGCAGCAATTTCTGGCGGAGCATCCGCGCTCGGTGTACGCCGAGCGCGTGCGCCGCTCGTGCGCTGGAAGGCAGTGACAGGGCGGGGCTCGGCGGCGCTGCTCGCGTGGCTGCTGGTGGCGTGTGACTCCAGGGCGCTGGTCGTCGGCGAGAGCGCCACGAGCGGCAGCGTGGACGAGCAGAGTAGGGCTCCGCAGCCGCGTTGCCCTGACCCGGCGGCGGCTCGCGTGGGCGACGACGAGTGCTGGCCGACGCGCCACGTGGGCCTCTGGCGCGGGCTGGTCACGCCGGACCCTGGCGCGGGGCAAGGGCTGGCTGGGCTGCTTGCTCTGCCCAGCGGTGAGGTGCTGCTGGAGATCGAGCCGCAGGGTACGGGCACGTTGCTGTTCGCTCGTGATGCGGCGCCGGGGCTGGGCTGCGCCGGAGACGCCGGCGTAGCGAGCGTCGCAGATGCCGGCTCGGCAGGGGAGAGCGCACGCCTCGACGATGCGGGGACCGCTTGCGCTGCAGGCGAAGCACTCGTGGCGGCGAGCGCGCTGCGCGGCGTCGCGCTCGATCATCGCTACACGCTCGACGGGCTGAGCATGAGCGGCGCTCCCGAGAGCGATCGCAGCCAGGATCCGCGGGTGACCTTCACCCTGCTCGTGGCCTCGCCCTGGCGCGAGCATTGCAATAGCTCGTCGCCGGAGCTGGCCGCCGCACCGTGTCGCTGCAGCGCGCAGGGTTGCGACATCTCGCCCGGGGTGATGCTGGTCTCGCTGTCGCTGTCGCGCGACGCACGCGCGCTGCGCGGTGGGCTGAGCTACACGGAGGGCGACCCGAGCAGCGTGGAGCCGCTGGCAGGTCTGGAGCTCGTGCGGCAATGAGCCAGCGAGCGCCGTCCACGCTGCTGCTGGCGTTGCTCCTCGGCTGCGGGGGTGAGCGCTGGGTCATCGGTGATCGGGACAACGCGGGCGCCGACGCGGGAGCGGCCGCCGATGCAGGCGTCGGCACGAGCTGCGCGAGCCCAGTGCCGGAGGGGATTGCCGCGCTGAGCGCGCCGCCAGCGCTCGCACCGCAGCACCTGGGCAGCTGGCTCGCCACCTTGCGGGGGGGCGAAGCCGACTCCTTCCCGTCACCGCTGATCGCGCTGCGGCTCGCCAGCGGCGCCGCCACCCTGCGCTTCGAGAGCGGGGCCGACGTGCCGGCGCTGCTCGATCCACGCGCGGGCTACCTGTGCGCCAGCTCGGTGGAGAGCTGCGCGAGCGCCGCCGGGTTTGTCGCGGGCTTTGACTATCGCCTGGTGGAGGTGCGCTCGCACGGCAGCGCCCTCGGCTTTGCCCTGTACCCGGACGAGCCCTGGCGCGAGTGGTGCGAGCAGCAGGTGCCCAGCCTGATCCAGTCACCTGGCTGTGAGCCGCGCTACGACGTCGAGCCCGGGTACGACGAGGCACGCTGGGGCGAGAGCTGCGCGGTGCGCCGCGCCGGCGAGTGGCAGGACATCGCCTGTGAGCGCCTGGCCACGGTGGAGCGCGGCGTGTGCACGTGCAGCGCGCAGGGCTGTCGAGCGCGCGCACGCGCGCAGCCGGCGCATGTGCGGCTGGTGGCGCCGGACAGCCTCGAGGGCGCGCTGTGGTTCAGCGCGGACCGCGCGCAGGGCCTGCTCTTCCAGCGCAGCGAGTAGCGGCGCGCGGCGCCACTTTGCGCTGACGGATCCGGCGCGAGCGCGACACGAAGGGCGTGTTTGCTCGCATCAACGTCCCGCGCACGGGGCGCTGGAGCCGGGCTGCGCACAGGCTACCGGGCTCGCTCTCGGTGGCGCTGTGCTGGCTCGCGTTCGGCTGCCTCGATAGACCCATCGGCTCTCCGGAGCCCATCACCAACAACGTCTTCACGGCCAGCGTCAACCGCGACTCCATCGATCGCATCGATCTCCTGTTCATGATCGACAACTCCGGATCGATGAGCGACAAGCAGCTGATCCTGGAGACGGCAGTGCCCGATCTGGTCGATCGCCTGGCGAACCCTGTGTGCGTCGACGCCCAGGGCGTGCAGCATCCCGCGGCACCGCCGGGCCAGCGCTGTCCTGACGGGCAGCGCCGCCAGTTTCGGGCCGTGACCGACATTCACGTGGGCATCATCACCTCCAGCCTCGGCGCTGCCGGTGCGGCGGAGAGCTGCATCGGCGGCGACAAGCAGGACAACGCGCACCTGGTCGGCTCACTGCAGCGCGGTCGCGGCGCAGGCACCAACCAGTGGGGCTTCCTCAGCTGGGACGCGTCGAGCGATCCGGCGGAGTTCCAGCGCGACTTTCGCGCGCTGGTGCGCAGCGTGAAGGAAGCAGGCTGCGGCTACGAGGCGAGCCTCGAGGCCTGGTACCGCTTCTTGATCGACCCGGCGCCGTACGCGGCCTATGACAAGCAGCCCTGCCAGCCGGGCAGCAGCCTGGAGTGCACCGTGCCGCGCCGCGGCTCTGACGGCCAGCCGCTGCTCGATGAGACACTGCTGGCGCAGCGCCAGGCGTTCCTGCGCCCCGACTCGCTCCTGGCCATCGTATCGCTCACCGACGAGAACGACTGCTCCTTCCGTACCATCGGGCAGTCCTGGCTGATGGCGACAGAGACCTTCGCCATGTACGCCCCCACAGCGGTCTGCGCGGACAACCCGGCGGATCCCTGCTGCTACAGCTGCGGAGCCGTGTCTCCACCGGCGGGCTGTGAGTGGGCGCAGAGCACCTGCCCGGCAGACAAGCGCCTGCCGCGCGAGCAGGACTCGGCCAACCTGCGCTGCTTCGAGCAGAAGCGCCGCTTCGGCGTCGACGCGCTCTATCCAACACAGCGCTACGTCAACGCGCTGCGCGAGCTGCGCATCTGCCCCAGCAACCCGAGCCTGGATGTCGGGGACTGCCCGGGCGCCGTGGTGGACAATCCGCTGTTCGCAGGCGGCAGGACCCCCGAGAGCGTGTACCTGGCGGGTATCGTCGGAGTGCCCTGGCAAGCCATCGCGGCCGACCGCGATCGGCGGGGCAACCCGCTCGCGGACGACGTGCTGCGCTTCAAGACCGCTGCCGAGCTCGGGCCCGCAGACTGGTCCAGCATCCTGGGCGACCCCGGCGCTTCTCCGCCGCTGCCGCCAGGCAACCCGCTGATGCAGGAGTCGGCCGAGCCGCGCCCGGGTGTGCGCCCCGGCGGCCCCAACGGCCGGGAGTACTCCACGGACTGGATCACTCCGGGCACTCCGGAGGATCTGCAATACGCCTGCATCTTCCCGCTGCCCGAGCAGCGCGACTGCGCCGCGGGTGATGACAACTGCGACTGTGCGCCCGGCGCCGAGGACAAGCCGCTGTGCGAGTCGGTGCCCGGCGCAACGCCATCCACCGTGCAACACTGGGCCAAGGCCTACCCGGGCCTGCGCGAGCTGGAGGTGCTGCGCGGCTTCGGCGCCAACTCGATCGTGGCGTCGATCTGCGCCCGCAACGTGCAGGACCGGCAGCTGCCTGACTTCGGCTATCGCCCGGCCATCTCCAGCATTCTGGAGCGCCTGGAGGAGCAGCTGGTGCGCAGCTGCCTGCCTCGCTCGCTGGCGGTGGCGGCGGACGGCACGGTGCCCTGCACCCTGGTGGAGGTGCGCTCCGGCGGCGCCTCGTGCAGCTGTGATCCCGCTCGCGCGCGCACCAGGCCAAGCGCGCTGCTGGAGACCAACGTGCGCGAGAACCTGGCGCGCTCCGTTGGCACTCCCTGCGGCGCAGACGATCCCGAGTGCACGCGCGCCTGCCTGTGCGAGGTGGAGCAGGTAGTCGAGCCGGCTGCGCTCGACGCCTGCCGAAACCTCGATACTCCTACCGGGGTGGAAGGCTGGTGCTACGTGGCGGACGAGGGAGAGCAGCACATCGGCAATCCAGCGCTGGTCGCAGACTGTCGCCCGACCGAGCGGCACGTGGTGCGGCTGGTGGGGGAAGGGCAGCAGGATGCGCTGACCGTGATCAGCTGCTCCGGCAGCTCCTTTGCGCGCGCGCCAGCGCTCTGACCAGGCGCAGGCAGGGCGGCCCAGCTTGACGACCACTGGGCCGCATGCCTACGCTCGCCGCGGTGCGTCGCCGTCTCCTGCCAGCTTCTTTGCCATTTCGTGCCCTGGGCGCCTGCTGTCTCGCGCTCAGCTGCGCGACTCCCGCCACCCAGCTGAGCTCCGGCTGGGCTCCGCCCAGCATCGGGCGCGCTCCCACTGCACCCGTGCAGTTCGTCAGCCGAGCGGGCTCGGGCGTCAGCGAGTCGGAGAGCAAGCTGGAGGATCGGCTCGGGACGCTGCGGGTGCGGCTGGAGGCCCTCGGCGCTGGCGTCATGCAGTTCTGGAAGAGCCACGGCCCCGACCCGAAGCACGGTGGCTTTCACGGCTTCCACGAGCGCACGGGTGAGCCCAGGCAAGACGCGCACAAGGGCCTCATCCAGCAAGCGCGCCACCTCTGGTCCTTCAGCACCTGGTACGCGCGGCGCGAGAGGTCAGCCGAGATCAAGGCCATCGCCGACAACACCTATCGCTTCTTGACCCAGCACTTCCTGGACGAGAAGGATGGTGAGTTCGTCTACCAGGTCAGCCGCGACGGCCAGACCGTGGTCGACGGCAAGAAGCAGCTGTACGCGCAGGCCTTTGCGATCTTCGCGCTGGCCACGTACGCGGATGTGTTCGAGGTGTCGCAGGCGAAGGAGCACGCGCTCGCGTGCTTTCGCTCGATCGATGGCCGCGCTCACGACGCTGAGCACCTGGGCTACGATCAGAGGCAGGATCCGGGCTGGCTCGCTCCGGGCGCGCAGAAAGACACGAACACCCACATCCACCTGCTGGAGGCATTCACGGCGCTGTATCGGGCGAGCAAAGATGAGGCGGTGCGCGCCCGGCTCGAGGAGCTGATCAAGGTCGTCGTCACGCGTATCGTGCAGCCGTCCAACTACGCCCACAAAGAGTTCTTCCGCGACTGGCGCGTGCATGATCGCCCCGTCGTCAGCTATGGCCACGATCTGGAGACGGCGTGGCTGCTGCTGGACGCGCTGGAGGCACTGGGCGAGGTCGGCGATCACGAGGCCGTCCGGCAAGTGGCTCTGGGCATCGGCAAGCACTCTGCAGAGCGCGGCTTTGACGCGGCCAAAGGCGGCTACTTCGAGGAGGGCACGCCTGGCGGCACGCCAACCAAGCTGGAGAAGGTCTGGTGGGTGCAGGCCGAGGCCTTGGCCGGGCTCTGGTCGCTGTATCGCCTGAGCAAGGACGCCAGCTACCTCGATCGCCTGGAGCGCACCTTGACCTGGATCGAGACCAAGCAGCTGGACGCGCAGCATGGCGAGTGGTTCTGGGGCATCAACCCGGATGGCTCGATCGGCCCGCGCGGCGATCACAAGGGTGAGGAGTGGAAGGCCGAGTACCACGCCCTGCGCGGCGTGCTCTTCACCTCGGACTGGATCGATCAGTTTCTGTCGGGGCCGCAAGGCGCGGTAGCGCGGGCTGCCGAGAGCCGCGCGCCGGCGCCGTGAGCGCGCTGGCGCAGCAGGAGCGCTCGCGGGCGATGCGCTCGCTCTTGCTGATCGACAACTACGACTCCTTCACTCACAACCTGGCGCATGCGTTCGCCGTGCTGGGCCCCCAGGTTCACATCGTCCAGAACGATCGCATCACCCTGGCACAGGTGCTCGCCAGCCCGCCCGACTACGTGGTGCTCTCGGCGGGCCCGCGCGGCCCGCGAGACGCGGGGGTCTCACTGCAGCTCGCGCGCTCGCTCGCCGGCGTGGTTCCGCTGCTCGGCGTATGCCTGGGCCATCAGTGCATCGCCGAGGCCTTTGGCACGGAGACGGTGCGTGCCGCGCAGCCCGTGCATGGCAAGACCTCGCGCATCCAGCACCAGGGGCGCGGCTTGTTTGCCGGCATCCCCCCGGGCTTTCGCGCCGCGCGCTATCACTCCCTGATCGTGCCGCAGCCTCCCGAGCAGTTCGAGGCGCTGGCGTGGACGGAGCAGGGGGAGCTCATGGCCATCGGACACGTGCGCCTTCCGCTCTGGGGCGTGCAGTTTCATCCGGAGTCTTTCCTGACCGAACATGGCTCGCGCCTGCTGGCGAATTTCCTCGAGCTGTCAGGAGCGGCAGGGCAGGGCGCGTGACCACGAGCCTGCCCAGGGGCGACCTGATCGAGCTGTTTCGCGCGGTACCCAGCGAGGCGCGGCGGCTCTCCTTGCTGATGGGGCAGGAGGAGGACGGCTTTCCGGACACGCTCGCCTGGGATCCCGCGGGCGTGTTCGAGGGCAGCTGGAGCAGCACCGGGAGCACGCGTGCACAGCTCCTGAGCTTCATCCGGGAGCAGCGCGCGCGCGGCCGCCTGCTCCTCGGGTTTCTCTCGTACGAGCTCGGCCATCAGCTGCACGGCTTGCCGCTCGCGCCCAAGCCAGGCCCTCAAACCTCGGACTTTTGCTGGCTGGCTTACGACAGCTGGCTGTCGAGCGAGGCCGGGAGCTGGGCGGTCAGCTCTCGCGAAGCGCGCTTCCTCGAGCAGTTGCAGCGTGCTTTGCAGAGCGCCGAGCGGCCCCCCGAGGGCGCCGCAGCCACGCTCGGCGAGCCCGCGCCCTCCGAGGCGATGTGCTTCCACGCCACCAGCTCCGATAGTGCGTATCGCCAGGCCTACGAGCGCATCGCCGAATACATCCGCGCCGGGGACATCTATCAGGTCAACCTGACCCGCCTGCTGCGCGCACAGACCGCGCTGGGCCCGCGGCAGCTGTTTCCGTTCGTGGCGCGCAGCAATCCAGTCCAGCACCTGGCCTTCCTCGAGGGTGACGGTTACACGATCCACAGCGCCTCTCCCGAGCGCTTCGTGCGCGTGCGGGGCCGCACCATCGAGACGTTCCCGATCAAAGGCACTCGCCCGCGCGGCGCTGCTGCGGAGGCAGATCAGGCGCAGCTGGCAGCGCTGCTGGCGAGCGAGAAGGAGGCGGCGGAGCTGAACATGATCAGCGATCTGCTGCGCAATGATCTGGCGCAGGTCTGCGCACCGGGCTCGGTGCAGGTGGTGGCGAGCCGGGTGCCGCGAGCGGGCCCCAAGGTGTGGCACACGGCGACCCATATTCGCGGGCTGCTGCGCGAGCCCGAGCACGCCTTCGACGCCGTGCTGCAGATGCTGCCGGGGGGATCGATCTCGGGCTGCCCCAAGCGGCGCGCGCTGGAGATCATCGCCGAGCTCGAGCAGTCCCGGCGCGGCGTCTACACGGGGGTGATCGGTCGCATCGATCCGGATGGCAGCTGCGACTTCAGCGTGGCCATCCGCACGTTGATCCAGCAGGGCAGCGACGTGTATCTCTCCGTGGGCGGCGGCGTCGTGTACGACTCGCAGCTGGAGCAGGAGCTGGAGGAGACCTGGCTCAAGGCGGCCTCCTTCGCGCGCCTGCCCGCGCGCTGAAGCACGGCCGCTCAGGGGGTGGACTCGATTGCGCGGCGATAGCGCTCGCGCCGCTGCTGATCGCGCAAGATCTCGTAGGCCTCGTCCAGCACCTCCAGGATCGTGTCGACGTCCTCGGCCAGATCGAGGGTACTCTTGCGCAGGATCAGACCGGGATCGAACTGGCGGCGGAGCTCCACGTACGAGCGCCGGATGTCATATCCGGTGGCCTGCCGCGGTACACCGAGCAGCGCAAAGTAGTCCCCCTCGTCCACCAGCGCGCGGCGCGCCAGCACGCGCGCCCGGACGGCATCATCATCGATCTCGTCTCGGGCCGGGGCAGCACGCAAGCGGGGAGCGGGCCCCTCCGCAGCCGGCGCCAGCTCCACCCGCCGCAGCACCTCCAGCAAGGTCAGCGAGTACAGCACACAGGGCAGTCGCGGCTCCTTGCTCTCCGCCAGCAGCTGCTCCAGCGGTAGCTGCTGCGCGCGCGCGACCAGCTCGTTCAGCTCGCGCGCCAGAGCACACTCGCCGAGCAGTTTGATCGCAGTGCCCGGCTGAAAGGTGGCCGAGCCATCGCCCAGATGGTCGAGCGCCTGAGAGGGGGGGACCGCGCGCTCCACCACCTCCACCAGCACCTCGGCTCCCGTGGCGCCGCCGAACACGGCGGGCTCGGCTTCTAGCCGCTCGGGGATGGGGTGCTCGATGTGCACGGTGCCCCGCTCGATGGAGAAAAGCTGCGCCAGCACCCACTCCGAGTGTGAGCGCAGCACCGGCCAGAGCTCGCCTTGCTCCAGCAGGCCACGCGCGATCAACGCCGCACCGGCATGCCTGCCGAAGGTGGGGATGCGGTGCTCGATCTGAGCAGCCGTCTCGGGGCTGAGGTCGCCGCGCTGAGCCAGGAACGCCACCAGCGACTCGCCGTGCACCGCGGACGCCGCGATCACCACGTCGCCCTCCTTGAACACCACGCGGCGCAGGCCCTGATCCACCTCGAACGCGAGGCACCCGCTGAAGCGCTGGCGTACGGCGCGCGCGATCACCAGCGGCGCTCCGCCACGCACGAGCGCGCCGGGCAGCTCCAGCACCGGCGCCGCGACGTCATCCAGCCCAGCGGAGGTCTGCCCCGCGCGGGTATCGTTGCGCTCGGAGTCGGGCGCGCGCTCCACCGGCGCGGGGCGCGCGGGAGGGTCGCGCAGCAGCGGCTCGAGCTCACGCGCCGGCTCCAGCGCGCGTGAAGGCGGCTCGTGTGGACGAGGCGGCTCGTGCTCGCGCGGGGGGCGGGTGGGCTCGCGGCGCGCCGCCAGCGGCTCCCGCGCGGAGCGCGCCGCCTCGCGCGGCGGCACCACGTCGCGCATCAACCGCTCCATCTCGCGCGCGGCGGGGCGCTCTTCACGCACGACTCGCTGCGCGTCGCGCAGCGGCCCCGTGCGCTCGCTGGCAGGCAGCTCGGAGGGGCTGGGCACCGGTAGTCGGGCAGGCACCGTCGCGGGGCGCGCCTCCGTGGTGCGCCGCCGCCCTCCGAGCGCAGTCGTCGAGGGCGGTCGGGTGGGGCGCGGGTTGCCGCTTGCCGTGCCCTCATCGTCATCGCCATCGAGCTCGCGCAGCGAGGGGAGGGGCTCGTGCAGACTGTCCTCGCTGGCAGCGGTGCCGCGCGTGTCCTCCAGCGCCGAGCGCGCGCCGGGCGCCAGCGTCGCCGGGCCCTTGCTCGCGGAGGTCACCGGATGCAGCGAGCCGCTCGTGGGCTCGGACTCGGGAATTGCAGCAAAAGGCCCGGTGTCTTCGTTGACCGGCTCCGCCCAGTGAGCCGGCGGTACCGTCGAATCGCCGGGCGCTCGTGCAACGGGCGCCACGCTGCCAGGCTCGGCCTCGAGCGCCAGCGGCGAGGGCGGCATGGGATCGGACAGCGGATCCCCCGCCGGGCTGTCCGCATCGTCCTCGAGCGCCTCGCCCAGCGCGTCCCAGACATCATCCGAGAGCAGCGCGGTGGCGGACTCCGGCGGGCTGGAGCCCACTGCCTCGCCCTGCATCGAGATCTGCGCCTGCACCCGGCGCTCCGCCTCTGCCAATAACGTCTCCAGCTCCGGGCTCACCACCGAGTGCTCGGCGCCGCTGGGGCCCGGCTGGCGCGACGGCACAGGCGCCAGCTCTTCGGGCGTGGGGGCGCTGGGCCGCGCCGAGCTGGAGGGCGGCGGCCCATCGGCGCGCGGCGCTGCGGACAGGCGCGGCAGCTGGCTGGCTCGCGGCTTGAGCGGGGCCAGCGATACCTCGCGATGACTCGCGGGCGAGCGAGAGGGGCGAGCTTGCTTCAGCAAGGTCGAGACGCGCTCCGCGATCGCCTGCACGTCGAGCGGCCGCCGGTAGCTCTCCACTGCGCTGGCCAGCAACGTTGCTTCCGCCTCGCTCGGCGTGCCGCGCGGCGAGCCCAGCGTGACCAGCAGCGGTCCGGGCTCCGCGCCTGTCGCGTAGTAGCGCTGCAGCTGCGGCAGCACGCCGTCGCTGGCGAGATCACACAGCACGAGCCGAGGCAGCGGAGCCGCGCCATCTGCCCCGGCCTCCTCCAGCCCCAAGGTTCGCACTCCCGCGCCCTGCAGACGCGCCAACAACGCCTTCAGCTCGATCGATGTGCCGCTGACCAGCACCAAGAGCTCGCCCTGCGGGGCGGGTTCCTCGGGATGGCCAGACTTCATCGGGGCGTCCAGACGAGAGCTCGCGGCAAACACCTCTCAACCACGATCGGCAGGCTTGGCGGAGCGAGCTCTCTGTCCGATCTTGACGGCGATCCACTCGCCGGCCCTTGGCCAGAGCGGCGCCGAAACGATGGCGATCAGGATGAACAGGGAGACAAACAGCTCCCCACTATTTAAATCGAACATGTCCCTCGGGCGGTGCCAGCTTGAAGTATGGCCGAGGGAGAAACGGCGTGTCCGATGGAAAGTGAGAGTAGCGGCCCCCCTGCGAGGGTCGAAAGCGAGCTCGACGTGGTGGTGGGGCTGGGCGCCAACCTGGCCGATCCGCGGCGGACGCTGCGGGCCGCTGTGCGCGAGCTGGCGACGTGGGGCCGCTGCGTGGCGATTTCAGGCCTCTACAGAACCGCACCGGTCGGTGGGCCGCTTCAGCCCGATTTCCTCAATGCGGCGCTACGGTTTCGTTTCCAGGGGGCGCCTCGGCAGCTGCTCCGGCGCTTGCTCCGGCTAGAGCTCGAAGCCGGCCGGGTCCGGATCGAGCGCTGGGGACCACGCACCCTGGACTTAGATATCCTCTGGGTATCAGGGCTGACACTGTGTGAAGCGGATCTGATCATCCCACACCCGCGGCTGCGGGAGCGCGCTTTTGCCCTGCGCCCCTTGCTCGACGTTGCACCGGAAGCCCGCGATCCGCGCGACGGAGTGGCTTACGACCGTGTCCTGGGCGAGCTCGGATCCAGCGGCATCGAACTGCTCGAGCTGCGCTGGCCGCTGGCCGAGATGTGAGACGTTGCCCGGGGTATGGACAGCCTTGCCGCACGATGGTAGGAGCCGCGCCATCGCGTCAGCTCCGCCGGGAAGGCAGCTCAGGCGCACACTTACGAACCGAGCAGCATGACTTTTGACTTCGATCTGACCTTCGTCTTGCAGATGCTGCTCTTCGCGACGCTGATCGTCGTGCTCCAGCCTCTGCTGTTCGAGCCGGTGTTGCGCGTGTTCGAAGAGCGTGAGAGGCGAACGGATGGTGCGCGCCAGAGCGCTCGCCAGATGCAGGAGGAGGCCGGTGCGCTGCTCTCCCGTTATGAGCAGGAGCTAGCCAAGGTGCACGAGGTAGCGCGGCAAGAGCGCGATCGAGCGCGTGCCGACACGGCGCGCGCCGAGGCGGAGCTGCTGGCGCAGGCCCGAGACTCGGCCAACCGCATCGTGGAAGAGGGCCGGCTGCGCATCGATCGCGAGCGCCGGCAAATTCAATTTGGTCTGGGACAGGAGTCCGAGCGCCTGGCGCGCAGTGTTGCCGAGGCCGTTCTCGGAAGGAGTCTGCATTGAGAGCTAGCCCACGCTGGAAGGCGGGAGCATCGTCACGGGCGGCCGCTGCCTCACGGGCAGCCGCTGCCTCACTGGGAGCAGCTCTGCTCCTCTCCGCGAGCGCCGCCACCGCCCTGGCTGCGCCGGAAGATCACTCTGCTTCCCAGGGCCACGTCAGCGCCGGTCACGGCGACAGTGGTCACGCGGAGAGCACGGGTCATGCGGACCACGCCCAGGCGGGCCACGGTGACGGGCACCACCAGGAGTTCAACTGGTACCACGGCATGCTCGGCGAGAAAGAGGGGGTAGAGCCGAGCTTGCTCTGGCGCGCTCCGGGCACTGCCACACCATTTGCCGCCACCTTGCTGAACACGCTGCTGCTCGTGGGGCTCTTCATGCGCTTCGCCCGCCGGCCGCTGGCCAAGGGCCTGGCGGATCGCCGCAACCGCATCATGAAGGGCATGGACGATGCGGCAGCCATGCAGAAGGAGGCGACCGAGCAGCTGCGGCTGTATCGCGGCAAGCTCGATAACCTGGACGCCGAGATCGAGCGGGTGAAGCGCGAGATGCGCGAGGGCGCAGAGGCCGAGCGCCGCCGCGTCCTGGAAGAGGCAGCGGCTCGCCGTGTGCGCCTGGAGCAGGAAGCCCGCGTCCTGATCGATCGCGAGCTGGAAGCGCTGCGCGAGCAGCTGACCCGGGAGACAGCGCTGGCCGCGCTCAACTCCGCGCGAGAGCTGCTCAAGCGCAGCGTCTCCACGGACGATCACCGGCGCCTGTGCGAGGAGTACATCACGGCCCTGGTGCCCGCCGCCGGGAGCGGTGGGCTGCCGGTAGGGGGTGTGCCCACGGGCTCGCCGCCTTCGGGCACGCCGTCGGGAAGGAGCGAGGCATCATGAGCGCCGGAGGTGCCGCAGAGCGCTACGCACGCGCGATCTTCGAGCTGGCAGCCGAGGCGGGCCAGCTGGATCGTACCAGCCAGGAGATCAGCGAGTTTGCCAGCTCCTTCAGCGAGCTGCCGCAGCTGCGCCGTGCGCTGGAGAATCCGGTGCTGGAAGAGGCTCAGCGCGAGACGCTGCTGCGCCACATCGCCCGCCGGGCAGAGCTCAGCCCGCTGACCATCAACTCGCTGCTGGTGCTGCTGAGGCGCCGCCGGCTCGGGCAGTTGCCGGCGATCGCGCGCCGCCTGCGCTCGATGTCCGACGAGAGGAACGGCGTGTGCCGGGCCAAGATCATCTCGGCCAGCAGCCTGCCGGAGACCTACTTCGCGCAGCTCAAGCAGGGCCTGGAGCGCGCGCTCGGCAAGCGGGTCATCGTCGAGCACGAGGAAGATCCGGAGCTACTGGGCGGCATCGTGGCCCGCATCGGCGACCGCACCATCGACGGCAGCATTCAGGGGCGCCTGGACGAGCTGCGGCGCAAGCTGACGGCCACTGGCTGAGCCGGCATGTTTCGCGGGTGGCAGCTCTTTACATGACGCCCGGCCAGCCCCCGCCGGCCCCCAATTTTAGCTTTTTTGCCCTGGGCTAGGCCCGGCAGACGAACTACGGAGCAGATATGCAACTCAGCGCGGACGAGATCTCACAAATCATCAAGTCGCAGATCCAGAACTTCGACAGCGCGACCCTGGTGAAGGAGACGGGCACCGTGCTCTCCACGGGCGACGGCATCGCGCGCCTGTACGGCCTCGAGGGTGCGATGGCAGGCGAGCTGGTGGAGTTCAACAACTCTGTCTACGGCCTGGAGGGCGTGCAGGCCGGTGAGCTGGTGGAGTTCAGCAACGGCGTCCGCGGCCTGGTGCTCAACCTGGAAGAGGACAACGTCGGCGTGGCCATCATGGGTGAGTTCCGGGACATCCGCGAGGGTGACACC
>JAICQL010000192.1 GCA_025937895.1 Polyangiaceae bacterium | reverse complement strand
CGACACCTTCGGGCACGGGGACTTCCCCTTCCTGATGGTCCAGCTCGCTCCATTCAAGCAGATCTCCAAGGAGCCCCAGGAGAGCGATTGGGCCGAGCTCCGTGAAGCGCAGCTGATGACAACCAGGAATTCGCCGAAGGTGGGCCTGGCCGTGATCACCGACGTGGGCGACGAGCGCGACATCCACCCCACGAAGAAGAAGCCGGTGGGGGAGCGGCTGGCGCTGGCGGCACGCAAGATTGCCTACGGGGAGCCGGTGCTCGCCTCGGGTCCCAGCTTGCGCTCGGCCAAGGTCGAGCAGGGCAAGGTGGTGGTGAGCTTCGACAACGTGGGCAAGGGGCTGGAGGTGCGCGGCGAGCGCCTCACCGGCTTTGCCATCGCTGGCGCGGACGGAAAGTACGTGAACGCTGACGCAAAGCTGGCCGGCGCCACGGTGGTGGTCTCCAGTCCCAAGGTGGCCCAGCCAAAGACCGTGCGCTTCGGGTGGGCGGACTACCCCGTGGTCAATCTCTGGAACAAAGACGGCCTGCCGGCGGTGCCGTTCCGTACCGATCAGCGCTGATCCGCTGCGGCGGCTGATTGGCCAGAAGCTTCGCTAAACGGCGCGGTCCGACGACCGTAGTGCAGGGAACCATCGCTCGCGGGGGCCCGCGGGGCTGCCTGCCATGTTTTCCTCGTGGAACCGTCGAACTCCCTGGCTGATTGCCATCGTCGTGGCGGCGGTGCTGGGCGTGGTGGCGCTGCTGCGCGAGCACGATTACGCAAGCTCGCGCCAGGCCATCGCCGACACGCTCGAGCTGCAGCGCGTGCTCGGCGACACGCTCTCGCTGCTGAAGGACGCGGAGACGGGGCAGCGCGGCTTCTTGCTCACGGGCAACGAGGCGTACCTGGCGCCCTACGAGCGCGCGCGCGTGCTGCTGCCAGCGCAGCTCGACGAGCTACGGCGGCGCGCGCTGGGCAAGGTCGAGGATAGCCAGAGCGCGGAGGCGATCGCGCGGCTGACCAGGGAGAAGCTGGAGGAGCTCGACGACACTGTGCGCCTGGCGCGCAGGGGTGAGGTGGAGTCGGCGCGAGCGCTGGTCAGCCAGGGCAAGGGGCGGCAGCTGATGCAGGCGCTGCGCCTGGAGACGGAGAAGGTGCTGGACCGGCAGCACTCGGCGCTGGCGCAGCGCGAGTCTGCGGGCGCGGCGGGGCGCCGGCAGCTCGGGCTGTTGCTGATCGGCACGTCGGTCTTCATCGCGGCAGTGCTGACGGGCGGGCTGTGGTCTGCCACGCGGCGGATGCAAGAGGCCCGTCAGGCCGCCCGGCGCCTGGCGGAGAGCCAGAAGGCGCTGCGCTCTCTGGCGGACAACGCCACAGATCTGGTGCGCATCATCGGCGATGGTGGGCAGCTACTGTACGTGAGCCCGTCCTGCCTGCGCCTGCTCGGCTACACGCAGGAGGAGATGCTGGTGATGCCGCCGCGCGCGCTGTTGCACGAGGAGGAACGCGACCCCGCGCGCGAGCTGACCGAGCAGGTGCACAGCGGCACGGCGCCCAATCTGCCGTTCGTGCACCGCCTGCGCTGCAAAGACGGCTCGTACCGCTGGTTCGAGACCACCTACTGTCTCACTCACGAGGGCGAGCGCCCCACCGAGAAGATTCAGCTGACCTCGCGTGACATCAGCGAGCGGCGCAGGGCGCAGGAGGAGCTGCGCCATCAGACCACCCGGCTCCAGTCCATCTTGAGCAGCATGGGGGATGGCGTGGTCGTGCTGGATCAGGACCGCCGCGTGTTGATGGTCAACCCCGCTGCGCGTGCTTACTTCCGCGCGGAGGAGGGCCAGCACCTGCCGCTGGACTGGCCGCCGGAGCAGCCAGCATATCGGCTCGACGGCAAGACGCCGTTCCCGCCGCAGCAGGGCCCGCTGAGCCGCGCGCTGAAGGGTGAAGCCTGCGACGGGCTGGAGCTGATGCTCCACGATCGCGATGGGGTGCTGCGCTCGTTCAGCGTCACCTCGCGCACGATCGTGCTCGGCGGAGCGCCGTCGGGCTGTGTTGCCCTGTTCCGGGACAGCACGCAGCAGCGCCAGGCAGAGCGGGAGCTGGCGGAGAGCGAGCAGCGCTATCGCGTGCTGAGCGAGTCGAGCTTCGAGGGCATGGCCATCAGTCGCGCGGGCGTGATCCTGGATACGAACGCGCTGTTTGCGTCCTGGTTCGGGCGCACGCCGGCGGAGCTGGCCGGGACGCGCGCGCTGGAGCTGTTCGCTCCCGAAGAGCGCGAGCAGGTGCAGGACCATGCCGGTGAGCCGATGACCTGCTACGTGGCGCACATGCTGCGCGGCGACGGCACGCGCTTTCCGGTCGAGGTGCGCGGCCGGGACGCCACATATCGCGGAGAGCCGGCGCGCATCGCCGTGATCCGCGATATCTCGCAGCAGCGCCGGCAAGAGGCGGAGCTGCAGGCGCAGGCGCAGCAGCTAAAGGCCCTCTCGCTGCGGGATGATCTGACGGGCATGTACAATCGCCGCGGCTTCCAGGAGCACGGCCAGCGCCAGCTGGCCAACGCCGCGCGCAGCCGCCGCCCCGCTTGCGTCTTCTTCATCGATCTGGACGGCATGAAGGGCATCAACGACACGCTCGGTCACGAGATCGGCGACCGCGCGCTGGTCGCCACCGCCCAGCTGCTCGCCGCCGTCTTTCGAGCCTCCGACGTCGTGGCACGCCTGGGCGGGGACGAGTTTGCGGTGTTCGCGCAGGAGTGCTCGCTCGATGACGTGCCCGCCGTGCGCGCTCGCATCCAGGAGCGCATCGAGGCGCTCAACGAGGGCGGCACGGAGCGCTTCAAGCTGTCACTGAGCGTGGGCGCAGCCGTTCACGACGCCGCCAACCCGGCGGACCTGGACGCGCTGCTGGAAGCGGCAGATCGGAGCATGTATGAGCAGAAGCGCGTGCATTCTACACGGATGCGTGCTGTCGCTAGCGGCGCGGGCAGCGCGGCCGAGGGCGCTCGGGGTGAGGGCTAGGGACATTTCTACCCACGACTGGATCATTCTGTCCCAGCGCTGGCCGCGTAAGGCGGGCAATTTTGCGCCATTTCAGTGGCGGGGCTGTTCCGGTCTCGGTCTTGCAATTGCGCCCCGCCGAGAAAGGGTCGGCTGACCCTCGTCATGGACGCGCACCACTTCCTGGAGACCCTGACCATCGTGCTCGGCACGGCGGCCGTGACGACCGTGCTGTTTCAGCGAATGAGACAGCCGGTCGTGCTCGGCTACATTCTGGCGGGGTTCATCATCGGCCCGAACGTCGCCGTCCCGCTCGTCGCCGATCGCGCAGTGGTACAGACCCTGTCGGAGCTGGGCGTCATCCTGCTCATGTTCTCGCTGGGGCTGGAGTTCCGGCTGGGCAAGCTGGTCCAGCTGGCACCCACGGCCGGGCTGACGGCGCTGCTGCAGTCGAGCCTGATGGTGTGGCTGGGCTTCATCGTGGGCAGGCTGTTTGGCTGGAGCAACGTCGAGAGCGTGTTCGCCGGCGCGGTGATGGCCATCTCCAGTACCACCATCATCGCCAAGGCCTTTGACGAGCAGCGCATCCGCGGGCCGCTGCGCGAGCTGGTGGTGGGCATCCTGATCGTGGAGGATCTGATCGCCATCCTGCTCATGGCCACCTTGACCGCGGTGGCCACCGGCAGCGGGCTCTCGGCCGCGGAGGTGGCCTTCACCACGGGCAGGCTGGGCCTATTCTTGGTGGGCCTGGTGGGCGTGGGCTTGCTGATCGTGCCGCGCGCCGCGCGCGCCGTGGTGCGGCTCGGGCGGCCGGAGACCACGCTGGTGGCCAGCATCGGCCTGTGCTTCGGCGTCTCTCTGCTGGCACACCAGCTCGGCTACTCCGTGGCGCTGGGCGCCTTCGTGGCGGGCTCCCTGCTGGCGGAGTCCGGCGAGCAGGAGAAGATCGAGCACCTGGTGCAGCCCGTGCGCGACATGTTTGCGGCCATCTTCTTCGTCTCGGTGGGCGTGCTGATCGATCCTGCCCTGATCCTGGAGCACTGGGCGCCGATCGTGGTGTTTACCCTGGTGGTGGTGGCGGGCAAGGTGGTGGGCGTCACCATCGGCTCGTTCGTGACGGGCAACGGCGTGCGCACGTCCGTGCAAGCGGGCATGAGCCTGGCCCAGATCGGGGAGTTTTCCTTCATCATCGCCGGGCTCGGGCTCTCGCTGAATGCCACGCGCGAGTTCCTGTACCCCGTGGCCGTTGCCGTCTCGGCCCTGACCACGCTGACCACCCCCTGGCTGATCCGCGGCTCCGGCGCGGTCGCGAACCTGGTCGATCGCAAGATGCCGCACGCGCTGCAGACGTTCGTGGCCCTGTACGGCACCTGGCTCGAGCAGATGCGCAGCGGCCCGCGCGAGGCCACCCGCGGCTCGGAGATCCGCCGGCTGATCCGGCTCTTGATCCTCGACGCAGGGCTACTGGGCGGCACGGCCATCGGCGCCACAATCCTTTCGGAGCCGACGTCGCGCTGGGTCGAGCGCGAGCTGGGCCTCGCTCGCGGCCCGGCAAAGATCGCTTTCGTGGGCGTCTCGCTGGTGCTGATCCTGCCGCTCGTGGCGGGCGTCGTGCGCGTCGGACGCCGCCTCGGCGTGGCCATCGCGGAGGCGGCGCTGCCGTCCAGGGCCGGCACCCTGGATAATGCCGCCGCGCCGCGCCGTGCGTTCGTGGGCACGCTGCAGCTGGCCATCGTGCTGCTGACGGGCCTGCCATTGCTGGCCGTGACCCAGCCCTTCCTCGGCGGGCTTGCTGGCCCCGCGCTGCTGGCTTTGCTCTTGCTAGCGCTGTGCGTCGCCTTCTGGCGCGGCGCCGCGGACCTGGACGGCCACGTGCGCACCGGAGCTCAGACCATCGTGGAGACCATCATCGAGCAAGCCCGCAGCGGCGAAGAAGAGGAAGAGCAGGGCCCGGTATCGCAGGTCGACGTCTCTGCCCACGCTACCCGGGTGCAGGAGCTCTTGCCGGGGCTCGGCGCGCCCTCCTTCGTGGAGCTGGAGAGCAGCAGCCCGGCCGTGGGCCAGTCGCTGGCCACCCTGAACCTGCGTGGCGTGACCGGCGCCACGGTGCTGGGCATCACTCGCAAGGGCGGCGGCTTTGCCGTGCCCACCGCCCGTGAGGCGCTGCAGGCGGGGGACGTATTGACCCTGGCCGGCACGCGCGATGCAATCGCGGCAGCCCGGGAAATGCTCGTGCAAGCGGGCAGCTCCCGGCCCATGACGGCGACGGACCGTGCCGCCAGCTGAAGCGGCGCTGCAACACACCTTCTCCCTGGGCTCGCCGCCGCGCCCGGCTAAAATCGGTGCACCCCCCATGAAGCTGGCGCTGCGAGTGGCTTTGGCGGTGATCGCCGGCGTGGTGCTCGTGCTGGGCGGCTTCGGCTACGTGCGCGTGCACCGCGAGATCATGCTGCTCGACTCCGACATGCGCAAGGATCATGCGCTGATCGGCTCGACCCTGGCGGTGCAGGTGAGCGAGACCTGGTTCGCCGACGGCCCCTCCAGGGCGACGGCAGTGATCACGCTGGCCGACAACAACCGAGAGGGCGTCGACATCAGCTGGGTGCCGCACGGCTCCACGCAGACGCTGCTGCCGATCGAATGGCAGCAGCTGAAGGGCATCCGGCACGAGATCGTGCTGCTCACTCGGCCGGGGGGCGAGCTGCTGCGCTCGGAGGAGGGCACGCCGTACCTGGTCACTCACATCCCCGTCACCGGCCGCGGGCAGCTGCTGGGGGCGGTGCAGCTGGCCACGTCGTCGGAGCTGCGCGACAGGTACGTGCGCAGCAGCATCATCAGCAGCGTCATCGCCACCGTCGTGATGAGCATCGTGGCTGCGGCGGCCATCCTGGCGCTGGGCGTCTGGTTGATCGGGCGCCCGCTGGCGCGCCTGACGGAGAAGGCGCGCCGCGTGGGCGCGGGAGACCCGGGCGAGCCGCTCGATCTGGCGCAGAATGACGAGATCGGCTTTCTGGCTTCGGAGATGAACGCCATGTGTGACCGCCTGGCGGCGGCCAACTCCAAGGCGGCCGCCGAGGCCGCCGCTCGGCAGCGCGCCCAGGAGCAGCTCCGTCACGCCGAGCGCCTGGCGACGGTGGGGCGGCTGGCGGCCGGCATCGCGCACGAGCTGGGCACGCCGCTCAACATCGTCTCGGGGCGGGCCAAGATGATCGTGCGCGGCAAGGTGGAGGGGCTCGCGGTGCTCGAATACGCGCGCAGCATCGCCGACCAGTCGGAGCGCATGACCGCGAGCATCCGGCGCTTGCTGGATTTCTCGCGCCGTCGCGAGCCACAGAAGCAGCTGGTGAACCTGACCGCCGTCACCTCCAGCTGCGTGGAGCTGCTGCGCCACGAGGCGGAGCGCCAGAACATCGAGCTGGTCATGGAGACCAGCGAAGAGATCCGGGCTCACGCCGATCCGGGGCAGCTGGATCAGGTGACCACGAACCTGGTCGTGAACGCGCTGCAGGCGAGCCCGCCGGGCAGCACCATCCGCATCCGCACGGGGCTGACCAAGGAGCTGTCGGCCGGCTCCGAGGTGGCTGAGCCGTTTGCGTTCGTGCGGGTGGAGGACGAGGGCACTGGCATGACGGAGGAGGTCCGCAAGCAGGTGTTCGAGCCTTTCTTCACCACCAAACCGGCGGGGCAGGGGGTGGGCCTGGGCCTGAGCGTGGCCTTCGGGATCGTCGAGGAGCACGGCGGCTGGATCGACGTGCAGAGCACACCCGGCCGCGGCAGCGTTTTCTCCGTATACATACCGCAGGAAGCATGACGAATCGAATCCTGATCATCGACGATGATGCCAGCGCCTGTCAGTTCCTGGCCGACGCGCTCGCCGTGGAGGGCTTCTCCACGCTGTGGACCGTCGATCCGGAGGAGGGGCTACAGCTGGCAGAGCAGCCCGATACCGTGGCCGTGATCACGGACGTGAACATGCCCAAGGTGCAGGGCATCGAGCTGTGCCGGCGGCTCTCGCTGAAGGAGCCGCAGCTGCCGGTGATCGTGGTGACCGCGTTCGGCAGCATCGACTCGGCGGTCGCGGCGATGAAGGCCGGGGCGTATGACTTTGTCACCAAGCCGTTCGACGTGGAGTCGGTGGCGCTCTCGCTGCAGCGCGCGCTGAAGCACTATGCGCTCGAGCGCGAGGTGCGTGAGCTGCGCGCCGTGGTGGAGCAGGATCGCTATGGCCAGTTGCTGGGCAAGAGCGATGCGATGATGGCCGTGTACGACCTGATCGATCGCCTGGCCAGCTCGGAGGCGTCGGTGCTCATCACGGGGGAGAGCGGCACGGGCAAGGAGCTGGTGGCGCGCGAGCTGCACCGGCGTAGCCAGCGCTCGCGCGGGCCCTTCGTGGCCATCAACTGCGCGGCGCTGCCGGAGACGCTGCTGGAGAGCGAGCTCTTCGGCCACGTGCGCGGCGCCTTCACCGACGCCAAGACGGGTCGCGACGGCCTATTTACCCGCGCCAACGGCGGCACCGTGTTCCTGGACGAGATCGGCGACATGCCGATCGGGCTGCAGCCCAAGCTGCTGCGGGCGCTGCAAGAGGGCAGCGTGCGGCCGGTGGGCGCCTCGCTCGAGGTGCCGTTCGACGCGCGCATCATCACCGCCACCAACCGCGACCTGGAGGAGGCAATCGCCGGCAAGCTGTTCCGGGAGGATCTGTACTACCGTTTGAACGTGGTGCAGATCGAGCTGCCGCCGCTGCGTCGGCGCGGCTCCGACGTGTTGCTGCTGGCCCGCGCGCTGCTGGCGCAGCTGGCCGCCAAGGCCGGCAAGGACATCACGGATCTCTCCCCGGCCGCCTGCGAGAAGCTCTTGGCCTATGACTGGCCGGGCAACGTGCGGGAGCTGCGCAACTGCATCGAGCGAGCCGTGGCGCTGAGCCGCTCGCAGGCCATCGACGTGGAGGATCTGCCGCCGAAGGTGCGCGAGCACAACGGGCGGACGGTGCTGGTCGAGGCCAATGACTCGTCGGAGCTGGTGCCGCTGGAAGAGGTGGAGCGCCGCTACATCCTGCGCGTGCTGTCGCTGTGCGGTGGCAACAAGAGCGTCGCCGCGCGCATCCTGGGCCTGAACCGCAAGACGCTTCACCGCAGGCTGGGCGGCTTCGATGCGGCCGGCTCGATGGAGCTGATGGAGAGCGAGCCGAGCTCAGACGACAACTGAGTCAGTCAAGCGGCGGGCTTGGCGCCGCGCGCTCCCGAGCGCGGCCGCCGGCTCCACAGCGCGGCGAACGACCAGACGTCGAGGCCGCCTACCACCAGATCCGTGGCGAGCCCGAAGAGCGGAGCGGCTGACATGTCCGCGGGCTGACTGGCAGAGGCGGGCAGACGCGCTTCGCCGTCGCTCGCGTCGGCGTGGGCCTTGGCGCAGCTCCGCTGCATCCAGGCCTGCAGCTGGCGGCTCAGCCGTGCGGCGAGCGCGCGCATCACGCGCCTCCTGCCGCCACGCGGCCCGCGCGGGAGGGACAAAAGGGGGCAGCCGCCGGACAAACTGTCCCAGCCTCCGACGGCCTCTGGAAAAGCGGCTCAGCGCGCCCGGCAACGCGGGGCGGCCCGGCAGGGATGGTGCACCCGCTCGCGCCGCGGCAATTGCGGCGCTCCAGGCGGCTGAGCCAAGAACCGGCGGCGGCGGCGACGGTCATCCTAACTGAGCTTCCCGTCGATGACTTCCGATCCCTGACCGCCGCGCCGCCACACGCGCTGCCAATAGCAAGAGCTGTGCCGATCTTGCCGATCCTCAGAGGGCGCAGCGCTGCAGGCAGGCTGCGTCAGCTGGTGAGCAGCCCGTCCCGGGTGGCTGGGGTTCGTCCTAACCTTTGCGCATGGCAATGAACGAGCTTCATCGTGGGCGATTGATCGATCATCTCCAGCTAGTGGTCGCTGACCTGGAGCGCTCCAGGCGCTTCTACGGCGCCGTACTGGAGACGCTGGGTATCCCCATCGGCGGCGATGGGCCGGGCTTCTTCTGGGCGGACGAGCTGTGCATCTCGGATCCGTCGAGCCCGGCTTCTGCTGGAGCGCTGACGGGGCGCACCCACGTGGCCTTCCAGGCCGCTGATCGCGAGCAGGTGCAGAAGTTCCATCGCGCGGCACTGGCTGCTGGAGGCAAGGACAACGGCACACCCGGAGAGCGGCCGTATCATCCGGGCTACTACGCCGCGTTCGTGCTCGACCCGGATGGCAACAACATCGAGGTCGTGTATCACGGCCCCGCCCAGCGCTCGGCGCCGTCGGTGAAGATCGAGTTCTGAGGCGCGGGCTGTTGCCGCGTTCGGCGACATGCGGCTGCTCGCGACAGCACCGAGCGGTGGGGGACGCTGGCGCGAGCATTGCAGCATCCCTGGCTGTCGCTCGCGCTCCTGCGTGACGGCGCCAGCCATCATGTCCATGCACCGCATCCTCGGCGAGAAGTATCAGCTCATCCGTCCGCTGAACCAGGGCGGAATGGGCTCGGTCTGGCTGGCCGAGCACCTGAGCCTGGCCGCGCCCGTGGCGGTGAAGCTGATCGCCGCAGACCTGGGAACGTCAGCGGACTTTCGGCAGCGCTTCCTGCGCGAGGCACACGCCGCGGCGGCGCTGCGCAGCCCACACGTGGTGCAGACGCTCGACTACGGCGTCGATGGTGACACGCCGTATATCGTGATGGAGCTGCTGGAGGGCGAGTCGCTCGCTGATCGCCTGGGCCGCAAGGGCAAGTTGACCCCGCGCGAGACGGAGCTGGTGCTACGACACGTCAGCCGCGCTGTGGCGCGCGCGCACGAGCAGGGCATCGTGCACCGCGATCTCAAGCCGGCCAACATCTTTATCACGCGTAACGAAGAAGAAGAGTTCATCAAGCTGTTCGACTTCGGCATCGCCAAGGCGATGACTGATGAAACAGACGGCACGACGGCGCAAACGCGCACTGGCTCGCTGCTGGGGACGCCAGCGTACATGAGCCCGGAGCAGCTGGAGGCCCGCAAAGATTGCGATCTGCGCGTGGACATCTGGGCCATGGGGGTGATCGCTTTCGAGTGCCTGCTGGGCAAACAACCTTTCTCTGGTAATGGGCTCGGCGGGCTGGTGCAGGCCGTGCTCTCCGGGCCCATACCGGTGCCGTCGCAGGTGGGGCCTGTGCCGGCGGGCTTTGATGCCTGGTTTGCCCGGGCCTGCTCGCGGCGGGCCGCGGAGCGCTTCCCGAGCGCCCGCGACGCCGCTCACGAGCTGCGCCGCGTGCTCGCTCCGGAGCTCGACAGCTGGGATGCCGAGCCACCCCCCACCGAGCGCGCGCCAGGCTCACCCGGCAGCGGCGCCAAAGAGCCGGTGCCGCACGACGAGCTGGCCTTCGAGCTGCAGCGCCGGTCGCCTGCGGATACTGGCGCGCCCGCCAGCGCCACGATCCCGCGCAGCAGGTGGCACGGCGGGCGCGTGCCCGTGGTGCCCGCGCTGGGCGTGGCGCTGATGGTGATCCTGGCTGCGGGGCAGCGCCTGTTGAAGCAGCCCGATGGCTCGCCGGATCAGACGGCGCTGCCGGCTTCACTGCCGCTCTCACTGGAGGATCGGGAGGAGCCTGGCAGCTCGCGCACGAGAGCTGCCGGCACGGCGCGCACCGGCTCCGCTAGCATGGACCTGCCCGGCGACGCGCGTGCTCACCGCGCTGCGGCGCCGGAGCGTGCGGGCGACCCCACGCGCGGGCGCGCGGAGGTGCCGCGCCCTGCAGAGCGCCCCACCGCTGCCAGCAGCGCCTCCAGCCGTGCTGCCGAGAGCGAGGCGGCCACGTTGACCATCACCTCCACCCCGATATCGCACGTCTTGCTGGATGGAGCGCCGAAGGGCTCCACCCCGCTGCACTCGCTCCGGGTGCAGCCCGGCCCTCATCGGGTGACGTTGATTTACGGTAAGCAGCGCAAGACGCTGTACGTGGAGACGAGCGCCGGTGAGAACTCGCTGCTGTCCGCGCGCTTCTCCGAGCCGGAGCCGCTGGCAGCGCAAGAGCCGGCGAGCGAGCCCTGACGAGCGCACCGGGGCCAGGTCCGAGACGGCTGCGCGGCGTGGCCTCCGGGTGCTAGAGTCGCGCACACGGCGCGCTCGGCGCACCTGCCAGGACGATCTCAGCCGCGACGATCTCAGCGAGAATGATGGAGCAGTGGCATCGAGAGGGAGCTGAGCTGCTGCTCGCGCAGCTGTCGAGCGGGCCCGTCACGCCGGCCGCCTTTCAGGCTGCATTGCTGAGCGTGCCCGCGACCGAGCGCGACGCCTGGCTGGATCTCGCGTTCGGCCTGGAGGAGGTGCTCGGCGACGGTCCCCGGCTGCCCGCCAACTGCACTCCGTATCTGCCCTGTCCGGTGGGCACCGTGTTGCGTGCGCTGCAGCACGCGCAGCTCGGCAGCGGCGATGTGTTCGTGGATATCGGCTCGGGCGTGGGCAGGGCGGCGCTGCTGGCCCAGCTCTGGACGGGCGCTACCGCCGTGGGCATCGAGATCCAGCCGGAGCTGGCTGCGGCGTCGCTGGCGCTGGCACGGCGCCTGAACGTGGCGCGCTTCTCGGTGCTGGTGGGGGACGCGCCCGAGCTCATCGAGAGGGTGTCGGACGCCACTTCGTTCTTCCTGTATTGTCCCTTCTCCGGCGCGCGCCTGCAGCGCACCGTCGAGGCGCTCGGCAGCGCCGCGCGCAGCCGGCCCATTCACGTGTGCTGTGTGCAGCTGCCGGCGCTCGAGCACCCCTGGCTCCGCCCGCTGCCGCTGCCCGAGGGGGAGCTGGCCGTCTACCGCAGCATCACGCGCTGAAACAGCTTTGGGTAGTCGAGCACGATGCCCAGCTCGTCCACCTCCAGCTCGGCGCGGAAGCCGCTGCCATCCAGGTTCTCGAACAGGTAGCGGGTGCTGGCCAGGCGCGTGTATGCCTGCGGCTGTGGAGCTACGGTGAGCTCCGGCGCGAGCACCCAGGCCATGCGATACTCACGGCGCTCACCCACGGCGAGCGGCTTGCGACAGAGTGGGAAGCTGTTGGTAAAGGGCGTCGGCCAAATGTCGATATCCAGGCAGCCGTCGAGCTCGACCAGGTCGCGGCCCTCACTGCGCCAGCGCCCCTCACCATCGGTCTGTAGCTGGAGCGAGCGGCGGACCGTGCCCGTGGCCACGGCCAAGGTGGCCAGCCGCAAGCGCCAGGCATCATCCCACTGCAGGTGATAGCTGAGCCGGAAGGGCCCGTGCTTCTCGTCGATGGCCAGGACCACACTGTCGGCCACGTATTCAGAGAGCAGCAGATGCTCCAGACCGACCCCTGGCTGCCCTTCATTCCAGAGCGGCCTCCAGCAGATCGTGCGACTGCTCGTTTGCACCATTGCGACCCTCCTGCTGTTTGCGCGCCCCGTGTTGCAGGCCTTTTTCTAGCAGTAGCAAGGCTCGGCGCGAATGCGCCCTCCGCTCCGGCATCGTTGCAATCTGACGCTGAGCCTTCGCCTGCGCAGCGCTGCTAGCACCGTGGCTCACTGCCGTGGCTCAGTGGGCCAGCTCATTCAGTCGCCGCAATTGCGGCGGGGCGGGGCGTGCCCTGGAGGTCAACGTGGGCTCGCTCGCGTTACCCAGGTGACCGATCAGCAGTGCCAGCGCGTACAGAGCGAGCGAGCCAGCAACCCAGCAGGCGTAATGAAACAGATCGAGCCATTTCATGGCCAGCGCCAGGTGGGAAGCCAGGACACCGAAGATCCCCGCCAGCGCCAGTCCGATGACCGCGCCCCTGGCCCGCTGCAGCAGCACAGCTGACCACCGGCCTACCGTGCTGGACCCCAGACTCTCTAGCGTCATGACCCGTGCCACCTTTCTCACGCAGCCAGCTCGAGCCCGCTGCTAAATGATACTGAATATCAATACCACTAGAGCGCGAAGCATGCAAGGTCCGCCGTAGCCGTGAGTGCCGGCCCATCTCGGCTGCGCGCCAGCGCGCTTACTGGCGCGAGGGCGCGCGCCGTTGTGGCGGCGGCTGAGAGGCTAGCCTCAGAGCTGTCGGGCCCGCTCCCACCCGCTCCGGTTTGGGAGACACGCTGCGATGGCCAGTATTAACAGCATTATCAACCCCAACAGCTAGACTCAGCGAGCGAGGGCGTGTTGAACAATCCTCCTGACTTCCGGCCGCCGCGAGCTGCGGACGGCATGAACTGGGTTTCGCCCGTTGCGCTGCAGCCCAGCAATGATCTGGCTGCGGATGACGACGGTCTGCGCGCCTCCACGCCGGACGACGAGCACCCGCTGCACGAGCAGGAGCACGGGCACGCGCACCAGCACGCTCCCGGACACGGGCTCCTCTCGGAGCTGGTGCTGACTGCGATGGTGGTGCTGGGGGTGGCGCTCACCACGCTGGCGGCGCTGTACACGGCGGGCGCTTTTCGTCCGCCGGTGCACCACCCGCTGCCGAGCAGCGCGGCGAGTCGCTAGCTTCGCCGCAGGCCCAGGCCGGCAGCTGGGCGTCAATTGGCGAGCAGCACCTCCACCTTCCGGTCACGTGCCCAGCCAGTCTCGTTGGTGCCGGTGGCGTCCAGCTTGCCGCGCGACTCCGTCAAGATTCGAGTCGCGGGCACACCGAGCGCCACCATGGCACCCTTGACGCTGTTGGCGCGGCTCTTCCCGAGTTGCTCGTTGTACCGCTGACTGCCGCGCGGATCGGTGTGCCCGACCAGACGGGTGCGGCGATTCTTCAGCGGGCCCTGGGTGAGGCACTGCGACAGCTGTTTCATGATCGTGCGCTCGGCGTAGCGCAGCTTCGTCGACTTGTAGGCGAAGTAGGCGCTCGGCTCTGCGATGCCACAGGCCGCGCGGATGTCCTCCGATACGATCAGGGCGGCTGTTGCCGCTGGCGCGCGGGTAGTGTCGGTGACCCGGTCCGCCGTCTCCGAAGGCGCTGCGATGGGCGTCTCGACGGTGCGCGGCGGAGGATCGGAACGACAGGCGGTGGCGAACGCGAGCCACGTTAACGTTGCGAGCAACTGGAGCTTCATGGCCATCCCTCTGCAGTGGCGCGGAGCTGCGCCGCGCTGCGTCTGCAGCAGCCTGAACGGTCGCCAATTCGGCGGCTTTATTCGCGGTTGAGCGATTCGCTGGCGGGTCAGCTCGAGCCATCTGAGGCGATCTTACCCGCGAGCATTTGCCCCAGCGCTGGAGCCGAGGCTCGCGTCGCGCCGGCGGGCGCCCGCCTCTTCCTCCCGCCTGCTACACGTGCTCTGCGAGCAAGCGCGTGCGCGGTGGGCTGTGCCGCGCGAGCTGCGCCAGGAGCTCACCCCGGCTGCGCACGCCATATGCGCGATGGATGGCCTTGACGTGATCGTGCGCGGTGTGGGCGCCCATCCCCAGCGCGCATGCCAGCTCCTTCTCGCTGGCACCCTGCGCCAGCTGGCCCAGCACCTGGCGCTGCCGCGGGGTGAGCCGCGGCTGCTGTGAAGCGACCCGGCTCCAGTCGCTGGCCAGCTCCTCGTGCAACAGCTGGACAATCAGGCGCTCGCGCCCGCCGAAGGGCGCACCGGCGGCTCTGTACAGCTCGAGGCTCGAGAGCACGCCCAGGCGGGGGACCGGCATCAACGAGCGGACGACGTCATCGCAGTCGAGCGGCGAAAGCGTTCGTTGGCGACGAAGGAGCTGTCCCAGCGCTGTTGCTCCACCACATCACGCCGCAGGATGGTGAACGCGCTGCCGTACAGCGGCACGATCGCGTCCAGCGCGTCGTCCGTGGCATGGTCGGTGAAATACAGCTCCCGATAGAAGCGCTCGCGCTGCGCTGGCGGCAGGCCATGATCGATGGCTTGCACGGGCTGGACGATGTCCGCGCAGTTGCTCGACGTGCGCTCTGCCGCTGGGGTGACCTGTAGCTCTGCGACTACCGCCACCTTCGCTGCGCACAGCGAGGAGAGGGTGCTCGCCAGGTGCTGGCGCCAGGCTGCCGGCTCGGCGCCGAGCTCGCGCAGCTCAGCGAGCAGCTGAAACAGTGCCCGGATATCGCGGGCAGGAGGGCTGTCTGACATTACTGCTCGACATGGACGCCGGCCGAGAGGGCAGGTCGCAGCGCCACAGACAGCGGCGGGTCACAGCGGAGGAGCCCCCCCGCTTCAGGGGATGGGCCGGGCCGGCAGCGAGGCTCAGGTCTGGCTCGTGCAAGCTCTCCATCTCGACGACGACCCTCATGCGATCGAAGACCTGCTCGACTTCTGGTTTGGCGCACCGGCAGCGAACGCTGCCGAGCAGCTCGAGAAATTTCGACGCTGGTACGTGGGTGGCGCTGCCCAGAAGACGTTTGCGGCCTCGCTGGAGGAGCAGCTGTTCGTGATGATGCTGGTGCACGCAGAAGATCTGGAGCTTCAGACGCGTGCGGTGCAGCTTGCGCGCGAGCTGTACGAGCGCGCCCCCCTGGCGCTGCGCGAGCCCTGGCAGCGCGGCTGTGAACGCACGCAGCACTATCGCTCGATCATCGCGCGCTTCGGGCGCTTCCCCAGCGCAACGTCATCCTGGGCCGGCCCTCGAGCGGCGAGGAGCTGGCGTTCCTGGAGGAAGAGGCGCAGCGCCCGGGGCCGCTGGCGGCGAGCGCCGCGGGCAGTGGCAACTGACGGGCTGCGGGTGATGCTCCAGTGACCTCCATTGACGCAGGGCGCCGAGGCCCTTTGCCAGCGCGAGAGCAGCTGACAGATCGCGCCGCGGCCGCGCAACAAACGCTGTTGCCGGGCGCGGCGGGCCACTAACCTGCGCCGCGTGCCGTCTTCGTCCACGTCCGCCGCCACGCCATCCAAGCCGCATCGTCTCTCGCTGACGGAGTATGTCGGCTACGCGCTGGGCGATACAGCTTCCAACCTGTTCTTCCAGACCTTCAACGTCTTTCTCACCTACTACTACGTGGACGTGTGGGGGCTGGCTGCGGCGGCGGT
>JAICQL010000113.1 GCA_025937895.1 Polyangiaceae bacterium | reverse complement strand
TGCCAGCGTGTCCACCAGCCCGGCACAGTCCGGCGCCTCCAGCACCCGCTCACTGACTCGAGCCTCCGTGCTGCTCTGCACGAGCAAGCGCGCTCGCGCCCCTGGCCTGGTGCGCTCCACGTGCACCTGGAACTGCAGCTCCGCCACCTCCGACAGCGGCGCGGACAGCGCGCGCTGCACCTGAAACTCGAGCTGCTCGCGTTGATCGCAGTCCGCCGGCCCCAACCAGCTCAGCTCGCTGGCGAGGGCCGCCGCGGGCGCCAGCCAGAGTCCGAGCGCCAGCGCGCAGCCGCATCCCAGGTTCAGTAACCAGTGCTGGCGCCTCACCCTGTTGCTTGTACGGCCGCGCGAGCGAGACGCTGTCATGACCCGAAGGGCGGCGGTTAGCACACGGGCTGCCGGAGTGCCCACCGCCCCACCCAGGTACGAGCTGGTGCGCCCGGGCGCACCAGCTCGGCGCACGCGCCGCTCAGCGTCCGCTTCCGGGTCTACTTTTCGCGCGCAAATGTGCTGCGAACCGGGCGGTCGCACCCACTTTCGGGAGGGCTGCACGCCGGGGCGGACATGGTATCCTGCCCCGAATGCCGCGGCCCCCCCGTCTGACGTGGCGCTGGCATCACGTCACCCCGTACGCGATCGGGTTCGTCTTGTGGTCGGCGTGTGGTCTCTCACTCTGGCGCTCATCCACCCCCGAGAACGCTGGCTCGGAGCCGGCTCCGGGCGGTAAGAGCGTCGCAGCCAAGTCCTCGGGGTCTCACGCCACGCCCGTGGCCGAGCCCCCCGCCATCGCTGCCGGCATCCAGGCAGCTCCGGGCGCGGGCAGCTCGTCCGCACCTGAAGGGGCGCCCGCCGCTGCACGCCTCGTGGCCACGTCCAGCGCTGCCGCTCCCAGTGCCAGCCCATCCGACACGGGGCGCACGCTGGCCGCGGCCTCGGGCAGCTCGTCCGCGCCACCCGCCAGCGCGCTCGTCGGCATCGAGCCGCCCGCCGTCTTTCCCGCGTACACCGCGCACCCAGACGACACTGCTCCTGACGTGCCGCTCGAGGGCGCCGAGAACCTCGGGTACTACTTCGGCAAGCTGACCCTGGCGGAGCTGGGGGTGAAGGGTGCGGTGGCCCGGGCCAGCCACTGGGGCGACTCGGTGATCGGTGGCGACGGCATGACCGAGGCCATCCGCCAGCGCCTGCAGAAGCGCTTCGGCGACGCCGGACACGGCTTCCACATCCTGGGCAAATACAACCGCTGGTACAGCCATCGCGGCGTGCGCTTCCAGGAGCGGCGCGACTGGAAGACGTGTCTCATCATCTTCAAGTGTGAAAAAGATCGCCGCTTCGGCTACGGGGGCGTGAGCAGCACTTCCAGCGGCCGCGCGCTGAGCGTCTGGTCCACCGTGCCGGAGGGCTTCGGCAGCAAGGTCTCGCGCTTCGAGCTGTGGTACCAGAAGCGCCCGGACGGCGGCGGTTTCGAGATCCGGGTCGACGGCAAGGTGGAGCGGGTGGTCGACAGCCGTGCGCCTGCGGTCAGCGACGACCTCGAGCGCCTGGAGCTGAGCGACGGCCCGCACGAGATCCAGGTGGCGGCGCTGGGCACGGGCGTGGCCCGCGGCTACGGGGTGGTGCTCGAGCGCAACGTGCCGGGCGCGGTCTGGGAGGAGATGTCGCTGATCGGCGCCTTTACCCAGCGCCTCGACTATCAGGACCAGGAGCACATCAGCGGCCAGGTGCAGCGGCGCGACGTCGATCTGATGGTGTTCATCTTCGGCGGCAATGATCTGGCGCGCGAGCACGGCGATCTGAAGAGCACCACGCAGCCCTACGAGCAGGAGTACGCGCGCGTCATCCGCAAGCTGCGCGCCGGCAAGCCACAGGCGGCGTGCCTGATCATGTCGCTGACCGACCACGCCGTGCGGGTGAACGGTGCCATCGTCTCGCGCCCGATCGTGGCGCGCCTGGTGGATGCGCAGCGCAAGGTGGCGCTGGAGGAGGGCTGCGGCTTCTTTGACACCTTCCAGGCCATGGGCGGCGCCGGCGCCATCGCCAAGGGCAGGGAAGAGAAGCCCCCGCTGGCCGCCCCCGATCTACGCCACCCCACCGTGGCGGGACAGCGCCGCATCGGCACATTGTTGTACGGCGCGCTCATGCACGGCTATGCCGAATATCGCCGCCGCAACGCCGGTCAGCCGCTGCCCCCGTTGCTGCCGCCCAACCCTGCCGGCTGAGCGAGAGTTCATGTGAGCCACCAATGCCCCGCGCCCTTAGCCCTCGACACGGCCTGGCGCTGGGCGCGCTGGCCCGCCGTGGCAATGAGCCTGCTGCTCGCCGTGCCTGACGCCAGCGCGTATTGCCGCACCCGTACCTGCCAGCTCCGCAGAAACGCGCCCTGCCCCCAGGACGAGCGCACCGGCTGCTACCTGGAGGGCGAAGAGATCTTCTGGCCCGAGACCTGCATGACCTACGCCATCCAGCGTGACGGCTCCCTCGACCAGGGCATCACCGCAGAGCAGCTGGAGACCATCGTCGACAACGGCTTCCGCGCCTGGAGCGACGCTGCTTGCCCCCAGGGCGGCAGCCCCCCACTCACCGCGCTCAGCCAGGGCAAGATCCGCTGTGATGCAGTCGAGTTCAACTGCGAGGACAGCGCCGCCAACAGCAACCTCATCCTGTTCCGCGACGAGTTCGTCGACACCCCCTCCTTTCGCTTCGGCGTGCTGGCCCTCACCACCGTCACCGCCAACGTCCGCACCGGCGAGATCTTCGACGCCGATATCGAGATCAACTCCCGCGACGAAAACTTCACCATCGAGCTCGGCAACACCGACTTCCGCCTCCGCGATCTCAATGCCGTGATCAACCACGAGCTCGGCCACCTCCTCGGCATCTCCCACTCCCGCGAGCCCGGCGCCCTCATGCTCGACAACTACCGCGGCACCCTCTACCCCGCCGAAGACGACATCGCCGCCATCTGCGCCGCCCGCGGCACCGACAACGACCCCCAGTGCGACGTCATCGAGCTAACCCCCGACGCCGGCTGCGTCGGCGCCAACCTAGACTGCCGCAGCGTCCCCAGCCCCAGCGAACCCGCCACCTCCAGCGGAGGCGGCGGCTGCGCCTGCCAGCTCCCCGCCGCACCATCCCCTCCCACCCAGCACTGGCTACTCGCCGGCCTGCTGGCGCTCACCTATGCACGGCGCCGCCAAGCTCGCCCAGGCGGCGAGGCTTTCCGGAGTTGATACGGCACTGATTTCGGCGCGGCGCCGGACCGACATGCCTTCGTGGCGGTCGGCTCTGATACGGCAGTGCTCCGTGTGGCGCAGGAAAGCGAAGCGCGGCGACGCCGCAAAGCAACGGGCAGCGACGAGCGGAGTCGCGCGTATCCGCGCAGCGCGGGATACGGGCGCGCGGCTGGCCAGCGGCGAGCGGCATCGGCTGACGTCCGCGTTCGGGTGCCAACAAGTCGGCCACTTGCTTTGACGTCGATGCATGCGGCGCGCTGGCCGTGCCCTGAGCGGACGCGGAGACGGCGCGCATGCTGGGCTCTGATACGGCACTGATCCTGGCGGCCCCCGGAAGCGCCGGGCAGTGATGAGCGGTTGCGTTGGAAAGCGCCGGGCAGCGACGAGCGGTTGCGTTGGAAAGCGCCGTCGGCATGGAGCGGAGTCGCGCGTATCCGCGCAGCGCGGATACGCGCGCGCGGCTGGGCAGCGGATGAGCGACGGCTGCGGTCCAGGTTCGGTGGCGCCGCGAGCACCGTCTCAGCGCGAGTGCAGCGGGCCCATCCTGGCGACGTCCGAGATGCGCAGTGGCGAGCCAACAGTATCAGTGCTAATTCGAATGGCGAGCAGCTCGCTCTTGCCAAGATTGCACGCATGGCTTAAAAGAAAGCATGCGGGTGGGGTCGCAACTGGCGCTCGAGTTTCGGATGCGCGGGGGCCGGCGTCGCGGGGCCGGGCGCCCGCCGAAGGGTGAGCGAGCGGGCGTGCCTCATCAGCGGAGGTCTACCGTGTCGCCTCACCATCCGGTGCACGTGACCTTGCGCGCGTGCCGCGGGCTACCGTCCCTGCGCAGCCATGGCGTATTCAAGGTGGTGCGGAGCGCGTTGGCTGCTGGAAAGCAGCGCGCCGGCTTCCGGCTCGTGCACTTCTCCGTGCAGTCCAACCACTTGCACCTGCTCACCGAGGCAGACGACCGCCGGTGTCTGTCGCGCGGAGTGCAAGGCGTGTGCGTGCGCATCGCCCGCGCCGTCAATCGCCAGCTCCACCGCCGCGGCGACGTGTTCGCCGATCGCTATCACGACCGCTCGCTGAAGACGCCGCGCACCGTGCACTTCGCGTTGCGCTACATCCTGCTCAATGTTCACAAGCATGATGTTCACAAGCATGATGCTCGCAAACATGGTGCGAGCAAGCTCGATGCTGGCAAGGATACTGCCCGCAAGCACGAGCGCGCGGCAGTGCCCACTGGCTTCGTCGACCCGTGCTCTTCCGCCCCCTGGTTCAACGGTTTCGCACGCCCCGCGGCGCTCGTGTTCGGCGCCCAGCGCGCCCGCGCCGAGTGGGCGCAGGAGAGCGCCGAGCCACCCATCGCTGAGGCGCGCTGCTGGCTCCTGCGCATCGGGCTGCGCCGTGTCCGGGGCGTGCGTGCATTCGACATCGACGAAGCACCAAGCAGCGCGTGAGGCGATTCAGCATCGGCAAAGCCCCAGGCAGCGCATGAGCCCATTCGAAATTGACAAAGCCCCAAGCGGCGCGTGAGCGGGGGAGGGGCTCGGCACCCCACGCCCCTCGCCGTCGCCAGGATGTGCCCACCCAACGCCCGGAAACCACCGCCGCCCACGCACGCGGCTCCGCGAGGGCTCCATTCGCGCCGTTACGGCTTCGCAAGCCACACGAAGCCGTGTCCGGAGGCGTACGGGCAGGACCCGAGTGACTCCGTTACCCCCATGGACGCCCCCACCAGCAACGTGCAAGCTGGCACCAGCACGGCACGCCCCCACGATTACCCTGCAAAGCGCTCTCGGCCAAGGCCACCTCGGCCAAAGGCCACCTCCGCCAACAATCATCTCCCCAGAATGCGCCTCCCCGTCCCCCCCGCCAGCAGCCCTCTCGCTGCCATACTCCTGGCGCTCACCCTGGCAGCAACGGATGGCATGCTCGCCTGTCGCGGCACCTGCCGCACGCTGCAGCACTGTGATGCGGAGCAGTGTTCGGTGCTCTCGGCAGTGCAGGTGGGGCGGCAGGAGCCGGAGCCGGTGGGCTGCGTGGAGAAGGAGCGGGATAACGCGCCGGGGGTGAGCACGTACGCGCGCGATGGGGCGGGGGTGTGCTGGATTTTCCCGACCACTCTACTGGCGGCGGGGTTTGTCGAAGATGACTCCTGCAGTCCGTGAGGGGGGCTCGCCGCGCAGGGCGCGGGTGCTGGCTAGCGCAGGCGAACGGTGCCGGCGTGCACGGGGAGCAGCACGCCTTCTGTCTCGAGCAGTAGCTGGCCTTCGGCGTCCACTCCGCGGGCGATGCCGCTGAGCTCGCGCTGGGCGCTGACGGTCACTGGTTGATCGCGCAGGGCATCGTGGCGGCGAAATTCGTCGAGCAGCGGCATGATGCCTTCGCTCTCGAATTGTTGCACGCGCTGCTCCAGCTCGGCGAGCAGCTCGACGAGCAGGGCCTCGCGCTCTAGCACGCAGCCCGCCGGCAGTTGCTCGCGGAGGCAGGTCACGTCGGCGGCTAGCTCCGGGGGAAACGACTGGGGCCCGACATTGATGCCGATGCCGAGCACGATGGCGGTGATGTGGCTGCCGGAGAGCTGGCTCTCGCACAGGATGCCGGCGAGCTTGCGGCGGCCGCACAGGATGTCGTTGGGCCACTTCACGAGCAGTGGCTCGCGGCTGTACGGAGCCAGCGCCGCGCGCACGCCGAGGCCTATGGCCAGGGTGAGCGCAGCTCCGCCCGTGCTCGGCGGGTGGCCGTGCTGGGGGTTGGCGCTCTGCTGCTTGTCTTGCTGCGGGCGGAGCAGCACGGAAAACAGCAGGCTCTGGCCGGGCTCGGCCAGCCACGTGCGGCCGCGCCGGCCACGGCCGCGCGTCTGGTGCTCGGCGAGGAACACGCTGCCGCTTGCGGCGCCGGCGCGCGCTGCTGCCAGGGCGTCGTCGTTGCTGGAGCCGGTCTGCTCCAGGTACGTGAGCGGCTCGCCCCAGCTGGGGCTGCCGGTCTGGCGCTGGCGCTCGCGCCGCAGCTCGTGAAAGCGGGCACCATCGAAGCGGACACCGTCGAACAGGGCGCTGTTCGCGCGCATGCGCTAGGCCGCGATGGGCCGCTCGGGCAGCGGCACCTTGATGCTCAACGAGACGTCCGCCGCGGGCGCCGAGTGGGTCAGCGCACCCACGCTGATCACGTCCGCGCCGGCGCGCGCCAGGTCTGCCACGCGCTCCAGGGTGACGTTGCCGGACACCTCGATCAGCGCGCGGCCATCGACGATGGCCACCGCCTTGCGGATCTGTGCCAGATCGAAGTTGTCGAGCATGATCACGTCGGCCTTGGCCGCCACGGCTTGCTCCAGCTGCTCGAGGTTGGCCACCTCGATCTCGATCCTGGAGGTGTGCGGCGCGCGCGCGCGTGCGCGCATCACGGCTGCGCTGATGTTGCCCGCGGCCACGATGTGGTTGTCCTTGATCAAGATGGCCGAGCCCACGTCGTGACGGTGGTTGTGGGCACCGCCGGCGCGCACGGCATAGCGCTCCAGCGCGCGCAGGCCCGGCGTGGTCTTGCGCGTGTCGGCGATGCGCGCGCCGCTGCCGACCGGGATCTCGCGCATGAAGCGGTGGGCGAGGGTGGCGATGCCGCTCAGGTGCTGCACGAAGTTGAGCGCGGTGCGCTCCGCCATCAGGATCGAGCGCGCCGAGCCGCGCACCTCCCACAGCGGGCGATCGCTGGCCACCCAGGTGCCGTCCGGCACGATCGTCTCGAACTCCAGCTTGGGATCCACCGAGGCAAACACTGCCTGCGCTACCGTGCTGCCGCAGGCGAGCAACGGCGCCTTGCTCACGGCCACGCCGAGCGCGGTGAGCTCTGCCGGCACGGTGGCGTCGGTGGTCAGGTCTCCACCCGCCAGATCCTCGATCAACGCTCGGGCCACGATTTCCTGGACCACCGCGGGGGTGGGCGGCGTCGGCCGCAAGCGGGGCATCGGGGAATGTGGAGAATCCGGCATCCGGCTCAGTGTAGGCCGGTTTGCGGCGGTTTTTGAAGGGGCTGCCGCGGGAAGAAACCTTCTGTAACTCGGTGCCCCTGCAGCCCGGTGTCTGTTTCTCTGCTCGTCCGGTTTCTCTGCTTGCGCAGTGCGCCCGCGGCAGCCTTGGCCGTGCGGGCTCCGGGGCCGCGGCGAGCCCCAGGCCAGCAGCCGAGGCGTTCGTGCGAGCGCGCGGACCCAGCGCTTTGGCTCTGGCGCTTCAGTGGTAGAGTGGAGGCCAATGCAGGCCGAAGCCGCAGGCGCCGCCCCCGTACACACGTTTCACGCCGTCGCATTCGTGGAGAACCTGCCGTTGCGAGAGCTGGGGCCGCTCTACCCCACGGCCACGCGTACCACGCACGAGCTGCGCGTGCCGCACACGAGCGGCGGGCTGACCTTCGTCTACCCCTTTGGTGCCATGGTCTTCTACGACGTGCCGGCGCGCGAGCGGGAAGACTCCGTAACCCGCCTGCGCTCCCTGCAGCCCAAGCTCACCTCCACCACCGTGATCAAGGAGGAGTTCATGGTGCGGGAGGATCCGGGCTCGGCGCCACGGGTCGCGCAGGACGTGCTCACCGTCGATCGCATGACCCCGGAGCGGGCCGCGGTGGTGGCGATGACCATCGGGCAGAGTGCGGCCATGGAGTACTACGAGCGCATCGTCGAAGAGATGTTCGGGCGCACCGATCAGCTCGTCGAGCGGCTCGAGCAGCGCGGCACGGTGCCGTTCTCGACCCGACCGTTGCACCGCTTCATCGGCGCCGCCATCGGCGTGCGCAACGAGGTGCTGAGCGTGTTGCACCTGCTCGACAAGCCGGACGAGACCTGGGACGATCCGGGCATCGATCACATCTACGAGGAGCTGCGCGCCGAGTTTGACCTGACGGACCGCTACCAGTCGCTGGAGCTCAAGCTGCGCAGCATCCAGGAGGCGTTGGAGCTGGTGCTGGACGTCGCGCGGGATCGCCGGCTGGTGTTGCTCGAGTCGGCGATCGTGCTGTTGATCTTGTTCGAGATCGTCTTTGCCTTCTTTCGGGGTCCCTGATCCGCATGCTCGTTCTCCTGCTCTGCGCACTCATCGGCTATTCGCTCGGCGGCAGCACCGGTCTGCTCATCGGCATGGCGGTCGGCTTTCTACTGCGCGGTCTGGCGCGCGCGGCGGCGCTGCGCGGCCTGCAGACGGTGCAGTCCAGCTTTCTGGAGACCACGTTCGCCGTCATGGGCGCGGTGTGCAAGGCGGACGGAGTGGTGACCCACGACGAGATCCGGGTCACCGAGCAGATCTTCGCGCGTCTGGGTCTCTCTCCCGAGCTGCGGGAGCGAGCCAAGGAGGCGTTCCGGCGCGGCAAGGCGCCCGAGTTTGATCTGGACGGCGCCGTGGACGAGTTCGGGCGCGCCGCGCGCGGCGCCACCGCGCTGCACCAGCTGTTCCTGCAGATCCAGCTGTCCGCCGTGGCGGCGGACGGCGAGGTGCACCCCGCCGAGCGCGAGCTCTTGGTGCGAGTGGCGCGGCGGCTGGGGCTGGGTGAGCTCGACATCGCCCGCCTGGAGGCCCTGCTGCGCGCGGCCGCCAGCGGCGCCGCCGCTCCCGGAGCCAGCGGGCCGCCACCGCGCCAGCAGCTCGACGACGCCTACGCTGCACTCGGCGTGCAACCCGAGGCGAGCGAGAGCGAGATCAAGAGCGCGTACCGCAAGCTGATGCGCGACAACCACCCCGATGTGCTGACGGCCAAGGGCCTGCCCGAGCACATGCGCGCCATGGCTGAGGAGCGCGCGCGGGAAATCAACGTGGCGTACGACCTGATCAAGAAGGCGCGGCAGTTCTCCTGAGGGCTGTCTTGCCAGCGCGGAGGCTCAATGCTGGCCGCCTTCGCCATGGACTGGATTGCCCGTAGCGAACCAGCTACCGTGCGCAGGCATGGGCCGGCCCTCGATGATTACACGGCTTCGAGGCCGTGTGCTGCGCGTGCTTGGCATTTCTGTCAAGAGTCGCAATGCGTTTTCCTCTTTCCGCGCCTACTTGCCCGAGCTCATCCGTTACTTGCGCCCTCGCCAGGCCCTCGAGTATTCGAGTGGAAAATCTGCTCGGTAGCCATGCTCTCCTGAGCGATGACGGCGTCGCGGTATTGCACGACGCGCACCGCGAAGACTATTGGCCTGGTATCGAGCGCTATGCATTCGGGTATTTCATCGAGAATCACTCTTTGCTCTTGCTCAAGAGCGAGTCGCGGTTTCGGGAACTGCTAGCTCGGTTCCCTGCCGATAACCGTTGCCGCTGCAAGTATTGTGGCACGGGGGACCGCATCGAGTATCGGCAACGAGTGGCGCGGCACCTCGGGGCCGCCCAATGATGGGCCGCCGATCGGGCCCGCTGGATCAATTCCTGCGGTGTCCGAACCGAGGACATCAACGTAACCTCGCCTTGCCCCCCGCAGTCCTTCCCAGCGCTCCGACTCGCTTCCTGCCACTCTCGCGACTGCTCCGCATCGAGCTCGGGGACGAGCGCAGTAGTGCGTTCAGAGAGCCTCGACCTGGCAGAGGGTGCCCACTCTCTGCGCGATCTCCTGATCCAGTGTCACCAAAGGAAGCCCACGGGAGCTCGCGACCCATACGTACGCCGCGTCAGCTGCTCGCAGGCGGGTCCGAGCGGCCACTCCAGAAATGGCGCGAGCGGCGCGGGGTCCGATGGTCACGATTTCCCGCGCTCCAAGGTCCAGTTCTAGGTACCGTTGAGCCGCGGAGCTGGACGCATGACCGCGGACCAGAGCGGATGTGACTTCCACGTCAAAGATCGCCGGCACGACGATGGCGTCGGCCCCGGTCAGCAGGGCCGCGAGACGCGCTCGGGCCGCTTGATGGGAAGGCTCATTGGGTCGTACAGCGGCCACGGCCACAGACGCATCGAGCACGTAGTTGCTCACCGACGACCCTCGAGCAGATCGGTCACGGCGGAGAACGTTGGATCACCACCGAGTTCAGTCACGAGTTCGTCGAGCCGTCGCTCCGCCTCAGCCGCGCTCATGGCCGTTGCTGCGCGCCGTGTCTGAGCAGAAGCGACCGGGACGATGACCGCGGCGGGCTTGCCATGCCGCAGGATCACGATCTTCTTGCCTCGATGCTCGGCCTGATCGACGACTTCGGAGAGGTGGGCCTTCACATCGGCGAATGAGCGGCGCTCCATATGACCAATATGACCCATTTGCCTCCGGTGCGCAATCGGCCGCGGCCGAAGTTCGACTGCGCCCCGCGTATGAGGCTCATCATGATTTTATCGCCTATAGCTATCGATAATGCACAGTCTCGGTACCTGCCGAGAGGCTAGGGGCGGGGAGGGCAGTAGGGAAGGAAGCCGCTCCTCCGAATCCTGATCAAGCCACACGCACGCGTTTGTCGCCGAGGACCGCGATCACCTCGAGTTTGCCACCGAGAGCCTCGACCATCTCACGCATCCGTTCGATCCGATGGTCTTCACGTGCCTCGAACTTCGAGACCTCGCTCTGGGTCATGTTGGCGAGCTTGGCCATGTCCGTTTGAGTGATCCCCAGCGCCTCGCGCAGCTCCCGGAAGGAGCGAACTTCTTCGGATACCGCAGCATCGATCTCTGCCAACCGCTCCTGGCTGACCTTACCGCCAGCGCCGCGGATATCTCGCCAGCGGTGCGTCTTCATGGCTTCACTCCTTGCTCCTTCAGATACGTCTCCCAGACGCTTTCGGCCTGGGGAATGAACCAGCGATAGAATCGGTCGTCCCCGACCTTCGTGCCGCCCAGGATGAGCACAGCGTCCCGGGCGGGGGCGAACGCGTAGGCGATGCGGATCTGAGATCCATGGGCTTTCACCCGCAACTCGCGCATAGCCTAACGCGAGCCTTTCAGGTCACTCGAGTGCGGGAACGGGAGCTGAGTGCCCATTTGTTCCAGCAGCCCCACCGAGTGAATTACCGAGTCGCGGTGCGCATCCGAGAGGTCCTCGTACCAGCCGACAAACTCGTCCGTGACGATGACCTCGATCACCGTGATAACATGCATCAAAGTGACTAGTCTGTAAAGTGACTTGCTCCGGACATTCCAGTGCGGGGCACGACTGGATCCGACATTTTCGGGTCTTACCTCAGACGATGCTGGGGAGGTCGCTCAACGAGTGAGAGTCAGTGCCTGCGCTGGATCGATCCGCTTTAGGTCAGGGATCACGTCGAAGTCGCGGTCGACGGACACCAGCAAGTGGACTTGCGAGTTCTTCATCACGGCCGCGTGCAGCGCGTCCCGAGCACCGAGGTCAGAATGTTCTTCCAGGAGGTTGCAGGCTTCGAGGACGTCGAGGGACGAGACGGGGAGGACCTCGGCAACCAGCTCGGCCGCCGCGCGTACGGCCCCGGCGGCGTCCGCCACGCTCACGCGGCGCGACCGGACGTGCAGGACCTCCTGAAGGACCTCGCTGCTCGTGATGCCGTCGAGCCTTCCTTGTCCGACGGCCAGAAGGACGTCACGGCACGGCCCACGGTGCGGGCTATCGGCACCGATGGCGTACAGGAAGACGTTCGCCTCCAGGAAGAGCCTAGCCACGCCGCTCCTCGAGCTCCTGCTTCAGAACGCTCCAATCAGGTAGAGGCGTTTCTGGAAGGCTCAAAAAGAGCTCGGCGGCGCGAGCTCGGCGGCCACGGTCGGCAACGTCGAGATACTGGGCACGAGCTGCGTCGCGGATCAGATCGGCGACGGAGGCACCACGGCTTCGGGCTAGGCGCTCGAGCGCCGCGAACTCGAGCGGCTCCATGAGGACCTGCACGCGCTTGGTCTTGGCCACAGGTAGATTATGCACATGTGCATGCACATGTCAACCTGGCCACCAGTGGGCTAAGGTCGCAATAACCATCGATAATGCACAGATCCCGGTACCTGCCGAGAGGCGAGGTGTGGGGAAGGGCAGCAGGGAAGGAAGGTGCTCCTCCGAATCCCCGATCAAGCCACGCGCACGCGTTTGTCGCGGAGGACTGCGATCACCTCGAGTTTGCCACCGAGAGCCTCGACCATCTCACGCATCCGTTCGATCTCTGCCAACCGCTGCTCGCGCGCTTTCGGCGCGAGCCATTTAGCGCGCAGCGCCGTGTAGCTCCAGAAATCGCACGATCTCCGCCGGCACTGCCGGATCGATGTTCCGGCCGAAATCGGCCTCGCTGAGCAGCCGCACGTCGGTCTGCTCGATGCAGTTCAGCGCGTGGCTCACGCACGGCAGCACCAGCGCCTCGTGACCGGGGTTGTCTGCCACCGCAGCGAAGGCGGCGCGCCAGGCCTCGGTCTCGCGGGGCGGCACGTTCCAGTCGTAGTCTCCGGAGAGCGCGAGCAGCGGCCGATCGAGCTCGGGGAGCAGCTCGCGCGCGCGATCCCCCAGCTCCATCCAGGACTGCCAGGCCAGCGCTGGCTCACCCATGATGGTGCTGCCGCTGAAGGTGCCGGCGCGCAGCTCTTGCAGCGCCAGCACACCTTGATCCAGTGCCCGCAGCTCGGGGCCATCGCTGGGCGCGCCCAGGCTCAGCGCCAGCTCGCGCAGGAAGCGGGCCTGCTCCTCGATCAGTGCATCCACCGAGCCGTGTGGGCCCGCGAGCATCACCGCGGCGCGCAGGTCCACGCGGCTGGCGAGCAGCTCTGGAGCAAACTGCGCGCCCTGGCTGTGCCCCACGTAAAACATCCGCTCGGGGTCGACCTCCGCCCGCGCCTGCAGCCAGTCGAGGCCGGCCTTCACGTCGCTGACGTAGTCGTCGACCGCGCCGGTGCCGCTCATCAGCGGATAGGCATTGCGGCAGCCGGTGCGCGCCGTGCAGCTGCGCTTGTCGTAGCGCAGCACCACATAGCCGGAGTCTGCCAGCGCCTCCGCCAGCTCTCTGAACACTGCCAGCTCGAAGCCGAAGCCCATGCCCAGCTGCCCTTCGATGGTCTCATCCCTATCGATCGGCCCGCTGCCGTGACCCAGGATCACCGCCGGCAAGAATTCATCGCTCGAGTGCTCGGGCACCAGCAACGTGCCCTCCAGCACGAGGTCACTGCTCGGAAAGGTGATCTCCTCCTCGTGACGCGCCACCAGTACCGGTGGCTGCGACGGCTGCTGTGGTTCTTCGGTCTGCACGGGCTCCGACTCGTCTCCACCGCACGCTGCCAGCGCGGGCGCCAGCAGCGCCAGCCACAGCCAGCTCGGAGCGGTTTGCAGCAGCTTCATGACAGCGCCCCCAGGATGAGCTTCGAGCTGACCTCCGCCAGCAACAGCGCCGCGAAGAAGGTGAGGGTCAGCCGCGGCCCCCGGCTGCCGGTGGCCGTGCGCAGGCCCGTGTACAGCAGCGAGCACGTCCAGATCAGCAGCGGCGTCACCGTCAGCCCGATCACGAGCGCCGCGCTCTTGCTCTCGGCCAGGTTGCTGCGAGCGCCCACGGCCGCCACCACCAGCGCCGCCAGCAGATAGGGCAGGCGTGCAGCGCCCACGAAGCCGAGCACCTCCGGCAGCCGGGCGCGCCGCCGCGTCAGCGGCGACAGCAGCCAGAACACGAGCGCGCTCAGCGGCCAGGCCACTGCTTGATCCAGCAAGGCCGTCCACCAGGAGACGCGACTGTCGGCCAGGTGCAGATCGATAGCGCCATCAAAGCGAATGCCGAGCTGCGACAGCGCGAGCGAGGCCACGCACACTCCCACCGCCACCATCCAGACCGTGGACGGTGACGCGAGCTCGAACGGAGAGAACAGCCATTTCCACACCTGCCGGCGTGCGGGCTTCAACGCGCCCAGCAGCAGCTGCCCTTCACTCGTGCTGAGCTTGCCGGCTGCCACCAGGCCCAGGATCTTCTCTCGCGGCTCGTTCATCGCTTCGTCCTCCGGTTCGGCTCGCTCCTGCGGCCCGTTTTCATGCTCGCGCTCGCTCATCGCCCCTCGTCCTCCGCGTCCAGCTGCCGCAGCAGCTTGGCGGCTTGCTGCGCCGTCAGCTCTCCGCGCGCCACCGCGTCCAGGATCTCGTGCTGCTTCAGCTCGCGGCTGCGGCTGGTCCGCTCCAGCCGCTCGATGATCTGGTTCAGGCGATTGCGGATGGTCGGGTAGCTCTGCCCCTCGATGCGCGCCATCTCCTTCAGGCTGCCCGACGCGCGCACGAACTCCGTCACGAACGCCAGGTCCTCCGCCGGCAGCTGCAAGAGCCCCGGCAGCTCATAGTCGCCCTCCAGCTGCGTGCTGCAGGAGGGGCAGCCCAGGCGGCGAATGCGCAGCTGCGCCGAGCAGCTGGGACATTGCGCGGGAACCCGAGGCACAATGATAAAATGAACCATGGAATAAATATTGTCAAAGACGTAATCAAGTTTGTTTATCCAGGGCCGCCCCAGCGCAGCCCGCTTGCGCCAGTTCCACACGGCTCCGGGCCACCCCGGGCGGCTGCTGCGCCCTCTCCGGCACCGATTTCGACAAAGGAGCCGTCCGTCGAGTGGCACCTACCCATCGAGGCCATGCACGACGACACCACCCAGCAGGAGCGCGCCAGCGAGCCGCCGCTCGCGGAAACGCGGGAGCTCATCCGGCTGGTCCGCGAGCACTACGCGCCGGCGCTGCGCTACGCAGCCCGGCTGTTGCGCGATCCATCCGAGGCGGAGGACTGCGTGCAGGAGGCGTTTGCGGAGGCGTTTGCGGGCCTCGGCAGCTTGCGCGACGAGCACGCCGCTCCGGCCTGGCTCCGGAGCATCGTGCGGCACCGCTGCGCGCGGCGGACGCGGCGGCGAGCCCTGGAGCTGCTACCGAGCAGCGGCGAGCTGGAGGAGCTGCACGGCCCCGCGCACGAGCCGGAGATGGAAGAGCGCCTGGAGCACCTGGCGCTGGCGCGGGGGCTGGTGAACGGCCTGCCGCGCCAGGAGCGCGCGATCGTGGTGCTCTTCTACCTGAAAGACATCAGCCAGCGCGAGATCGCCAGCTTTCTCGGGCTGCCGCTCAGCACCGTCAACAATCGCCTTCATCAGGCGCGCCAGCGCATGAAGCAATGGGAGAAGCACATGGACATCACTCGCAATGACTCTGAGGCGGAAGCTCGCGTCGATCGTATCGGTACCATCGTGAGCCGGCAGGGGCCGTTCTTCGAGGCGTCTTTTGCGCCGGGCGCCCCGCTCGAGCTGTTCGATGCCATCGCCGTCGTGGACGGGCAGGGCCGCTGCGTCGAGCGCTTGAAGGTCGCTCACCGGGCGGCAGAGGGCAGGGCGCTGTGCCTGCCGATCAGCGCCGAGGCGAGCCTGGAGGTGGGCAGCTCGGTGCTCAACACCGGCAAGGTGGGCCTGGAGCTCACGCGCTTCGGCGGGGTGCGGGTGGTGCCAGCGTCGCAGCTGCAGGCCGCAGCGGCGGCGCTGCGGAGCAGCGCTCCGCTCGCGGCGCAGCCCACGGGCATCAAGGCCATCGATCTGCTCTGCCCGCTGCCAGCTCGCGGGGTCGTGGCGCAGGCGGCGACCGGCGGCGTGGGCCGCATCGCCTTGCTGGAGGAGCTCGCGCAGCGCCTGGAGCAGGCAAGGGTCAAGCTCGCCTGCCTGTGCCTGGTGGATCGCTCGGAGCCCGATGCGTACCGCGGCTGGGACGAGACGGCGCTCTGGGGCGAGAGCCGCGGGCTCTCGTGCTACTGGGCGCTCTCCGCGCAGGGCACGGACCCCGAGCTCGGCGCGCTCGACGAGTGCGACGCGGCGCTGTACCTCTCGCCGCTGCTCGCGTTGCGCGGCTGGTATCCGGCGATCGATCCGGAGCACTCGCGCTCGGCGCTGCTCCGGCCAGAGATCGTCGGCGCGGAGCACTGCGCCTTGGCGGCACGCGCGAGGGAGGAGCTGGTGTTCCTGAAGCGAGCGGGGGCCGAGCCCGTGCTGCTCGAGCTGCTCGCGGCGCGCGCGTTCGCCGCGGCGCGCCGCCGTGCTCTCTCGCACCCGCCCCGCGCTGCGGGCGCGGAGGCGCTGCGCCTGGAGCGAGCGCGCAAGCTGCAGCTGTTCCTCACGCAGCCGTTCGAGGTGGCCCGTGAATGGACGGGCTGGCCCGGCGCCGACGTGCCGCTGAGCGAGACGCTCGCGGGCTGCCGCGCCATCCTGGACGGGGCCGTCGATGAGCTACCCGAGGCTGCGTTTGCGTACGCCGGCTCGCTCGAGGACGTGCGGCGCCACGCGCGCGAGGGCACCGCGCGACAGCATCGCTAGTCGGCGCTCTGCACGGCAACGCAGGGGCGAGGAGCGCAGGGGAGCGCGCGCCGAAAGGGTGGCCAGCGGGGGGCGCGCGCCGCATGGCGGCTCAGTGGTGCGGATAATAGCCGTCGGTGATGTACGCCGAATACAGGTTGCAGGCGGCGTGAAAGAACACCGAGGCGCCCACCCCGCCGGTGCGCGCGCGCAGCCAGCCGAAGACGAGCGACGGGAAGAACACGGTGAGCCGCGCCGGGTGAGCGTGGGTGGCGAAGTGCCCGCAGGCGAAGATCAGGCTGCCCAGGATGACGCCGGCGCCGATGGTGGCGCCGAACAGCTGGAAGCGCCAGCTGGGGAAGGCGTCGTCCAGGGCGGTCTGCACATAGCCGCGGTAGAACATCTCCTCCGGCACGGCGATGCCGAGCAGCTGAGTGAGCACCAGGTCCGCGTCCGGCGGCGGCGGCCAGTGGAAGGCGCGGCTGGGGTTCCACCACAGCACGAAGCCCAGCCAGAAGGGCGGAAAGAAGATCGCCGCGCAGGCCAGCGCCCAGCGCAGCGCGCACCACAGCGCGGCCGCGAGCCGCCGGGGCTCGAGCGGCACGGGCTCGAACAGCCCGCCCAGCCCGAGGCCGTGATGGCGGATGTGCTCCGCATCGCGGCGCAGCACCAGGAGGTACGTTGCCCCTACCAGGCACAGCCCCACTCCCGTCGACTGCCACTCCGGCGGCAGGGCGAACGAGAGCAACGCCACTGCGCCCGTGACGGCGAAGGCCACGCTGAGGGGGCGGGCAGCGGACATTGCGGCGCGGAGGTTCGCACAGCCAGGCGCGCAGCTGGCAATTCCTGGTGAATCTCGAGCTCCGCACCTTGCCGAGCCCCCCTCTGCCCACACCTCTGCAAAGCGCCCTCGGCCCCGTGGCCGCCGCTGCAGAAGCCGCGGAGAAACTTGAGGGCCGGCGCTGATCCCGAGTAGCTTCCTCCTCTCCCGGAGGCTCCATGCTCGAACCGAACGCCGCGCAAACGCCCGCGATCCGCCCGCTCCCCGCACCGCCATCACCCGGGCGCGAGGCGCGTCTGTCACCCGAGCGCGAAGCGCGCTTGCCGGTAGTGCAGATGGCCAAGTGGCCCCCGGATGACAGCTCGATGTCGCGCGCCGGCAACGGCTATCCCGGCGGTCTCGGTGATCCGGGGGACGGTGACTTCAAGAAGGGCAAGGTCAAGCCGTTCGTCGCGCTCGGGCTGGTGGCGCTGGTGGCCGCGGGCGCGGCGCTGTTTCTCGGGGTCAACACCCAGCTCGACAAGGAAGAGCTGACTCCGGAGAAGGTGGCGCAGCTGACCACGCAGACGCAGATGCTGGCCAAGGCCGATCAGCTGCCGCAGTGGCAGAAGTGGGCGACGGATCCAGACGCGAACCTGCGGCTCAAGCAAGAGGCGCTCAAGCAGCTGGCGTGGGCGAAGGACCCGACGGGTATAGACGCGGCGATCGCCGCGCTGGCCTCACCCGAGCAGCAGGTGCGCGCGCAGGCGGCCACGGCGCTCGCCGAATATGGCCTGCCCGCGGCGGAGCGCGCGCGCGGTCCGCTGCTGGCCGCGCTGAAGGATGCCAAGCCCGAGAGCAAGCCGCAGATCGCCTGGGCGCTGGTGGAGCTGGGCGAGCCCGAGGCCTTCGTGGAGGTGATGAGCCTGTACCGCGCCGGGCACCTGTCGCAGGTGCAGCGGCTCGACGGCGCCAACGCCTTCAACCCGGCCAAGCTGGTCTCACTGGTCTCGCTGGACAAGCTGGCAGAGCTGCACACGGACGAGAGCCCGTCGGTGCGCCAGCTGGTGGCCACGGTGCTCTCGCGCAACGCCTCGCCCAAGTACACCGACGCGCTGATCGCGCTGGTCAACGACAAGGACCGTGACATCGCGGCGCAGGCCGCGCCGGGGCTGGGCAAGATCGGCGACGCGCGGGCGCGCAAGCCGCTGCTCGATCAGCTGCATGGCGCCAACGTCGAGGAGAAGAAGGTGTTCCTGGAGGCGCTGCGCGACGGCATCGGCACCCCGGGCCTGGTGCTGGCGCTGGAGAGCGTGAGCACGGAGACGCCCACCAAGGAGTGGCACCAGACGCGCCAGATCTTCCAGATGATCCGCGACCTGGCGGACCCGAAGGGGGCCGACGCGCTGGTGGAGTACCTGGGCCGCCGCGGCAACCACATCCACTGGCAGGTGGAGGCCGCGTTTGCGCTGGCCGAGATCGGCGATCTGCGCGCGGTGCCCACGCTCGCTGCGCGCCTGCGCATGGACGAGCAGAAGATCTACGGCGACGACACCGACTACGAGATGCTGCTCAAGCGCGACAACAAGGAGCGCGTGATCGCGGCGCGCATGATCGCCGACCTGGCGATGATCCACGGCGACGAGCTGGAGCAGCTGCGTGATCAGTCGGAAGACGCGCTGATGTTCTGGATCAAGGAGATGGTCTCGCCGCACGCCAACGGCCTGCGCGCGCTGGCCGCCATGCAGAGCAAGAAGGTGGTCAGGCCGCTGCGCGCCTGGGCCAACCCGAGCAAGCCGCTGCCGCTCGAGGGGCAGCAGCCGCCCATGCCGGAAGAGTGGGTGGTGGCACAGAGCGCGCTGCGCTACGCGGGCATGATGCGGGACAAGCCGACGTGGCCGGTGCTGGTCAACGCGCTCCAGCGCCGCCCGGAGAAGGCGGACGCCACGATGGAGAGCCTGATGGCGGGCGGCATGGCCATCCTGGGCATGAGCTTGCGCGCCCTGGGCGTGGGCGCCTCGCAGGGCTTTGCCGAGTGGGGGGATCACCGCGCCTTCCCGCACCTGGTGGAGTACATCGAGGACCCGAAGGAGAACGAGCAGAGCCGCATGGAGGCCTGCGCGGCGCTGGGCTGGGTCTCGCAGGATGAGGACTTCGTCACGGTCGCGGAGAAGATCAAGCAGTACAGCGGGCCCTCGCCGCAGGATCAGGTGCGGCAGGCGTGTTTCCTGGAGACGCTGATCTCGCGGCCCATCGCCGGTACGTCCGAGGCGCTGATCGGGCTGTTGACTCCGGACTCGAGCTTTCCGGTGCGGCACGCCGTGGCCCGGGCCATCGGCAAGGCGGGCATCGAGCCCAACGTCGAGGTGCAGCTGTTCGAGAAGCTCAAGGACGAGCGCATGATGAACGACGCGGCCCTGGCGCTGATGCTGGGCGGCACGCCAGAGGTGGCGGCGCGTGCGGTGGCAGCGCTCGCGGGCAAGCCGCAGGGCGTGATCGACGAGCTGCAGGAGCTGTGGTTCGGCTCGTTCGGCTACTGGTCGCATCGCGATCTCGAGGAGGGGCACATCTTCCGCTTCGTGGAGAACGCCGAGGCGGCCTCGCGCGTGCAGTTTGCCGGGGTGTCGCAGGGCTGGGTGGCGGAGCAGCTGCGCCGGCAGTTCAAGAACCTGCAGTTCGACAACGGCCCGCACTCCTTCACCCGCCTGGTGCTGCGCAACCGCCTGCTGAAGATGGCGCGCGGGGAGGACGCAGCCGTGCGTCAGGGCGCCATCAACACCCTGCTGTTCATGCGCGAGCAGGGCGTGCTCCTGGCGCTGCGCGACGAGCAGGGGCCGGTGGGTGCGCTGGCAGCGGAGGCGTATCACCGCCTGAGGAACCCGGTGGTCGTGCTCGGGGCGCGCGACTTCAAGGCAGAGGAGGAGTGAGTGCAGTGCGGCCCGCTCCGCGGCTGGGCGCGGCCGGGAGCGGCGGGCAGCGGCTTCGCGAGCTGTGTCCTCGCGGGCGTGCCGCTGGCGGGCGTGCTGCTGGCCGCCTCGTTGCTGGCCGCCCCGCTGCTGGCAGGTTGTAGCCACCCGCCAGCGGCGCCGGCCTCGCGCGCTGCCGAAGCAGCGGGCAACACCAGCGGAGCGGGGCCTGCGCCCGCCGCTGCCTCTGGCATAGCCAGCTCCAGCGCGCGGGCGGCAGAGGGGCCACGGCTGCGTGCGCTCGAGCCGTGTCTACCCAGCAACTACGAGGTGTGCTTCAACGCGCTCGATGACAACTGCAATGGCGCGCTCGACGAGGGCTGCGGCACCCCCGGGGGGATGGTGCAGTTCATGATCGCGTGGGACACGCCGCGCGCCGACGTGGATCTCAACGTCACCGATCCCAACGGTGAGCTTATAGAAGCCGGTCAGGCCTCGCAGAGTGGTCTGATCAAGGGGCGCGACTGCCCGGGGCGGCGCCAGGAGTGCGGCGGGGTGAACCTGGAGAACGTGTTTCTCGAAGGCAGCAAGGCACCGCTGCGCGGCACCTACCGGCTCAGTGTCTCTCTGGAGAAGCTCGGCAATGAAGAGCCGCCGATCTGGGTCACGCTCTCCGCTCGCCTCGGGGCAAAGCACTACGCCTACGAGATCCGGCTGAACGAGGTGGAGGACGAGCAACGCCTCGAGCTCAGCTTGTGATGCTGCGCCGTGGCTCGTACGCCGGCCGAAACGCGAGCGAACGCCGGCATTTGGAGTACACTGGTCGGCAGTGGTAGCGCTGGCTCGCGTGACAGCCGACCTCGCGGAGGCGCGAGGCCCCGACGTGGCGTGCTCGATCGAAGTGCCCGTGGCCTGGTTTGAGGCAGGGGCTACCTTGCAGATTCAGCTGCCGCGGCTGTTGCAGTGCGCCCGCTGCGAGGGCGGCGGCTGCGATGCCTGCGGGCGCCGCGGTGCTTTCGAGCAGCAGGCGGCGGGCATCGTCAGCCAGGTGGAGATCGTGCTGCCGAAGCAGCCGGCGGACAGCTGCGCGCCGGTCAAGCTGCGGCTGCCCTCACTGGGCGCGCGCGCGCCAGAGCCGCCGGGGGGGGAGCGCCTGGCAGGAGCAAGCGGCGCCGAGCCAGCGGTGGTGAGCGCGCCGGAGCCAGTGAGCAGCGCCGAGCCCGCGGTGGTGAGCGCACCGGAGCGAGCTTCCGTCATCGACGCGCCGTCTGCCGCTCCGCTCGCGGCGCGCAGCGCGCAGCCGGTCGCAGGAGAGACGGTGTCTGCGCTGGCCGTGGTGAGCGCGCCGCTCGCGCTCCTGCCCGCGCCGGTGAGCGCCCGCCCGCCCGCACGGCCGCTGGCTCTCGCCCTTGCGCCGGCGCAGGGCGCCAACGTGACGTCGAACGGCGAACCGCAGGGCGCCGCAACGGCGCCGGGCGGCAAAGCGGCGCCTGCGAGCGGCAAAGCGGCGCCTGCGAGCGGCAAAGCGGCGCCTGCGAGCGCCGAAACGGCGCCTGCGAGCGCCGAAACGGCGCCGGGCGGCGAGGCAGCGCTCGCGCCCGTCCGGTTGCCGCCCGGGCACCTGCTGCTCACGGTGATCCCGCGCGTGCCTGCGCCCGGCTGGGCACCGCCCAGCAACATGCAGGCGCTGGTGCTGGCTCCGCCGCCGCGCTCCTTCTGGGAGTGGCTGCGGCCGCTGGAGCTGCTGCTGTTCCCCGATCGGCTCCTGGCAGCGCTGCGCGCCCGCTCGGGCGCGGTCTGGCTCTGGGCCGCTCTGGCCGTAGTGCTTCTCGTCTTGGGTTTTTGGCTGCTCACGCGCAGCGGATCGAGGTCGCAATGAATCCCATCGTGATGGCCCTCTTGATTGCGTCGCTGGTGGCGCTGTTCGCCAGGAGCGCGAGCCAGCGGCTGCGCCTGCTCAGCGCTGGCGCGCCCGCGCCCGGCGCGGGTCTGGATCATCTGGAGCTACGCCTGAGCCGCGTCTTCAACCTGGCCATCCTGCAGACGCGCATGCGCGACTACTTCTGGGCGGGGGTGGCGCACATGGCCATCTTCTTCGGCTTCGTCGTGCTGCTGCTGCGCACGTTGATCCTGTGGGGCCGCGGCTTCTATCCCGGCTTCAACCTGTTCCTGCTGGGCCCGGAGGGCTTTCTGGGGCTGCCGCTCGGGCACGCCTACAATTTCCTGAAGGACGTGTTCGCGCTGCTCGTGCTGGGCGGCTCCGCGGTGTTCATCTACTACCGCACCGTCAACAAGCAGCGGCGCATGACCCTGAGCGGGGAGGGGCTGCTCATCCTGGGCATCATCGTGGTGATGATGCTGGCCGACATCAGCTACGACGGCGCGTCGCACGTGCTCAACTTCCGCTTCGACGACGAGTGCGTGAACGGCGGCGGCTGGTGCGACTCCATCCGGACGGTGATCGCTCCGCTGGGCGATCCACCCGCCGAGCAGCTGGGCTGGAGCTGGTACGAGCCCGCGGGCAGCGCCGCTGCGCTGCTGTTTGCGGGGCTGCCGAGCGGCGCCTTGCTGGTGCTCGCACACGCGGGCTTCTGGGCGCACTCCAGTCTGGTGCTGATCTTCCTGAACCTGCTGCCGCACTCCAAGCACTTCCACGTCATCACCTCCATCCCCAACGTGCTGCTCACCGAGGTGGGCCCGCTGGGCAGGCTGGAGCCCGCCGCCCCCAGCACCGAGGCGCTGATGGCCAAGGTGGAGAAGGCGATGGAGAATCCGGAGTCCGGCGCCGCCGCCGTCGGCTACTCGCGCATCAACCACTTCACGTGGAAAGACTTCCTCGACTTCTACACGTGCACGGAGTGCGGGCGCTGCTCCGACAACTGCCCCGCCACCCAGACCGGCAAGCTGCTCTCTCCCAAGCACTTCACCCTCGATCTGCGCAACCACCTGTATTCGCAGAAAGACCACTTCTTGCACGGCAAGCCGCCCGCGCCACTGGCCGCGATGGCGGACGCCGAGCAGGCCGCGCAGGAGCCCGGGACGGCGCTGAAGGAGGCCGTCACCACCAGCGAGGCCACCGAGGCCTCGGAGGAGAGCCCCGCCCTGGCGCTCGTGGATCTGGTGCCGGGCGTGATCAAGCCCGAGGTGCTGTGGGCCTGCACCACCTGCCGCGCCTGTGAAGAGCGCTGCCCGGTGTCCATCCGCTACGTGGACAAGATCGTGCAGATGCGCCGCCACCTGGTGGTGATGAAGGGCGAGTTCCCCTCCGAGCTGAACAAGCCGTTCGAGGGCATGGAGGTGAACGGCAACCCCTGGAACCTGTCACGTCAGGATCGCACCACCTGGGCCGAGGGCTTGAACGTGCCGCTGGCGAGCGAGAAGCCGGAGGCGCCCGTCCTGTACTGGGTGGGCTGCGCCGCCAGCTACGATCAGCGCGCCAAGAAGATCGCGCGCGCCACCGCGCAGCTGTTGCAGCGCGCGGGGGTGGACTTTGCCATCCTGGGCGACGAGGAGACGTGCACGGGCGATCCCGCGCGGCGAGCCGGCAACGAGTACCTCTTCACCATGCTGGCAGAGACCAACGTGGCCACCCTCAACGGCTACATGGAGAAGGGCAAGAAGAAGATCCTGACCACCTGCCCGCACTGCTTCAACACCCTGCTCAACGAGTACCCGGACTTCGGCGGCAAATACGAGGTCATCCACCACACCGACTTCCTGCTGGGCCTGCTGGCAGAGAAGAAGCTGGTGCCGCAGCGCCCCGTGCAGGGCCGGCTCACGTACCACGACTCCTGCTACCTGGGCCGCTACAACGGCGTGTACGAGTCCCCGCGCCAGATCCTGCAGCGTATCCCCGGGGTGGAGCTGGTGGAGCCCAAGTACTGGAAGAAGGACAAAGGCCTGTGCTGCGGCGCCGGCGGCGCGCAGATGTGGATGGAGGAGCAGAACAAAGACCGGGTCAACGTCAAGCGCACCCTCCAGCTCATCGACACCGGAGCCAAGACCATCGCCAGCGCATGCCCCTTCTGCTCGACGATGCTCGGAGACGGCCTCAAGGCGACGGAGAAGGAGGCCGAGATCCGGCAGCTGGATGTGGTGGAGCTGCTTGCCGAGTCGTGTCTGAGTGAGGCGCCAGTGACGGCGTCAGCTGCAGAGTGAGCCCTCTCCCCGCTCAGGCGAGCGGCAGTCGGTATACGGACACGTGAGCGCGGGACTCGGCCGTGAACTCGGCGCCGGACCAGTCCGCATACCGCGCCTCGAGCGCAAAGCCTGCCGCTCCTGCCATCAAATCCAGCTCCGCGGGCCACACGTAGCGATGCGGGGTGCGGAATAGCTGCACCTGGCCTTGCTCGTCGAAGCGGAAGTGATGGGACATGACGAGCTGCTGGCGCACATCGTAGGTGTCCACGCCGATGTAGCCAGGCTCGTGGTGAAACACGAGCGCGCTCTGGCCGGGAGGCAGCCTGCGCAGCTGGGGCACCCAGAGCTCGATGACGAAGCAGCCGCCGGGGCCGAGGTGGCGCGCGGCGTTGCGAAAACATGCGACCTGCTCGGCCTGGCTGAGCAGGTTGGCGATGGTGTTGTACACCAGGTACACCAGGCTGAACTGCCCCGGCGCCGTGGCGCTCGCCATGTCACCGATGATCACGGGCAACGTCGCTTCGTCCACCTTCGTCCGTAGCTGGTCTACCATCGCGGGCGACAGCTCGATGCCGCTGACGGGCACGCCGCGCTGCCGCAGCGGTATCGCCACCCGGCCCGTGCCGATGGCAAACTCCAGCGCCGCCCCCGTCCCGGCGAGCTGCGCCAGGCGCTCCACCGCTGGCCCCAGCACCTCCGGCGCGAACATGCCCGTACCCGGCGTGTCGTAGCGCCGCGCGGCCTCGGCGTCACAGCTGTCCTGGCTCATTCGCTCATGCTCCTCGTGCACGTTCAGGATGTCCAGAGCTCGAGTTCCCTCTTGGCGGCACTGCGACCCGCGCGGCATAACCAGGCGATGGGCGCCGATCCCGGGCAGCGCAAGCCTCTCGCTCAGAGCCTGGAGCGCCTCGCGGAGGCGCTCGAGCAGAGCCGCGCCTCGAACGCGCTGGCCCTGGAGGCTCGCCCCGCCTCTGCCTCTGTCTCTGCCTCTGCCTCTGCCTCTTTCTCTGTCTCTATCTCTATCTCTGCCTCTTGTCTCTCTCTCTGCCTCTGCCTCTGACTCTGTCTCTGTCTCTGTCTCTTTC
>JAICQL010000037.1 GCA_025937895.1 Polyangiaceae bacterium | reverse complement strand
GCAGGCCTCCAACGTGGGCCTGTGGGACTGGGAGCTGGCCAGCAACCGGGTGCGCTACTCGCGCGAGTGGAAGGCACAGCTCGGCTATGAGGAGCATGAGCTGCAGGACGAGCTGTCCGAGTGGGAGTCGCGCGTGCACCCCGAGGACCTGCCGCGGACATGGGCGAAGGTGAAGGGTTACCTGGCGGCACCCGGGGGTCCGTACGAGACGGAGTTTCGCCTGCGCCACAAGAGCGGCTCGTGGCGCTGGATCTATGTCAGGGCTGAGCTGCTGTGTGATCCCGGGGGGCGCCCAATGCGATTCCTGGGCTGCCACGTGGACATCACCGAGCGCCGCCTGCTGGAGGAGCAGCTGCGGCACGCGCAGCGCATGGAAGCCATCGGCCAGCTCGCGGGTGGAGTGGCGCACGACTTCAACAACCTGCTCACCGTGATCCAGGGCAGCGCGGAGATGCTGCGTGAGGACTGCGAGCAGATGTCCCGAGAGCACGCCGAGACGCTGGGCGAGCTGATGCGAGCGAGCGAGCGGGCGGCAGCGCTCACCCGCCAGCTGCTTGCCTTCGGGCGCCGGCAGCGGCTGGAAGCGCGGGCGCTGGATCTGAACGCGGTGGTGCGCGAGGTGTTCAGCATGGTGCAGCGGCTGATCGGGGAGGACGTGCGCCTGCAGCTGCAGCTGGCGCCGGAGCCGCTGGCCATTCATGCCGATCCAGGCTTGCTGGAGCAGGTCCTGGTCAACTTGGCAGTGAACGCGCGCGACGCAATGCAGGGTGGAGGGCAGCTGCAGGTGATGACGAGCCAGGTGGAGCTTTCGCCGGGCAATGGGCACCCGCCCGAGGCCAAGCCCGGCGCGCACGCGCGCCTGAGCGTCACTGACAGCGGTTCGGGCATCGCCGCCGAGCACCTGCCGCACATCTTCGAGCCGTTCTTCACGACGAAGGAGGTGGGCAAGGGCACCGGGCTGGGGCTGGCGACGGCCTTCGGCATCGTGCAGCAGCATGGCGGCTGGATGAGGGTCACCAGCGAGGTGGGGCGTGGTAGCTGCTTTGAGGTGTTCTTGCCGTTGCGCGTGCAGGCGGCGAACGCCGTGCAGCCGCCGCGCGCGGCGGCCGACGTGGCCTCGCAGAGCAGAGGGACCGAGACGATCCTGGTCGTCGAGGACGAGGAGCCGGTGCGGCGGCTGGTGCAGCGTGTGCTGTCACAGGCGGGCTATCGGGTGTTCACCGCCGGCTCTGCGGCAGAGGCGCTGCGGGCGCTGGAAGGCGACGCACGCGGAGCACACCTGGTGCTGACGGATCTGATCATGCCAGGGGGTATGTCCGGTCAGGATCTGGGCCGGCGCTTGCTCGAGCTGCGGCCCGAGCTGAGCATCGTGTACATGAGCGGCTACGCGGGCGGGGGCAGCACGCTGCAGGATCCGGACCGCCTGCGCCTGGAGCCGGGTGCCCGCATGCTGGCCAAGCCATTCACGCCGACCGTGCTGCTCGACAGCGTACGCGCCTGCCTGGATGCGCTCGGATCGGGCCGGGCTCGCCCGGACTGAGTGGCGGGGTACACGGGGCTTTTCTCCGCGCGGGTGGGCGCGCGCTGGACGGGGCGCGGGCGCGCTCTATGCAAGTTGCATATGCACGTGCTGCTTGCTGTTGGGATGCAACACCTCGGGGGCGCTGCGCCCTGGCCGCGCCGATGGCTGCCACTGGCGGCGCTCGCACTGTGCGCTGGCGTGAGCTGGCCGGCTCACGCAGGGCAAGTGGAGGCCTCGCTGGAGGCGGGCGTGGTGGCGGCGAGCCGCAATGACACGCGCGTGCCCGGCAACGGCACGCCTCTCTCGCTGGTGGATGATCTGTCTTCGCCCGCCTCGCCTGCCTTCCGGCTCCGCGCAGGCTATCGCTTTGGCGAACGGCATCTGGTCACGGCGCTGTACGCGCCGCTGCAGCTGGAGGCTCGCGGCTCCGTGCCACGCGACGTGGAGTTTGCCGGACGGACGTTTGCGGCGGGCAGCCCGCTGTACGCCGTATATCGCTTCGACTCGTACCGGCTGACATACCGTTACAGCTTCGTGCGCAACGAGGGCTGGGAGCTGGCGGCGGGCTTCACGGGCAAGGTGCGCGATGCAGAGACGAGCCTGTACGGTGCCGAGGCAGCACGCAAGACGAACACGGGCTTCGTGCCGCTGGTAAACGTGCACGTGGAGTGGCGGCCGGGCGGTGGTAGCTGGGGGTTGCTGCTGGATGCGGACGCTCTGGCGGCTCCGCAGGGGCGCGCGGAGGACGTGCTTCTGGCCGCGACCTGGAGCGTGCGCCCCGGAGTGGCGCTGCGGCTGGGCTATCGCATGCTGGAGGGCGGCGCGGACAACGACGAGGTGTACAGCTTTGCCTGGCTGCACTACGCGGTGGCGGGTGTGGAGCTCGCGCTCTGAGCGCCGGCGCACCACGCCCTGCGGCGCGACCTGGGCCTCAGCGCTCGAAGAACGAGCGCTGCTGAAAGCGTAGACCCGCGAGGATCTGGTCCACCCGCGCGGCGGACAGCGTGCCGATGCGCGCGCCGAGACGCAGCTTTTCCACCGAGGAGATCTGCGAGACGACGACCACGCTCCGCTGCGGCAGTCCCCCCTCCCCCGGCTCGAGCAGCACGTTGCCCGGCTCGCTCGCGCGCTGCAGGTTGCTGGTCAGGGCGCACACGATCACGGTACTGATGCGCGAGTGGTTGAAGACGTCGTCCTGCACGACGACGTGCGGATGAGGGTGGCCCGGTAGTGAGCCTTGCTCGGCGCCGGTGGCCTCCGCGGGCAGCCAGTACAGATCACCCCGCGCGATGGGAGCCATTCACTCAGAGTGCCTCGACCCCGTCCGCTGCTGCAACACCGCTCACTCGGGCGTGAGCACGACCCTCATGTCGATGTCTGCCTCCAGCCGTACGGACTTGACGAAGGGCTTGTGGCCTGGGGCCTCGGCCCGCAAGGTGTGCACCGCGCCGTCCCTGGCCAGCGCGAGCTCGACAGGGTTGGAGTCGAGCTTCTGATCATCCCAGTACCAGCTGGCGCTGGCGGGCTCTGCGCTGGCCTTGAGCTGGATGCTGGCAGGGCGGCGCGGAGGGCTAGGCTGCGCGCTCGGAGCGGGGCTGGCCGCCGCCCTGGCTGGATCCTCGGGACTGGCAAGGCCCAGCGCGAGGATCAGCACCGCCAGGGTGCCAAAGCCGGCCAGCGCCACGCCTACCCTCGCGGTGGGCGCGACGCCCCCGCCGAGCCGCAGTGGCGCGTCCTCCAGTTGCACGCCGCCGCGCGCGCGAGCGCTGGAAGTGGGCAGCCCGGTCTCGCTGCGCGCGCGCGCGCCGCCGCTGCCTGGCGTGTGCTCGACGGCGCGCTGCTTTCGCAGCCTGCCCGTGGTGGTCTCCGCCGTCGTGCCGCTGGTGTTGGCCACCAGGGTGGGCTCAGTGCCGCGAAAGAGCAGCCCGCCTGGTGTCTGCTCGGGGCGAGCCGCGAGGGCGCCATCGCCGGAATGCGGCCGCAGGCGCTCGCCGCTCACCGTCTCGCGCGGGCGCGCGCGATCGCTGGACGATGCCCCGAGCTGGCTGTTGAGCGCGATGCCCTGCTGAGACAGCTGCTCGCGAATGGCAGACTGCACCTTGCGGCGCGCCTCTCCGCAGGCTTCGCTCACCAGCTGCCCGATGCTGAGCTGGGTCACGATCGCTCCACGCCGGGCGAGGTAGCGCTCCAGCTCCTCCTGCATGAGCGCGGCGCTCTGGTAGCGCTCCTCCCGGGTGAAGGCCAGCGCGCGGCAGCAGATGCGGTATAGCTCGTCCTCCATGCCTGCCGGCTTGCGCAGGTGAGGCAGGTCGCCAGAGATCAGCCGCCCGATCAGCGCGGGCTCGGGTAGATCCGCCCAGTAGCGCTGGCGGGTGGCGATCTCCCATAACATCACCCCCACGCCGAAGATGTCCGCGCGGCAGTCCACCTTGCCCGTGAACTGCTCGGGCGCCATGTACGTCAGCTTGCCCTTCACCACCCCGGTGCGCGTCTGGTGCTCGGAGCGGGCGAGCTTGGCGATGCCGAAATCCACCAGCTTTACCTGGCCGTCGTACGTGACCATCACGTTGTGCGGGGACACGTCGCGATGGATGATGCCGAGCGGCTCGCCGGAGAAGTCGGCGAGGGTGTGCGCGTAGTGTAGCCCGGCGAGCACCTTGCTCAGGATGGACACGGCCACGTCCAGGGTGAGGCTCTGGCTGCCGTGCGCACGCGCGAGAATGGTGCTCAGCGGCTGGCCATCGAGGAACTCCATGACGATCACCGGTATGTCTTGCCGGAGGTGGACTTCGTAGACCTGCACCACGTTGGGGTGGTTCATGCGCGCCGAGAGCCTGGCCTCGTCCAGAAACATCCTGGTGGCGGCCGTATTGGAGATGAGCTCCTCACGGATCTGCTTGAGCACCACCAGCTTGCTGAAGCCGGCCACGCCCTCGGCGATAGCGATCGAGATCTTGGCGGACCCGCCGCTGCCGATGGTCAGCAGCTCACGATAGCTGGCGCCGCCGGTGCGCGGGGTAGCAGCATCTTCCTTGCGTGAGTTTGTTCCGTCTCGAGACGTCATGATGAATTGCTCTCCCCTCGCTGGCTGGACGAGCTGAACGCCGACCGTAGCGCTCCGAGATCAGCCTTGTGAATCTCTCGTGCAACACCAGGGCCGCGTTGAGCTTTCCGGCGCGGTACGCGCCCTGAACGGCTTTGCTGATTATAACGCGTTAAAGACCCGCGCGCCCGCGGCCGTCCATGAGATTGCCGTTCTCTCGCGTTCGAAAGCGATACGCGCCCCGGCCGAGCTGTCGCGAGCTGTTCGCCATCCCCACGGAACAGATCGGATCGCTGCTCGGCCCGATTCGGAGCAACCCGCGTTCCCAGAGAGGTCTCCATGCAGCGTCATCCTCTAAGCACGATCCTGGCGCGCCCAGCGCTTCATCTCCTGCTGGCACTCGGCTTTGCCGTGGTCTTTTGCTGGCCTATCCTGGCGATGACGCGGCCGGCGCAGACATTCCACTTCCTGTATGTGAGCTGGATCTTTTCACTCGTGGCTCTGTTCGCAGTCAGCAGAGGCACCGCAGACGACTCTGCAGAAGTGCCCGAGCAGGAGCGGGAGGAGGCAGTGGAAGGGCTGCCTGGAGGGGAGCAGCACGAGCGCGCCAGTGGCGCTGATCGAGAGCGAGACGTCACGCGGGAGTCACTCTGATGTTCTCCCCGCTGGCGCTCCTGGCAGCGATGTTCCTGTACATCGGGTTGCTGTTTCTCACGGCCCGCCTCGCCGAGCGCACCCAGCGCGGGCGCGAGCTAGCGAATCACCCGCTCACGTATGCGCTGGGGCTGACCGTGTACTGCACGACCTGGACGTATTATGGCAGCGTTGGCAAAGCTGCCACGGGCGGCATGGGCTACCTGCCGGTGTACCTGGGCCCCACTCTGGCGCTGCTGGTGGGCGGGTCGCTATTCCGGCGCATTGCAGCACTGAAACACAGGCATCGCACGACCAGCATCGCGGATTTCATTTCTGCCCGCTTCGCCAAATCCAAGGCGGTGGCCGCGGCGGTGACGGCCATCTTGACCGTTGGCATCATCCCCTACATCGCGCTGCAACTGAAGGCCGCCAACCAGACCTTCACCATGCTCGTGGCTGGCGGCAGCGGCGAGCACTCCATGCTCGCGCACTCCTTCGCGCCGGTGTCGGTCTGCCTCATGATCGTGTTCACGATCGTGTTCGGGATCCGGCACCTGGACCCCACGGAGCGGCACCCGGGCATGCTGGCGTCGATCGCGGCCGAGGCCTTCGTGAAGCTGATCGCCTTCGTGGCGGCAGGCGGCTTCGTGATCGGCGCCGCGTTTCACGGCCAGGCCGGCTTTGAGCAGGCGCTGGCCCGGTTGGAGCCAGGGGCGCTGCCGCTGATGGGACAGTCCTCCCCGGCCGACACCCTCACGTATGTCACCGTGCTGCTGCTGTCGATGGCGGCCTTTGCCTTCCTGCCGCGGCAGTTCCACGTGGGTGTGGTCGAGAACCACCGCCCCGCGGACGTGCGCACCGCGCAGTGGGCGACGCCGCTGTACCTGCTGCTGATCAACCTGTTCGTGGTTCCGATCGCGCTCGGCGGGCAACTGCTTGCGGAGAGCGGCACGTCCGCCGACTTCTACGTGCTGGCGCTGCCGCTGCAGGCGGGTCAGTCAGGTCTGAGCCTGGCGGTCTTTCTGGGCGGATTTTCGGCCGCCATCGGCATGGTGATGATCGAGTCGATGACCATGGCCACGATGATCTCGAACCACCTGCTGTTGCCGATCGTGCAGCGCGTGGAGAGCCTGCAGTTCTTGCGGCGCTACGTGCTGTTCATGCGCTGGGCCGCGGCCGCGTTCTTCATCCTGGGTGGCTATCTCTTCGCCGTGAAGATCGGCGCCTCCTACCCGCTGGTGGCGATCGGGCTCATCTCGTTTGCCGCGGCCTTCGTGCTGGCGCCGGTGGTGCTGATGGGCCTGTTCTGGTCTGGAGCCAACCGCGCGGGCGCGCTGCTCGGGCTGTGCTGGGGTGGCGCCGTGTGGTTCTACACGCTGATGGTGCCCACGTTCGTGAAGGCGGGCTGGGTGCCGCTGAGCGTGTTGAGCGACGGGCCTTTTGGCTGGGGGCTGCTGCGTCCGGAAGCGTTGCTGGGCTGGACGGGGTTGCCGGCGCTGGCACACGGCGTGATGTGGAGCACGTTCGCGACCTTGGTCGGTCTGGTCGGCGGCTCCGCCATCTTTCGCACGCCGCGCGACGAGGCCTTGCTGGCCGATGGCTTCCTGGGCGACCCGCGCAGCCAGCTTGCCCACCTGGACACCACCAGCCGCCAGCTCGACGTGGCGGAGCAACTGGAGCGGGTCCGGCCGCTCCTTTCGCCCTACTTTGCGCCGCAAGAGACCGAGCGCTTGCTCGAGCGCGCCCTGCTGCACGTGGGTGTGCTGGAGCAGGAGCAGCTGACGGCGGCAGAGTGCGCGGAGCTTTTGTGTGAGGTGGAGCGGCTGCTGGCAGGGGCGCTGGGCGCGGCCTGTGCACACGACGTGCTGAGGGAGCTGGTAGCCTTCGAGCGCCGGGACGAGCGCACGGTGCAGCAGGAGCTGCAGAGCACGCTGGCCCGGCTCAACGTCTCACCGCGCGAGCTGGAGGACCACATCGAGCAGCAGAACGCGCGCGAGCGGGTGCTGCGGCACGAGCTGGAGCAGCGCGAGCACGAGCTGGAGGCGCGCACCGAGCAGCTGGAGGGCCTGCTGCAGAACGTGGCGTTCGGGCTGCTCAGCGTGGACCGCAACCTGACCGTGCTGCCCGGCTGCTCGCGCGCCTGCCAGCAACTGCTGGACAGCGAGGCGCTGGTGGGCCGCAACCTGGCCGAGCTGCTGCGCCTGGGCCCGCAGCTGCGCCGTGCCTATGAGGAGAGCGTGCGCGAGCTGTTCGATGGTGCGCAACCAGTGAAACACGCGCTCGCGCGGGTGCCGCAGCGCTTCCACTCGGTCAGCGGCCGCGCCCTGCGCATCGAGCCCCGGCTGGCGGAGGGCGCGCTGCGACCGAGCGAGCTGCTGCTCACGATCAGCGACGTGACCGAGCAGGAGCAGGCCGCGCGCGAGGCGGAGACGGCGCACGCGCTGCTGGCCATCGCCCGGCAGCGCCCCGCGTTCGAGGCGTTCCTGGAGCAGGCGCGAGAGCAGCTGCGGCTCGCGCGCAGGCGGGCCGCCATCGACGCTGGCTTCGTCCGGCGCGTGGTCCACGGCATCAAGGGCAACGCGGCAGTGTTCGGTCTCACGGGGCTGGCGAGGATGATCGATGAGATCGAGGCGCGGGCGCAGATCGAGGAGGCGGACGTCACCGCCATCAGCGACGTGCTGCGCGAGTTCGTGAAGACGCACGCTGCCTCGCTGGGAGTGAGCTTCGAGCGGCGCTCGGGCCCGGCCATCTCACTGGCGCCGGAGCAGCTGGAGCAGCTGCGCGGTGTGCTGAAGGCTCACGCCAGCGAAGACGCCAGCGTGGCGCGGCTGCTCGAGGAGGTGGAGACCGTGCCCGCTCGGGAGCTGCTGGGCCCCGTGGAGGAGCTGGTGGAGCGGCTGAGCGAGCGCTTCGGCAAGAACGTCTCGTTCGAGCTGGTGGGCGCTGACATCCGCGTGGACCGGGTGCGCTTCGCGCCGCTGGCACAGGCGGTGCCGCAGCTGCTGCGCAACGCCATCGATCACGGGCTGGAGCTGCCGGAGGCGCGCGGTACCAAGCCGGAGCGCGGCCGAGTGAGGCTGGAGCTGCTCGAGACGGAGGCCAGCCTGGTGCTGGCGGTGCAAGACGATGGCCGCGGCATCGACCGCGAGGCGGTGCTACGCGCGGCAGTGCTGCGCGGTGTGGTCTCGGAGGCAAACGTTCGCATGATCCCCGAGGCCGACGTGTTGAAGCTGGTGCTGCGCGAGCGCGTCTCCACGGCCCCGACGGTGACCGACATCTCGGGCCGCGGCTATGGCCTGTCGGGCGTGGCGGCAGAGACCAAGCGGCTGGGCGGCGAGATCGTGCTCCACAGCCGCATCGGCCGCGGCACGCGTCTGGAGCTGCTGCTGCCGAAGGCGCCGCGCTCCACGCGACGACCGAGCCAGATACCGGCTCGTTCCGACACGGTTCAGTTCCGTGCGCCCTCTCAGCGAGGCTCCTGAGCGCGCTCTTACCGGTGAGCTGCAATCGAGCAGACGTTTCCCTCAGCGCGAGTTGCGTGTGACCACCTTTCAGTCATCGTTAGCGGAGCGAGGCAAGGTAGCCGTCCCGGCATTTCTGCCAGCAACATGGCCAGCAACCCTGGCCAGCGAGCGAGGTGCCCGGCCATGACTGAGCGCAGCCGCTCCTTCTTCGTACGAAGCGCCATGACCAAGTCCCCGCGCACTCCGCCGAGCTCGACGGGCGCACCGCATCCAGCGCCGCCAGGGTCGAGCTCTGAGCCAGCGTCGGCGCGCTCCGAGCAGGCAGGCTCTGGCGAGCGGCCGGCGTCGAGCAATCCGTTCGCTTCATTGGCGTCTTCTGCGGAGGAGCCCGGCGGGCAGACGAAGCTGTACGAGGTGCCGCGCGAGCTGATCGAGATCGCGCGCGCTCGTGCCGCCGAGCGCAAGGAGTCGCAGGGCACGCTCACGCCCATCGCACCCCGCCCCAATGCGGAGCTGGAGGCTACACTGGCCACGTACACGGCGGGGCTCTCGGCGGTGAGCGCGCGTACGCCCTCGTCCCGGCCGCAAGCGCTCGCGCCGGAGCGCCAGGAAGCTGACACGCTGCGGAGCAACACGGCGCAGCACGTGCCACCAGCGGAGCGGATGCCGCCAGCGCACATGCCACCAGCACGGCAAGAGCCCGAGGAGCGCAGCTCCTTCACGGAGCGGCTGCCTGCGCTCGACAGCAGGCCGGTGTTGCGCAGTCCGGTCGCACCGCGCAGTGTGCCCGTGGCCCGGCAGAGCGCCATGACATCACGGAGTGGGCCCGTACCGCGAAGTGCCATGACACCGCGGAGTGGCATGGCACCGCACGGCGGCATGGCACCGCACGGCGGCATGGCACCGCACGGCGGCATGGCACCGCACGGCGGCATGGCACCGCAGAGCGGCATGGCACTGCAGAGCGGCATGGCACCGCGCGCCCTGACCCGGCGGAGCTCCGCGTCCCCTGAGGCCGCTGCGGCGCCGCAGTGGCACTGGCCCTATTATCTCGTGGCCTGTCTGCTGCTGAGCTACTGCGTGTACCTGTTGCTCACCCCTTGACCCCGCCGGCGCGCAGCTCCTGGGCGGCGATTGCCGAGTGCTGGGACGTGAGCGCCGCGCGGCCGCTAGAGCTGTTGCTGGAGCTGTTCCCGCGGTGTATGTCGTGCGCGCCCGTGGACGCGGAGGGTGGTTCGCTCGCTCCGGTTCGTGGTACACCGAGGCGGCATGTCTGCGGCCACGTCCCCCGCCCGCTCCGGCGCGATCGGTGTGTTCGACTCGGGCTTTGGTGGGTTGACGGTGCTGCAGGCGCTGCGGGCGCGGCTGCCAGCCTATGACTACCTGTATCTGGGCGATAGCGCGCGCGTGCCCTATGGCAACCGCAGCCACGAGGTGGTGTACGAGTTCACGCGCGAGGCGGTGTTCGACCTGTTTGCTCGCGGCTGCCCGCTGGTGGTGATCGCGTGCAACACCGCATCGGCGCGCGCGCTGCGGCGCATTCAGCAGGAGGACTTGCCGCGGCTCGCTCCGGATCGGAGGGTGCTCGGAGTGGTGCGGCCCTCGGCAGAGGCGCTGGCGGGGCTGCCGCCGGGTGCCGTGCCGGGGGTGACCGCGCCCGCGCTGGTGACGGGCACGGTGGCCGTGGTGGCCACACAGGGTACGATCGCGTCTGACTCTTATCGGCTGGAGCTGGGGAAGCTCGCGCCGCGGCTCACCCTGGTGCAGCAGGCTTGCCCGCTCTGGGTGCCGCTGGTAGAGGCGGGCGAGACCGACGGGCCCGGCGTGCAGTACTACGTGCGCAAGTACCTCGCGCCTCTGTTTGCCGGTGGCTCTCCGCCCTCACGCGTGCTGCTCGGCTGCACGCACTACCCGCTGCTGCTGTCAGCGATTCGCGCACAGGTGCCCGCCGGAGTGGAGGTGCTGGCGCAGGGCGCGCTGGTGGCCGAGCGCCTGCAGGACTGGTTACGGCGCCACCCGGAGATGGAGGCGCGGCTCGGGCAGAGCGGCCGCTATCGGGTGCTCACCACGGACAGGCCAGCCTGGTTCGAGGCCTTTGGCGAGCGAGTGCTGGGTGAAGCGTTCGAGGCCAGCGAGGTGAGGCTGCGAGCGCTGAGCTGAGCCAGCCGAGCAAAGCAGGGATCGCTGCCATTCCCGGCAGTCCAGCAGCTACAGCCTCGTGCTCAACGAAAGGGGATCGCCTGCAGGAACTGGCACAGCCGCTCGATCTCGGCCCTGGTGACGTCCGCGGGCAAGCGCAAGCTCGCGAGCAAACCCTTGCGGATGTAAAACGAGTGCTCCAGCAGCACCGGTGCCTCCTGCTGGCTCGCACCAGGAGCCGGCGGCGCGGCGGGCGCCGGTGGCGCAGAAACGGGCGGCACGGCGAGAGCCTTTGATACGGCCGCTGCCTTTGGCACGGCAGAAGCCTTTGGCACGGCAGAAGCTTTTGGCACGGCAGCCTTCGATACGGCAGCACGGTGGCCCGCGGAGCGCGTGGTGCGCTCGGACTGCTGCTGCTCCGGCGCGCGCCCCGGCGTCTGTCGCGACCAGACGAAGCGGGACTTACCTCCCTTGCGCCCGCCCACCCAGGCCCCGGCGCCCGCCTTCTGCAACTCGCGCAGCGCAGCCACGATGTCATAGCGCTCGCGCTCTGCCAGCTCGGACTCCAGCCGCTCCACCGTCACGTCGTCCGAGTTGCCAAAGCGCGCGAGGATCTCACCGGCCAAGGGGTTCTGACCGACCGCGTCCGAGCGGCGCTTCGCTCCCGCCATCGGGCCTCGGTAGACCGCTGGGCCAGGCGTGTCAAGCGTGGCTGAGCTCGCCCTGCGATGCTGGCAACGCTGCCGACGCCATTGCTGACGGGCAAGCTACGAGCCGGGGGATGTCGCGGGCTCGCGAGAGTGTGAGGCGATGACGTCCAGCGTGCCCTGGCGCCAGGCGGCCCGCGTTGCCGCGCGCTGCAGCTTGCCACTCGAGGTGATGGGCAGGGTGCCCGCGCGCAGCAGCAGCACCAGCTCGACGGGCTCACCATGTGTGCGCGCCACCGCCTCGCTGACGGCACGACACACGGCGGCGGGCTCGATCAACTGCTGCACGCGCGGGCTCACCTCGCCAGCAACGGCGATGCCCTCCCGCCCGTCGAGCTCGATCGAGAAGGCGGCCGTGCGCCCCTTGCGCAACACTGGCACGCTCTCCTCGACGCTGCGCTCGATGTCCTGCGGATACAGGTTCTGCCCGCGCACGATGATGAGATCCTTCTGCCGCCCGGTGACGAACAGCTCCCCCTGGTGCTCGAAACCGAGATCGCCCGTGCGCAGCCAGCGCTTGCCCTGGTGCTCGGGAAAGGTGGCCAGCGTGGCCTCCGCGCTCTGCCAGTAGCCCTGCGCCACACTGGGGCCGCTCGTCCAGATCTCGCCGATCTCGCCGCTCGGAAGGCGCGCGCCTGAAGCCGGCTCCATGATGCAGACCTCGTGCTCGAAGCGCGCCGAGCCACAGCCCACCAGCGGGCGGCCGCCCTCCGGCGCTGCCACGACCCGGTTCTCGGCCAGGGCCCCGGCGTCGAAGCGCGCGACGTGCAGGCCCGCCCCGGGCTTGCCTCCGCTGACGATCAACGTGGCCTCCGCCAGGCCATAGCAGGGATAGAGCGCAGCAGGCTCAAAGCCCGCCGGCGCGAACTTGCGGCTGAAGGCCTGCAGCGTCTCGTAGCGCACCGGCTCTGCCCCGCAGAAGGCCAGGCGCCAGCTGCGCAGGTTGAGCTCCGGCAGCTGCGTCAGGTCGACGCGCTCCGCGCACAGCCGGTAAGCGAAGTCCGGCGCTCCGCTCACGGTGCCGCCAAAGCGGGAGACTGCCTCCAGCCAGCGCTGCGGGCGCTCCATGAAATGCTGTGGCGCAAACAGCACCGCGGAGGCACCGCAGAACAGCGGCTGCAGCAGGGTGCCGATCAGGCCCATGTCGTGAAACAAGGGCAGCCAGCTGACCACCACGTCTGCCTCGCTCATGCCGAAGGCGCTCTGAATGGCACGCTGGTTCGCCAGTAGATTGGCGTGGCTCAGCATCACGCCCTTGGGGGTGGCGGTGGAGCCGGAGGTGTACTGCAACATGGCCAGCGCGCTGCCCCTGGGCGCGGGCAGCTGAGGCAGCGAGGCGCCAGGCTCGGGGCGGTCCGTGGCCAGCACCTCGACCTGGGCCAGGCTCGGTACGGCCGCCTTCAATGCAGCGAGTGGCTGCACCAGCGCCTGCTCGGTCAAGAGCAGCGCGGGCTGCGCGTCGCGCGCGATGCCGATGATGCGCTGGACGTGCTGCGCGCCGAGCGAACGCGGAGGAAACGCCGGCACGGCAACGATGCCGGCGTAGAAGCAGCCGAGCAGCGCGCGCACGTAAGCGGGCCCATTGGGATAGAGCAAGAACGCCCGCTGCCCCGCGTCAGCGCGCTGGCGCAGGCGCCCTGCCAGAGCCAGCGCCTGCTGATGCAGCTGCAAGTAGGACCACGCTTCACCCGGCTGCTCGCCGTCGGCGAGAAAGCGCAGCGCCAGCCGCTCGGGATGCCGCGCGGCGCGCTCGGTCAGGAGCGCCACGATGCTGTCGTGTGCGCCCGGCATGCTCAGCTCCGCTCCGTGGCGGCGACGCGCAGCTGGCCCTGACCCTGCAAGGTGGCCAGGTCCACGTCGGCGATGAGCCGCACCGGCACGTAGTCGAGGCGCAGCTCGCCCTCCAGGTGGATACGACCCTGCCCGGTCACGAAATCTGCAGCGCCCAGATCGCACGCTGCGGTATCCAGCGGCACCCCCAGCTCCGTGCCGCCGCGCGTCTCGGGGAACCCGAGGAGCACGAACTTGCGTTCGATCGCTGCCTTCAGCTCCGCCAGCCTGTCGGCGGCGCCGGGGCGCCCGAACACGATGGGGTGAGAGCCCTGTGACAGCCGCTGCACCAGATCACTCATCTGCCATTCTCCTGAGCCGTGGAGCGGACCTGATCCGCTCGCCCGTCGCTATAGTGTTACTGAGAATTGATATCAATTACTTTGAGCGCGCGCCTGGGCCCAGTCTGCTCATCGCTTTGCCCTAGCATGGCCAGTGCACAGGATGCTAATAGGAATTATTCTCAATATGAGGCCGCCGCACCCTGTTGTGGGTGCGGGCGCGTTCGCGCGCGCGAGCCCAGCCCCGGCTTGCCGGGGGCGAAAGGAATCTTTCATGCAACCAGTCGAGGACCTCGCGGTAGCTGCAGCAGGGCTGGCAGAACGCCACTGGCAGTTCTCCGGGCGCCATGTGCTCTCCGGCAACGCGCTGCTCTCCCGGCAGAAGCAGCGCGAGTCCAACGCCCGCAGCTACCCACGGCGCATCCCGCTGGCGTTGCGCCGCGGCCAGGGCATCTACGTGGAGGACGTGGAGGGGCGCGTGTTCATCGACTGCCTGGCGGCGGCGGGCACGCTGGCGCTCGGGCACAATCATCCGGTCGTGGTCGAGGCCATCCAGAGCGCGCTGGCCAGCGAGCTGCCCATGCAGACGCTCGATCTCACCACCCCGGTCAAGGCCGAGTTCGTCGAGGAGCTGTTCGGCATGCTGCCACCGGCCTTTGCCGAGCACGCGCGCGTGCAGTTCTGCGGGCCCACGGGCAGCGATGGGGTGGAGGCCGCGCTCAAGCTGGTGCGGACCGCCACCGGGCGCCACGACGTGCTCGCCTTCCAGGGCGCGTACCACGGCATGACTCAGGGCGCGCTGCAGCTGATGGGCAACGTCAAGCCCAAGGGCATGCTGGGGGGCAGCGCCGGGGTGCAATTCCTGCCCTACCCTCACTCTTACCGCTGCCCGTTCGGGCTGGGTGGCAAGCAAGGCGAGCAAGCCGGGCTGCAGTACATCCGCAACTTGCTGGAGGATCCCGAGTCCGGCGTGGCGCGCCCCGCCGGCGTGATCCTGGAGGCCGTGCAGGGCGAGGGCGGCGTGATCCCTGCGCCGGTGGAGTGGTTGCAGGGTCTGCGCCAGCTGTGCAGCGAGCTGAAGGTGCCGCTGATCCTGGACGAGGTGCAGACCGGCTTCGGCCGCACGGGCCGCTACTTCGCCTTCGAGCACGCCGGCATCATGCCGGACGTGCTGGTGCTGTCCAAGGCGGTGGGCGGTGGCTTGCCGCTGTCGCTGGTGGTGTACGATGAGGCGCTGGACGTGTGGTCGCCGGGGGCGCATGCCGGCACCTTTCGCGGCAATCAGCTGGCCATGGCCGCGGGCGTGGCCACCTTGCGCTTCATCCAGAAGCAGCGGCTGGATCGCCGGGCAGCGCTGCTTGGCGAGCGCCTGCGCTCGCACTTTCTGGAGTTGCAGCGCCAGCACGCCTGCTTGGGCGAGGTGCGCGGGCGGGGCCTGATGCTGGGCATCGAGATCGTGGACCCGGCAGGGCCGGCGGATCGTCTGGGGCACGCTCCCGCCAGCGGCGAGCTGGCATCAGCCATCCAGCGCGGTTGCCTGGAGCGCGGTCTCATCCTGGAGGTGGGCGGGCGAAAGGCCGCCACTCTGCGCTTTCTCTGCCCGCTGATCGCGAGCGAGGCCGAGATCGATCGCATCGCGGCCATCACTGCCGAAGCTGTACGCGGCGCCGCCCTGCGCTGGAGACCGGAGCATGCGGCCAATGACGAGCTGACCCTCGGCGCGCTGACGGAAGCCGCGGGCGAGTGAATTGGAGCAAAGCGATGACCCACAGAGACACCACCCCGCCAACCTTTGTCTATGCCCGCCCCGTTCACCCGCTGCAGACCACCCTCGCGCTCGCGCGGCTGGCACCGACTGTCCACCTGGGCTGCTTTCACGCCTGGATGAACACCCCCCGCGTAGCCGCCTTCTGGGAGCTGACCGGTACACCCGAGGAGCACGCCGCGTACCTGCGAAGGCAGCTGGAGATGCCGGCGGTGGAGCCGCTGATCGGCTACTTTGACGCCGATCCCTTCGGGTACTTCGAGGCGTACTGGGCGCAGCACGATCGCATCGCACCCCATTACGACGTGGCGGAGCACGACCGCGGCATCCACATGCTCGTGGGCGAGGAGCGCTACCGCGGCCCCGCGCGCGTGCAGGCGTGGCTGCTGGGGCTGGCGCACTACCTCTTTCTGAGCGACCCGCGCACGGCGCGCATCGTGTCTGAGCCGCGCGCGGACAACGCGAAGATGATCGGCTACCTGCAGCAGGCGGGCTTCGAGAAGGTGAAGGAGTTCGACTTTCCGCACAAGCGCGCGGCGCTGATGCTGCTCTCACGGCGGCACTTCTTCGAGCTGCACTTCGACTACGTGCGCGGCGCGAGCGGCAGGCCGTTCGAGAGCGGCGCGCGGGCCCCTGGCTGACCCCTCAGGCGTGAGCGACCTCCGGCTGGAGCTGGCCGTGCTCCAGCCGCAGGCAACGATCGGCCAGCGCGAAGTAGTGGTCATCGTGAGTGATGACCAGCACGGCCTTGCCGCTCGCGCGCAACTCGGGCAGCAGCTGGCGATAGAACACGTCTTTGTAGGCCGGATCCTGATCGGCAGCCCACTCGTCGAAGACGTACACCGGGCGATCTTCCAGCCGGGCTACGAGCAGGGCGAGCCGCTTTCGCTGGCCGAGCGACAGCGCAGTGCTGGAGAAAGCGCCGCCGCGCACCTGTACGTGCCGCTCCAGCTCCAGCGAGCGCAATAGCTGCAGCGCTCGCTCGTCCAGGCTGACAGCGTGCATGCCGAGCAGCTGCTCGAACAGGTGAAAATCGGAGAACACCGCCGAGAAGCACTGCCGGTACGCCTCGGCGGCTGCCGGCTGCACGGGCGCGCCGTCCAGCTCGATCTGCCCCGCCTGCGGCGAATACAGACCCACCAGCAGCTTGGCCAGCGTGGTCTTGCCGCTGCCGTTGCCGCCGATCAGGAACACCACCTCCCCCGGACGCAGCTCGAGCTCCAGCGGCCCCACGCTGAATACGCCGTCGTCCGCCTCGCGCCGGTACGTGTGCGTCACCGCGCGCAAGCGCAGGCTGTGGATGCGCGCCGGCGGCTCGGGCACGCCCGGCGCCTCGCGAGCCTCCAGCCCCACGCCCACCTCCGCGATGTGCGCGAGGGCGATGCGCGCGAGCGAGAGCTCCGGCAGCGCTTCCAGCAGCAGCTCCATCGGGTGCAACATGTACAGCAGCATCAGCGTGTAGCCCGCCCGCACCTGACCCGGCAGCCCCAGCGCGCTGCTCAGGCCAAAGACCACGGCACCCATCACCACGAAAAACAGGAAGCTGCCCCAGCTGGCAGCCGCCACGTGGATCTGCAGGCCGCGGCGGCGCTGGCTCGCCACTCTGCCGATGCTGTCGCGCAGCACCGTGTCGATGAAGGCCGCGCGGCGCCCGGCGTTCAACCGCAGCTCCTTCGCGCCGCCAAGCAGGCCCTGGAAGTGGCGGTGCAGCTCGTCCTCTTCGCGGCGCGCCCGCTCCAGGTGCTCGCTCGCCTTGCGGCCACCCCAGGCTCGTGCCTTCGAGCCCAGCAACACCATGGCCAGCGCGAACAGGAACGCCTGCCAGGACAGCCACGCCAGGTACCCGAGGCAGCCGATGACAATCGCACCCTGGGTCAGCAGGCGCGGCAGCGCCACGAAGAACTCCGAGACCGTGGCGATGTCTTCGATCAACACGGCCCACAGGCGCCCCGCTCCCCAGCGCTCCAGCTCGGGATACGGTGCCTCGGCAAAGTGCTGGCTGATGTGCCGGCGCAGCAGCGCCACCGTGCGATGGCGGAGCCGCGCAAACTGCGACTGCGACAGCCAGCGCACGAGCAGCATGCCGGTGCACACGATGCCAAACTCGAGCCCGAGCGCCGACAGCTGCTCCGGCGGCGCCGCGAGCGAGCGGTGGATGAGCACCACCACCCAGGAGCCCCCGAGCCCGCTCAGCACGCCCGTCAGCAGCGCGCTGGCAAACAGCACGCGCGAGGCCCGGATCAGAAAGAGCAGCAGGCTCATGCCAGCGCCTGCTCCAGGCGCGGCCGCGACGGCAGCTTCGAGGGCTCGCGCGCGCGCAGGCGCCCCTCCTTCAGCTCCAGGCAGCGATCGCCCAGATGATAGAAGCGGTCGTCGTGCGAGATCACCAGCACGGCCTTGCCGCAGCGCCGCAGCTCCGGCAGCACCTGCCGGTAGAAGATCTCCTTGTATTCGGGATCTTGATCGGCGGCCCACTCATCGAACACGTACACCGGACGATCCTCCAGGAGCGCCACCAGCAGGGCCAGCCGCTTGCGCTGACCCGTGGAGAGCTGCGTGGTCGAGAAGCAGCCGTGCTCGATGCGGACCTTGTGGGCCAGCCCCAGCGCGGCGAGCAGCCCTCTCGCCAGCTCCAGCTGCTCGGCGGGGACACCGAGCAGGCCGTCAAACAGGTGAAAATCGCTGAACACCGCGGCGAAGTGCTGCCGGTATGCCTCCAGCCCTTCAGCGCCGACGGGCGCGCCATTCAGCAGCAGCTCGCCCGTCTCGGGCGGGTATAGCCCGACGATGACCTTGGCCAGCGTGGTCTTGCCGCTGCCGTTGCCGCCGATCAGGAACACCACCTCGCCGGGCCGCAGCTCCAGGCTGAGCGGGCCCAGCTGAAACACACCGTCGCTGTCGTCGCGCCGGTAGCTGTGGGTCACCTGCGAGAGGCGCAGGCTGCGCAACGCCTCGCCTGCCGCTAGCCCCTGCGCCGGGGGCCCATCGTTCAGCCCGGCACTCTCGATGCGCTCCAGGGCGACCCGCGTGCGGCTGATCTCGGGCACGGCCTCCAGCAACGAGTGGACGGGCAGCATCATGTACAGAAACATCAGCGCGTAGCCGGAGCGCACCTCCGCCGTGATGCCGAGCGCGCTCGCGGGCAGGAACAGCACGCCGCCGATCATCGCGTAGAACAGCAGCACTCCCCAGTGGACGGAGATCAGATGCAGCTCATCCGCGCGCGTCCGCTCCTGCCTGACGCGCTCCACGCCAGCGCCCAGCACCTCGGCCAGGAAGGCGCGGTGCCGCCCCGCGTGCAGCTTGAGCTCCTTGGCGCCGGCGAGCAGGCCGCGAAGGCTACCGTATAGCTCGTCCTCCGCGCCGCGCGCGCGGCGCAGGTGCTCACCGGCGCGCCGCGTGCCCAGGTACCTGCCGCAGGAGCCCAGGAGCACGCCCAGCAGCGCCAGGCTGAAGGCACGCCAGGAGAGCAAGGTGAGGTAGCCCAGGCAGCCCAGCACCACCGCGCCCTGCAGCACCAGGCGCGGCAAGATCACGAAGAACTCTGCGACCGTGGCCACGTCCTCCGTCAGCAGAGCCAGCAGCCGCGGCGTGCCCGCTGCCTCTATCTGGCGATATGGCGCGCCAGCCACGCGCGCGCTGATGTGCCTGCGCAGCCGCTCCATGGTGCTCTGGCTGAGCTCCACGAAGAGCGAGCGAGATGCCCAGCGCAGGAGCAGCACGAGCACACTGCCGGCTGCAAACTCCAGTCCCAGCCGCGGCAGCTGTGCGCTGCTCGCCGCCAGGCCGCGATGGATCGCTGCCACCATCCAGGTGCCGCCGACGCCGCCCAGCACGCTGGTGAGCAGCGCGCCGAGCAGCAGTGGCCGCGAAGACTGCGTGAGCAGGAGCAGCAGTTTCATGTCATCCGGCGCGCTGGCGAGAGGCGTGGAGCGGTCATGTCTCAGGGGTCGTCTCTCTCTACATGATAACAATTCCTATTTACAACTAGGCCGTGCCTGGCTATCCACGCCAGTGAGGCTCGGATGAAGACGACAGGGTTCGATGTGGTGGGCGTTGGTGTTGGCCCATTCAATCTCAGTCTGGCCGCCCTGCTGTGCCCGATCCATGACGTCAGGTCACGCTTCTTCGAGCGCGCCGGCAGCTTCGAGTGGCATCCGGGCATGATGCTGGCGGGCTCGTGCATGCAGACCTCGTTCCTCAAGGATCTGGTCACGCCCGCCGATCCGACCAGCCGCTTCAGCTTCCTCGCCTATCTGGTGGAGCGAGGACAGTTCTACCGCTTTCTGAACGCCGAGTACCCGCGCGTCTTGCGCGTGGAGTTTGCCAGCTACCTGCGCTGGGTCGCTGAGCAGCTCCCCAACCTGCGCTTCGGCTGCGAGGTGAGAGAGGTGGCCGTGCGCAACGGCCAGCTAGTGGTGCGCCTCGACAACACCCGGGAGTGGCTCCCCGCCAGCAACCTGGTGATCGGCGCCGGCCTGCATCCGCACGTGCCGCCCGGGCTGGAGGCGTTTCTCGGCCGCGAGTGCTTTCACAGCAGCAGCTACCTGCACAGCCAGCTCTCCGTCGAGAAGCGCCGGGTGGCGATCGTGGGCGGAGGCCAGAGCAGCGCAGAGATCTGCCTGGATCTGCTGAGCGGGCGCCTGGGGCAGGCCGCCAGCATCGACTGGATCACCCGCCGCTCCAACCTCAGTCCGCTGGACGAGACGGCGTTCACCAACGAGCTCTTCACGCCCGACTATGTGCGCAGCTTCCACCGCCTGCCCGAGGAGCGCCGGCGGCAGCTGGTGCCGCAGCAGAAGCTCGCGGGTGACGGCATCTCGCCGCTGACCTTGAGCCAGATCTCGCAGCGGCTGTACGAGCTGGAGTGCGTCGAGCAGCGCGGGCCCGTCTGCCGCATCCTGCCGGAGCGCGAGGTGCGGGGCATGCGCCGGGAGCGCGCGGAGCTCCGGCTGTTTGCGCACAATGCGTTCACGGGTCAGACCGAGGCGCTCGACGCGGACGTGGTGATCCTGGCCACCGGATATCGTTACCGGCTGCCGGAGTGCCTGAGCCCGATCGCCGAGCGCATGCCGCGCGATGCGGAGGGCAACCCGCGGCTGCGCGAGGACTTCAGTGTCATCTGGGATGGCGCGCCCGAGCAGCGCATCTACATGCAGAACGCCGGTCGCTGCTCGCACGGCATCGCTGACGCCCAGCTCAGCCTGGCCGCGTGGCGCTCGGCCGTGATCTGCAACGCCATCGTGGGGCGGCAGGTCTATCCGGTGGACGCGCAAGGGGCGCCCATCTACTGGCACTCAGAGCGGCCACCGACAAGCGACAGAGCTAACCCAGCTGCGCCGCTCGCGGCGCAGGCGCTCGTGCTCTGAGCGATATGAGCGGCGCTCTCAACGCCTCGCCCTGGCCCGAGTTTGGCGGCAGCGTGCAGCGCGCGCAGCGCCCGTGCACCCCGCGCGAGCTGTTCTGCCGGCTGTTCGTCGATCTCGAGGAGAACGTGCACTACCTGCTGCCGGCGTTCGAGCTCGTCACCGGGCAGCTGGAGCGCGCGCCGCTGCCAGCCTTGCCCGCCACTGACTCTGCCGAGGCCTTTGCCGACGCGCTGGTGGGTTGGGCCAGGAGCAGCCTGCCGGCGCTGCCGCAGGTGGAGTTTGCCTGGAGCTGGCCGGCGCGGGTAGCGCGCGAGTTTGGCCCCGTGGGCCTCGCCGACGGCGCCTGGCTGCGGGGCAGCGTGCAGGCCAACGCCGTCGAGAGCGAGGTCGGCATGAGGATGCTGCGGCAGCTCATGCTGCGCTTCGGTGATCCCGGCACGGGCGAGGCCTACGCGCAGCGCTACGCGGCGCTGCTACAGAGCCTGGGCAGCCCGCCCGAGAGCATCACGCGCTGGGAGTGGCAGGAGTCCGCGCCCTGCACGGAGCTCTCCTACGAGCACGCGCTGCTGGGCCTCGGCCTCGGGCTCTTTCCCACGAGCCTTTCGCTGGAGACCGTGGGCTTCAACCTGTGGATGACCATGGTGGGCCCCTGCCCGCTGCTGAGCGCGCTGGCACCCGAGCTGCAGGTGCGCAGCGCGTGCCTGCGCTACTTCGAGCTGCACGACGGCGAGGCGCTGGGGGCGCTGGCGCGCCAGGCGCTGGCACACGCCCTCGACGAGCGGCCGGAGGCCGGGGCTCGCCGGCGCATCGCCCGTGGCTTCGCGGCCGCTCAGCGCTCGTACGTGCGCTGGCATGACGCCATGTGCGGCCGCAACGTGCCGCTCACCCCGCGAGAGTTCGTGCTGGAGGCCATCCGGCGCAAGGCGCGCTTCTCCGCGGAGCACCACGCCAGCGTGCGCCTCGGGCAACACAGCGTTGAAGAGCTGATGCTGGCCGGGGCGGATCAGCATGAGCTACTGCTCGACGTCCTGGCGGCGTCACCTCTGGTGCAGCCGGGCGCTCCCGACAGGAGCCGCTTGCTCACCCACTCGCTCTCCATCGACGGGCCCATGTTCGACGCCTTCACTGCCGCGGAGATCAATGATCTGCGCGAGTGGATCGCGGGGCTGCCGCGGCGCGGAGACAGCCCCGCTGCCGAGCGCGCCCCGCGCCCCGACGCACTGGAGCTGGAGGGCCGCTACCGTGCGCCGCAAGATCCGGAGAGCCTGGCCGAGTTTGCCCTCGCTCGCTACGGCAGCCTGTCCAACAGCGAGCTGTATTGCTGCTTCGCCAACGCCGATCTGCACCCCGCCATGTACGTGTTCGGCAGAATCTTCATGGAGGAGGTGATGCAGAAGCTGAGCAGGGCCTTCGAAAGCGACGAGCGCTTGAACTCGCGCACGCCACCGCGGTACTCCGAGCGGGGCATTGCCGAGCTGGTAGCCGAGCAGCATGCCCGCAACGTGCGGGCGCGCGTGGAAAAGCTCGCCCCGGAGACGGCCGCGGCAGGCGAGACAGACCTGAAGCGCTGCATCGGGGCGATCTTCGATGGCTGCTGGCTGCAGGGCTTCGCCGACGTGCAGCGCGCCGGGCGGGAAGAGTACGGCTGGCTCTTTCGCATCTATGCCTCGGAGCACGGCGACGGGCGCATGACCTGGAATCACTGCCGCATCTTCCGCCATGCCTTTGCAGAGCTCGGTCCGGACATCTTCTTGCCCAAGACGGATCTGCGCCTGTACCAGCTGTTCGATGTGGCGGCAGGCTCCCTCGCGAAGCTCGCCGTGTCGCTGAATACGCGCCGCTTCCTGCCCGAGATCCTGGGTACGAACCTGGGCATCGAGGCCTCCGGGGTCGGCGGCGCGCATTTCGAGGCCTGGAAAGCGGCCGAGGGCGAGGGCGCGACCTGGAAGGCGCTGGCGCACCGTCTGCACAACAGCATCGACAACTACGCCGACGGCCACACCAAGTGGTCGCTGGCCGCGGCGCAGGCCTTCATGCGCCGCGTGAAGGACACGGCACCTGCCGACGTGGACGCGCAGTGGCACCGGCTGTGGCGCATGTGGCGCTTGCTGGACCTGATGGAACACGGCTCGGAGACGGAGCGCCAGGCGCTGTCCGAGCACATCGACGTGACCACGCTGGGCCCCGCCTGAGCGCGCACCGCTCGGCTTGGCGCCGCTGCGCGGGCCGCCCGCGGCCGCGCGCCGCTCACTCGCCCGCTGGCGCCGGCTCCTTCTTCTGCGGCTTGCGACACTCCGGACAGTAGCCGTACAGCGCCAGCTGGTGCTGCGCCACGGCGTAGCCGCTCGACTGCGCGATGGCCTTCTGCCGCTCCTCGATCACCGGATCGGCGAACTCATCCACCCGGCCACACTGCAGGCAGATCAGGTGATCGTGATGGGCGCCGTCGCGCACCTCGTACACGGCCTTGCCGGACTCGAACGTGTTGCGGGTGAGGATGCCGACATCCGTCAGCTGCCCGAGCACGCGGTAGACCGTGGCCAGACCCACATCCGACTTCTGTTCCACCATGCGCCGGTGCACGTCTTCCGCCGAGAGGTGACGGCGCTCGTGCGTGTGGAAGACCTGCAGGACCTTCAGCCTCGGGACGGTGGCCTTGAGCCCCACCCGGTTGAGTCGATCGGCGCCGTTCATCTCGCTGCCCTGGCTGCGCCAGGCAAACAGCGCTGACCCTACGGCAAGGCCGCACGCTTGACCAGTACCTGAGCGGTGGGCCACCCCGGCCTTGCCGCGAGGAGCGCTCATTCGCGCGCCTCAGCCGGTCACCCCGTCAGCAGCCGGGCTCTTCGCCTGGATGATGCGCCCGCGGCTCGCCTGCCGCGGAGCGTACCGAGTAGGAGCGGGGCTCGGTCAGCGCCGCTGCGGGTGCGTGATGCTGCCCGGGCGCAGCCTGCCAGCCGTGCGCCGTGAGCTGGTTGTCGAGCAAGAGCACGTCGCCCGGCTCCCACGGCACCACGAACCGCGAGCGCTCCACGGCTTCGTGCACCTGTGCGAGCAGGGCGCGATCGATGCCGCTACCGTCAGCAAGGCGAACGCTGGCGCTCCAGCGCCTGCCCGCCGCGTCGCACCACCGCAGCGTACCGGGAGCTTCGAGCTGCGGCGATGCGAACAGGTGCACCTGATTGAACCAGGACAGCTCCGCCGTCACGGCATCGGCCAGCACCACCGGTCCGCTCTGGCTTGCGCTGATCCCTGCCGGGGTGGGCTCGCAGCGCAGCCCCCGTGCGCGCAGCCGTACGAGCAGCGGCTCGAGCTTGCTCGCGCCCGTCTGTAGCTCGTACTCGTAGACGAGCTCGCGCTCGCTGAAGAGCCGGCGCGCACCCTCGGGCAAGCGTTGCCAGATGTCGCGCCCGTCCGCCAGCTGCAGGCTCTCCGGGCCGTGCGCCGCAGGGCAGTGCAGCCACAGCTTTGCCGGCCACCGTGGGGTGTGCGCATATGCCTGGTGCAACACGCCGCCGGGGGCCGGCGCGCCGCTGCCCGGCACGGCAGCTTCCGTGCCGAGCACGCAGGAGCTGCCCCAGGGCTCCAGCACGGGCGCGCCGAAAGCCGCCACCCAGCGGCGGAACGCCGGCGGGTCGAGCACCCCGAAGCCCCGGAACAAGATGCTGCCCAGGCGCGGCAGGTAGCGGCGCACGCACTCGCGCAGCGCCTCGGCAGGGGGCGCCGAGCGCGCCGCGAGCGAACGCGGAAAGACCATCAGCGGCCAGCGCATGCCAGGCTCGTCCGCGTGCTCCGCGTCCACGCGCGCCACGACCATCACTCCCCGCCCCCGAGCTCGGCGCCAGGTGCACGCGCAGCGCCTCGCGCCGGCAGCAAGCCCTCCCCATCGCCGAGGCCGGAGCCGGGGGCGCGCCCGCGCTCCAGCTCGGCCAGGCGCCGGCTCAGCGTGCGCTCCACCAGCTGCAACAGCTCGGCCTCGCGCGACTGCAGGAAAAAGTGGCCGCCGGGCAACATGCTCAGCAGGAACTCGCCCCGGGTATGCTCGCGCCATGCGTTCAAGGTCTCGGGGGTGGTGCTGTCTTCCGTGCCCGCCAGCACGTGCAGTGGCGCGCGGATGCAGGCGCCGGCCTGACAGCAATGGCCGCCAGCGACCTGAAAGTCCGCGCGCAGGATCGGCAAGGTGAGCGCCATCAGCTCCGCGTTCTCCAGCACGCAGGCAGGGGTGCCCTGCAAGCGGGTCAGCTCCTCGCGCAGCTCCGCGTCGGTGTGCAGCCGCGCAAAGCGCTCGGTATCCCGCCGCGAGGGCGCGTGGGCGCCACTGGCGAACACCTGCAGCGGCGGTGGCGCCTGCTGCCTCGAGAGCTGCAGCGCCAGCTCGAATGCCAGCAGCGCTCCCAGGCTGTGGCCGAACAGCGCGTAGGGCTGGCCAAGACGAGGCTGCACCTGCTGCGCCACGGCAGCGAGCAACTCGGGCAAGGTGGTGCAGAGCGGCTCGGCCATCCGCCGGCCGCGCCCGGGCAGCTCGACGGGCGAGAGCTCGATCCAGTCCGGAAGCCGCCGTTTCCATCTGGCGTAGACGGCCGCGCTCGCGCCTGCATACGGAAAGCAGAACAGCTGAATCGACTTCACACCGGGCCCCAAAAGCTAATGATTCCTGGTCTCATAATTGGTGCCAAAATGAAAGAGACGCTGGCTCACCCGCAGCGGTGACCGGGGAGCGCGCTCGGGGGCACGAGGCTCGCACAGCCTCGCGCAGCGTCACTGGGCCTGGTCAGCGCCGCCACGGCCCGCTACTGATAACGGATGCTGTTATCGTCGTGCGAGCAGTACGTTGGCGTGCGGCGAGCTGTCAACGAGGATCCCCCCTGGGCTGAAGAGCGCCCTGCCCTCCACATTCCCGAGATCGTAACTGCGGCATTGTCACGCGCCTGGGACACGCGCGCTGACAGCGGGGACGGTCGCAAAGCTGAGCTTCAGGCGTCGCCGCTGCCAAGCCGGGGCGATGTCGCATGATGGCCGCGGACCGTTGCATCACGGTGGCACTATCGCTCGTCGCGCTGCTGCTCTCGCTGGATGCGCGTGCTGCGCGCCCGCTCCAGTTGCAACCCCGCGCGGGAGCCGAGCCTCTGTCTGCTGCGCCCGTCCTCGCTCCGCCGGCAGGCCCCGTTCCAGCACCGGGCGCAGTGCCGCCGGCGAGCGCTGCGCCACGAGCCACCGCGCTGCTCAGCAGCGCCAGCTCCGGACCCTCCGCCAGCGAGACCGCGCGCCTGCGGCTCTTTCTGAGCTGCCCGTCTGAGTGCTTCGAGGACTATCTGCGGCAGGAGCTGAGCTACTTCGATCTGGTGCGCGATCCACACCTGCCGGGTGTGCTCACCTTGCTCGTGGTGCGGCAGCGCTCGGCGAACGGCGGCGAGCGCTTCTCGGTATCGCTGCACGCGCCGGGCTCGGGCGCTCTGCACACGCGCAGCTCGCCCCTCTCGTTCGTGGGAGCGCCCGGCGACACGGAGCACGCGCTGCGCCAGCGCCTGCTGCAGCTGGTACTGCGGGCGCTGCAGGCGGAGCTGGCGGGCTCCGCCCACGACATGGCCTTCGAGCTACGGCTGCCCACCCGGGGCGCCGAGAGCCTCGGTCACGTGCTGGACCCCTGGGACTTCTGGGTGCTCGCGCCCGAGCTGAGCGGCAACACCGAAGGCGAGAGCGGCCGCTATTTCGCGGCGCTCAGCACCTCGCTGAGCATCTGGCGCATCACCGAGAGCAGCAAGCTGCGCGTGCTGGCAGCGCACACCGTATCCGTCAGCGGCTTTCTCCTGGAGGATGGCTCGCGCGTTCGTGGCCGCAACGATCAGTGGCAGCTCCGCGCGCTGCACGCGCTCTCCCTGGGCGAGCACTGGTCGCTGGGCAGCGTGGCGGAGGCGCGCCGCAGCGACTACGAGAACCTGGAGCTGCAGATCCGCTACGGACCGCTGATTGAGCTCAACCTGTTTCCTTACTCCGAGAACGCCAGCCAGCAGCTGCGCTTCGCCTACCAGCTGGGGCCCTGGGTCAACTGGTATGCAGAACCGAACCAGCAGGGCAAGCGGCGCGAGCTGCTGCCCTACCATGCGCTCTCCGTGATCGCCGACGTCAACCAGCCATGGGGCAGCTGGCAGTGGATCGGTCAGCTCAACAGCTTTGCATCCCGTCCGGAAAAGTTCCGGTTGAGCACCGGCATCACCCTGGCGCTGCGCCTGGTGGAGGGGCTGGCCGTCACCTTGACGGGCGAGGCCGCCATGGTGCGCGATCTGATCAACCTGCGCCGCCGTACGATCACGGATCGGGAGCTGCTGCTGGACACCGCACAGCTGCCCACCAGCTATACGGCGGTGCTGGAGCTGGGTATCAGCTACACCTTCGGTAGCGTGCACAACACGATCGTCAACCCGCGCTTTGCGCGGGTCGACCTGCAGGAAGACTAGCTTTGCTCGTGCCGGGCGCAGCGCGCACCGCTCATTGACCGTTGACTCTGCTTCGCTCGGCTGCCTAGGGTCTGCCTCGCCATCATGCCCTCGCGCCCGCTGGTGACTTCGAGATGATCGGGCGCATCCCGGTACCCGAAGAGTGATCCGGCCGCGCGTGGAGAGCTCGTGATGTGGCCCTCAGCCAGCGGCGCGCCAGCGCGCCGCTGCGCCTCGCTCCGGCGAACGGCAGCGCTCGGCAGGTCCTGGCTCCTGGCAGCCATCGCGGGAGGGGCGCTGGCCACGCCCTCTGCGCCGGCGCGCGCAGAGACCGGTGCGGCCGCTCCAGCAGCGGCGAGGCGCACGAGCGATGAGCTGGCGCAGCTGTACGCCGCCAGCGTGGCGTACGGCGGGCTCACGGGGGTGTGGGTGCACGAGCTCGGCAAAGGCAGCTCCCCGCTGAGCTTGCTGTTGCCCGCTGCCGGAGCAGCGGCGCTCGGCGCTGGGGCGACCGCGTGGCTCGACCATGCAGGCGCCTGGCCGCTCGGGCTGCCCCAGGCGCTCGTGACGGACTCGCTGATCGGCTTCGAGATTGCTGCGGCGTGGGTGTGGCGCTCGCACGCGCAGGGGCCCGCTGGCGAGCCCTGGCTGAGCGCGGGCCGCGCCACCTTGCTGTGGAGCGGCGCCAGCGCCGGCCTGGCAGTGGGCATGCTGCGCTACGCGCTCAGCCCCAGTGGCCCGGGCCGGGCCGCCTTCACCGGCAGCGTGACCTTGTGGACTGGCGCGCTGGCGGGGCTGACGGCGAGCGCGCTCACGCCAGCATCGGCGCTGCGCGACGATCACGCCAGCCTCGCAACCGCGATCGGGCTGGAAGCAGGCGTGCTACTGAGCTCGCTGCTAGGGCGCTGGCTCGAGCCCTCGATCGGCTGGGTGCGCGCGCTGGACGCCGGTGCAACCCTGGGCGCGCTGCTCGGCGGCGGCGGCTACCTGCTCGGCACCGGCAGCGGGCTCGGCGCTCGCGGCACCCACGCACTCGCTGCGGCGGGCCTGGCAGCGGGGCTCGGCGGTGCGCTGGTGCTGGCGCCACGGCTCGGACTGCCGATGAGCCTGAGCGCCAGCGCGGTGCCGGCGTTCACGGCCGCGCCGGGCGGAGGCGCGCGCCGCCCGCAACTTCAGGTCACGCTGCGCCTCGACCTCGACCTCGACCTCGACCTCGACTAGGCGAGCCGAGCGCGCCAGCTCCGCCCACGCGAGCCAGCGCTCAGCGCACGCGAATCCACTTGAACACGTCGCCCGGAGCGTCCAGGTGCTCCACGGCCACGCCCGCCTCGTCGATCTCGTAGATCTTGCTGCGCGCCTGGTCCCCGTAAGGCAGGAAGACGAACGTTCTGCCGTCGAGCACCGCGAACTGCGCGGAGGAGCCGATCTCGACCGTGACCCCCTCGACGGGCTGCGCCGTCTGCGCGTTCAGATCAAAGCTCCAGAAGCGCCACTGTGGCCCCGACATCCACAGGTTGCTGACCACCTCCGGGTCCATCGGCTGGGAGAAGTCCACGTCCATCTCCTCCGCGTGGAACACGTTGGCCACGGCGCGCCCCCCGCCGACGTAGCGGAAGTTGGTGATGTAGCGGCCGCCGGTGAGCTGCGTGAAATCGCTGGTCCACCCTTCATCCAGCTCGCCATCGGGGGTGAGCCGTGCCGCGCAGGGAGCGGGCCCCTCGCCGTACAGGGCCAGGCCGGGCAGATAATCCCAGCTGCCGAAGTACGTGTAGCCCGCCTCGTCCGCCGTGGCGATGGCCAGCCCCGCGCAGGGCACCGTGAGCTTGCTGCTCTCGGCGTGCGTCACCGGATCGTACGACACGATCACCGACTCCGAGCCGAACTGGAACCAGTCCTCGTCACGCCAGAAGAACGACTGGTACACGCTGCCGTCCACGCGCAGCCCGTTGCGGTTGCCGCCCGCCTCGAGCAGCAACGAGCCCATCTGCGGCACCAGGGTCGTGTCCTCCCGATCACCGAGGATCACCATGTCCGTCGGATCCCACACCACACGCTTGTAGCCGTCGTACGGCAGGTACGCGGTGTGATCGTCGCGCACGAATTGATAATACCAGTTGGCGTTGTCGGTCAGCGGATAGCGGTCAAAGCCCACCGTGCGCCCCTCGATCCACTGCAGATCGGGCGTGATCTCGAACTCGGTGATGGTGGGCGCCTGTCCGCTGGAGACCAGGATGCGGCCGCCCACCGCGTTGAAGTTGGTGACTCCCGCATATTCGCGCGCCTGGCTTAGATCGACCTCCGCGATGTCCAGCGACGTGCTCAGATAGATGTACACGGTGCGATCGTCGTCGGGGGTGATGATCTGCGTGAGCATCGCGTACAGCGGCGGGCCCTCCGCCTCATCCGGCGGCGGGGGCTCGCCCGGTTGCAGCGGATCTTCCGCGAAGACCAGGCGGCTCTCGTCGGCTCCACAGGCCAGGCTCGACAGCACGGCGAGGGCGGCCGCTCCGCGCGTGAGGCCCCCGTACCAGGCGAATGCTCTCGTTTTCGACATCCGCCTGGCTTACCATGGCAGACTGAAATTGACAGCCAATTTCAATATGGCTGCGGTTCTCGCGCGGCTGTGCCGGAGTGTTGCACCGTGGTGGGGCTGTGGACATGGAGGCTTGCGACTGGACCGGCGTCGGCGTCGGCGAGGGTGATGCGCGCGCGGGCGGTGCTCGCCGGCGAAATCAGCACGGTGCTGGGTGGGGGCAGCTGCAGCTGTGTGGCCGCCACGGGCACGGCTTGCTCGTTGACTGCGCCCGGCTGCAACGCGGCCGAGCTCACCTGGACGGCGTACACGCCCGGAGGCAATGCCAGGCGCGCCTGCCGCCCGTAGGTGGCGCCCAGCACGATCCGCCTGCGGATCGCCGCCCCACCGCTCACCTTGCGAACCTCCAGCTCCAGCCGGGGGCTCGCCTCCGGCGCCTCGGGCGGGGGCTGCCACTCGATGGCCAGCTCACCCGCGGCCGGGGGCGTGCCCGCCGCATTGGTCTCACAGGCGCCGGCGAACGCGCCCAAGATCACCAGCAGTGCCCCAGCTGACCTGTAACCCTTCGATGCCATGATGCTTCTCCTGTGGCGAGCGGCGCTGCGCGCCACGCTGGCGGCGTTTGCTCCCACGAAGACAGCATGCGCTCCGGGCCTCAGCCCTACCATCGGGGACCACCCCTGATTTTCCCCGGAGGAGGGTCAGAGGCGCGCTCAGGGAGAGCAGACCAGCAGCGGCGGGTCCCCGGGTGTTTCACCGGGTTAGCGGGTAATCCGGCGCATTCTACGGTATTGATAATCTATATCAATTTGATATGCAGGCCGCGTGAATCCTCGCTTCTGCGCCACCGTCGTCTGTGGGCTTCTTCTGGCCTGCAGCGACTCCAGCCGCTTCGTTCCCGCAGCCACCCGTGGCGATTCAGACAGCAGCGCACCAGAAGGCAGTGTGACGCTGCCGGCCACGCCTGCCACGAGCGCGCCGCCCATGGATCCGGCCACGCCTGCCCTGGACACGCCAGACGAGATGACACCGGTAGCAACTCCAGAGCCGGCGGAGAGCCTGTTCGCGGTCACCAGCCTGGTCTCGAGCGGCGACGAGACCTCCTCCTACGTCAGCCTGCTGAGCTCGCTCGACGGCGTCACCATCGACTACGGCCAGGCGCGCGAGTTTCCGGGTCAGGCCGACTTCTGGGCGCACGATGGCGCGCTGTTCGTGACCGAGCTGGACGGGCTGACCATCACCCGCTTCTCCGTCGACTCGGGCACGCTGGTCGAGACGGGCAGGCTCAGCTTTCAGAGCTACGGCCTCAACGACTTCGGCTTCTGGGTGAACTCCTTCATCAGCTCCAGCAAGGCTTACCTGATGAACGGCACCAGCGAGATCATCATCTGGGATCCGAGCGAGATGGCCATCACGGGCACCCTGGCCTTGCCGGAGCTCGGCGCTCGAGGGGCGCTCCGGCCCGTGCCCGCGTACGCCGATCGTGCAGCGCTGCTGCGGGGCCCGTACCTGTACCAGCCCATCTACTGGTCCGACGAGACCTACTTCGAGTTCGCGCCGAGCTCCAGCATTGCCGTGCTCGACACTCGCACCGATACCCTGGTCGAGCTGCTCGAGGCCCCCTGTCCCGGCCTGGATTTCGGCACCCAGGATGAACAGGGTAATCTGTACTTCTCCAGCTGGGTGTTCGCACCGAGCGGTGCCGCGCTGCTCGCTCAGCCCGCTACCTGTGTGGCCCGGATCGCGGCAGGTGAGTCCAGCGCCGAGGCGCTGTTTTCGATCGCCAGCGTGACGGGCGGGCGCGAGGGCGGCGAGCTGCGCTATCTGGGTGGCGGCCAGGCGTTGCTCGCAGTGTTTCACCCGGAACGCGCCGCCGACACGGACGACGTGCAAGGAGTGGCCTTCGGTGCCAACTGGCGCTTCTGGTCCTACGACCTTGCCAGCAATCAGGCGGCGATGGTCGAGGGCATCGACTGGAACGCGGGCGCTGCGTACTCCGGGGGCAGCTCCGAGCGGCCGCTGCTGCTGGTGCCCGCGGGCGACTACTCGGCCACCAGCCTGTACGACATCAGCGTCCCGGCGCAGCCGCGGCACCTGCTCGACACGCGCGGCTGGTCGCTGCGCGTGCTGCAGCTGCGCTGAGCTGCGCTTCGTGGCACGCGCGCTGCCGCGCGCCGGCGCCAGACGTCGCCGGACCGCTGGCAATTGACAGCGGGCGCCCTTCGCGCGACGAAGGCCGCCCGAGCCACGCGATGATCTCTCCTGCTGCCGTCCAGCCGAGCCACGCCGAAACGTCAGGCGCCCCACGGCGCAGAGCGCTGCGCCGCGCGCGCAGCCGTGCTTCATTGCGCGTGCTGGCGCTCTGGGTGCACCGCTACGCCGGCCTGTCGATGACGGTCTTTCTGGTGGTGGCGGGGCTGACGGGCAGCTTGCTCGCCTTCTATCACGAGCTGGACCAGCTCTTGAACCCGGGCTTGTACCAGGTGCAGCCGCCTTCACCTGGCGCCCCACGGCTCGATCCATTTGCGCAGCGCGAGGCGCTGCAGCGCCAGCTGCCGGCAGGGCTGCTGGCAAACCGCGTGCTCTTCGACGGCCGCGAGGGCGTGGCCGCGCTGCTTCCTGCAGTCCCCTTCCCCGGCGTACCCCACGAGGGTGACGACGAGTTCTTTCTCGATCCGTACACGGGCCGCCTGCTGGGCTCACGGCGCTGGGGTGAGCTGTCGCAGGGCTTGCCGAACCTGATGCCGTTCCTCTATCGCCTGCACTTCTCGCTGGCGCTGGGCGAAGTGGGCAGCACGCTGTTCGGCATCGTCGCGCTGCTCTGGACCCTCGATTGCTTCATCGGCGGCTACCTCACCTTGCCACCCTCACGCGCGCAGGGGCGGCGCGGACCGCTGGTGTGGCTCGAGCGCTGGAAGCCAGCGTGGCTGCTGCGCGGAGGCCAGCTCTTCTCCTGGGTGTTCACCTGGCATCGTGCCAGCGGGCTGTGGGTCTGGGGGCTGCTACTGGCGTTCGCCTGGTCTGCGGTCGGCCTCAACCTGCGCCCGGTGTACGCGCCGGTGATGACCGCCGCGTTTGGCTCGCAGGAGCGAACGTACGAGCGGCTCGCCAGGCATCCGGCGCCGCGCGCCGAGCCGCAGCTCGACTGGCGCGAAGCGCATCAGCGCGGTCGAAAGCTGATGGCCGCGCAGGCGAGTGAACGCGGCTTCGAGGTGCTGTCCGAGCGACGCCTGGTCTACCAGCCCGAGATCGGAGCCTTCCGTTATCAAGTGGAGAGCTCGCTCGATGTGTCCGATCGCAACGCTGCCACCACGGTGTGGCTGGATGGGCAGAGCGGACAGCTACTGGGCTTTGATGCACCCACCGGTGAGAACGCAGGCCTCACTTTGACTACCTGGGTCTACCAGCTGCACTTCGCATCGGTGCGGAGCCTGGGCTTGCCCTACCGCATCTTCGTTGGCACGCTCGGTCTAGTCATCGTAGCGCTCAGCATTACCGGCGTCTGGATCTGGTGGGTCAAGCGCGCGAAGCGTGCGCGTCACCTGCTCGTTACAATTACGTGCGCGTGACAATTACTTGCGCATGACAGTGAGCTGAACTTGGCGCCGTTCAGGCTCGCGTAGGCTGAACGCGAGCCGACTTCGCGCCCGCCACTCGGTCTGTTCGTGTTTCACCAGGATTCGTGACAGCGACGAACGAGCGCCGCCGCGCGCTTCGTGCCAGGGTGCAGTAGCCTCATGAAGCTCGCCTATCTCACAACCAACTATCCCTCCGTTAGCCATACGTTCATCCGGCGGGAGCTGAGCGAGCTGGAACGCCAACTCGGCCGCGTGGAGCGCTTCGCCATCCGCGCGACGCCCTACGCGATCGTCGACGATGACGATCGCACGGAGGACGCGCAAACCTTCCGCGTGCTCTCGCAACCGCTCGCACGCTGGCTGCGGGCGCTGGCGCGCAGTGTACCGCGGCAGCCGCTGGCGCTCGGACGGGGTCTGGCCAAATCGCTGAAGTTGGCGCGTGGCTCCCAGCGGGGCCTGACGCGGCACCTGGCGTACTTTGCAGAAGCATTGCTGCTGCTGGACGAGATGCGGCAGCGCGCCGTCGATCACGTCCACGTTCACTTCGGCACGAACCCCACCGCCGTGGCGCAGATCATGCGCGCCATGGGCGGCCCCAGCTATTCGTTCACCGTGCACGGGCCGGATGAGTTCGACGCGCCGGTAGGGCTCTCCCTGGCCAGCAAGGCCGCGGACGCTGCGTTCGTGGTGGCGGTGAGCCACTATGGCTCCGCGCAGCTTCGGCGCTGGCTGGAGCCAGCGCACTGGGACAAGATCCGTGTCGTCCACTGCGCCGTGGGCGATGAGATGTTCGAGCGCGCCAGGCCGATTGATCCAGGCTCGAGGGTGCTGGTCTCGGTGGGGCGGCTGCACCCGCAGAAGGGCCAGCTGTTGCTGCTCGAGGCCTTCGCCGAGGCCGTGGAGCGTGGCGCGGACGCGCAGCTGGTGCTGGTGGGCGATGGCGAGCTACGCCCGCAGCTGGAGGCGCTGATCGCTCAGCGCGGGCTGCAAGAGCGGGTGCGCATCACCGGTTGGCTCGATGGCGAGCACGTGCAAGCGGAGCTGCTCGCCGCACGCGCGCTGGTGCTGCCGAGCTTTGCAGAGGGGCTGCCCACGGTGATCATGGAGGCCTTTGCGCTCGGCCGCCCCGTGCTCTCGACGTACGTGGCAGGCATCCCGGAGCTCGTGCAGCCCGGGGAGAGCGGCTGGCTCGTGCCGGCTGGCTCCACGGAGGCGCTCGTCACCGCCATCCTGGAGCTGATGCAGACCCCGCTCGCCGAGCTGGAGCGGCGTGCGGCACGCGGTCGAGATGCCGTCCGGCAGCTGCACTACACACCGACCGAGACCGCCAAGCTGTCCGCACACTTCTCGCGTGCGTCATTGACCCCGGGCAGCAGCCCTGCGCTGCCTGGAGGAGTGGCCGCCGCGCGGCTGCAGGCGTAGCCCGTCGCGCAGAGTCCCGGCTGCCACGCGCCAAATCGCCGCGGGCGCGAGTGCACCTCCGTGCAGGCCTGTCGCCATCAACTCGCGCGGGCTGGTCCGCGCAGCCAGCGGCGAGCGGCGGCACGATCCCTGCACCGCGCCCGCCCATGAGCGCATCTGGAATCGGCATCGAACCTACCCCTGGCTCCATCGAGCCTGCGCCTGGCTCGCGGCGCGCAGCGCGGGGCAACATTCTGGAGCGGTTGAAGCGCGAGACCTCCGCAGAGCACGCTGCGGTCGAGGCGGCCACCCGCGTCATGGATCCGGAGCTGAGCCTGGCAGGCTACCGCGAGTACCTGGCGAGCACGTTTGGCTTCTACGCCGTCGTCGAGCCGCTGCTGCACGAGGCAAGCGTCTGGCAAGCGCTGGAGCTGACGGGCGCAGAGCGCCAGAAGCTGCCGCTGCTCCAGCGCGATCTGCGCGAGCTCGGCGTGGATGAGCCCACGGCTCTGCCGCGCTGTCCGGCGCCGCCCGGGTGGAGCACCGTGGCCGAGGCAGCCGGCGGAGCGTATGTGCTGGAGGGCTCGACCCTCGGCGGCAAGCTGATCGCTCGCCACGTGCGGCAGCGACTCGATGGCGCGCCCTGCAGCTTCCTGGAATGCTACGGGCCGCGCACGGGCGAGAGCTGGCAGGCCTTCCGCGCCGCGCTGAGCCGCTTTGCCACCTCGCGCGAGCTGGAGGAACAGATCATCGCCGGTGCCCGCGCGACGTTTGGCTCCTTCACGCGCTGGCTGCACGGCGCTCCCGCAACGACCCGAGCGGCGGGTTGAAGGCCATGCACATCATCCTGGGTGGCACTGGGCAGGTCGGGGGAGCGGTGGCGCGCGCGCTGCTGGCGCGCGGCGAGCCCGTCACGATCGTTACTCGCGTCCCGAGCAAGGCACAGCACTGGACGGCACAGGGTGCCCGCGTCGCCGTGGCCGACGTCCGCGATCGCGAGGCGCTGCGCCAGGTGTTTCGCACCGGCAGGCGCGCTTTCCTGCTCAACCCACCGGCGGACCCCACGGGCGATAGCGTGCGCGAGGAGCTGGAGACCGCGGCAGCGATCGCCGGTGCGCTGAGCGAGAGCGGGCTGGAGAAGGCGGTGGTTGCCTCGACGTATGGCGCGCGGCCCGGGCGCGGCGCGGGGGACCTCAACGTTTTGTACGAGCTGGAGCAGAGCGTGGCGCGCCAGCTGCCCACCCGGGTGATGCGCGGCGCATATTACATGAGCAACTGGTCGAGCGCGCTCGACAGCGCGCGCGACGAGGGCGTCTTGCACACATTTTATCCCGCCGAGTTCGAGCTGCCGATGGTGGCCCCGGAGGATCTCGGCCAGGCCGCCGCGCGCCTGCTCCTCGAGCCAGCGTCGCGCACGGGCGTGCAGCACGTGGAGGGCCCGCGCCGCTACTCGCCGGCGGACGTGGCGCGCGCCTTTGCCGCCGCGCTGGGGCGCCAGGTGAGCACGGTGACGATCCCGCGCGAGCGCTGGCAAGCCACGTTCGAGGCGCTCGGGTTCTCCCAGCAGGCGGCACGCTCGTATGCGGCGATGACCGCGCTGACCCTGGATGCCGGTCCAGAGCAGCCCACAGCGCCCGAGCGGGGTCCCACCTCGCTGCAGACCTACATCACGCGGCTGGTCCGGCAGCAGCAGTGACGGTGCGACTGCGCGCACCTTTGGTGCCGCCCTCGTTGCCGCCTCCGGCGCACTACTGTGCCATTTCATGAGCGGCGCTGGCCACGGCGCCCACACATCACCCGCCGCGCTCACTGGGAGGCAGCGGCGCGTGGTGCCGTATTACTGCGCGGCTGCTAGGCTCTGATTCAACGGCCTTAACCCAGAAGCGCGAGCAGCCCTCCCATCCTCGAGCACCTGCGCGCTTCCGCCTCGAAAGATCTCGCATGGACGCTTCCCCCGTCGCACCCGGACAGATGCTGGCTGGCAAATATCGCATCGAGCGGGTGCTCGGCGAGGGCGGAATGGGCGTGGTGGTGGAGGCGACCGACCCCGGCCTGGAGCGCCGGGTCGCGATCAAGTTCCTGCTGCCAGAGTTCGTGAAACACGCGGAGGCCAAGGAGCGCTTCCTGCGCGAGGCCCGCGCCGCCGTGAAGATCCAGAGTGAGCACGTCGCGCGCGTGATCGACGTGAGCACGCTGGAGTCCGGCGCGCCGTACATGGTCATGGAGTTCCTGGAGGGCTCGGATCTCTCGCGCGTGATCGAGACCAGCGGGCCCCTGGCCGTGGAGGACACCGCGCTGTACGTGATCCAGGCCTGCGAGGCGCTGGCCGAGGCTCACGCGCACGGCATCATCCACCGTGATCTCAAGCCCGCCAACCTGTTCCTGGCGCTGCAGGCGGGCGGCTCGCGCAAGATCAAGGTGCTGGATTTCGGCATCTCGAAGACGCTGGCTCCCGAGAGCAAGTCGGCGGCGTCCCTGACCCGCACGTCGTCGATGATGGGCTCGCCGCTGTACATGTCGCCCGAGCAGATGAAGAGCTCGCGCGACGTCGATCACCGCACGGACATCTGGGCGCTGGGCGTGATCCTGTACGAGGCGCTGACCGGCGAGCCCCCCTTCGTGGGCAACAGCATCCCGCAGCTCTCTGCCAAGATCCTGCTGGAGGACGCCAGGCCCGTGTCGGAGGTGCGCGCCACCGTGCCCAAGGCGCTCTCGGACGTGACCATGCGCGCCCTGCAGAAGCAGCCGGACAAGCGCTTCGCCAACGTGAGCGAGCTGGCGCTGGCGCTGCTGCCCTTTGCGCCGAGCCGCGCCCGCGGTAACGCCGAGCGCATCAGCCGCGTGCTGGAAGCCGCGGGCATGACCAGGAGTGACTTTCAGGCCAGCGTGCCGCCGCCCATGCTCGATCCGGAGCAGGCGCAGAGCAGCGGCCTGGAGCCCGTGGCGGCACGCAGCCCGGTTCCGAGCGAGAGCCCCGGCAAGCGCAAGCAGACGCTGGCCAACTTCGGCCAGACGCACTCTGGCGCCATCCCGGGCGTGCCCCGCGGCGGCTCCCGGCGGCTGCTCAGCGTGGCCGGCGCCGCGGCGGCGGGCCTCGCGCTGCTGGTGACCCTGGCGCTGAAGCTGGCGGGGAGTCCGTCGGAGCCGGCCACCGCCAGCGCGTTGCAACCGCCACCGGCCGCGCCCGCTGCGCCACCCAACGCAAGCGACCCCAGCGAGGCGAAGGCCACGCCCCAGATAGCGCCGCTCGAGCCCGCCTCCGAGCCCACGAGCCCCGACGAGCCCAAGATCGCGGTGGCCACGGCAGACCCGGCGCCATCCGAGAGCGCGCCGCTGGAGCCGCTCGACACCAGGCCAGCCAAGCCCAGAGCAGCCAAGCCGAGCAGCAAGAAGCCGGTGGCGGCCGCCCGCACCCCGGTAGCAAAGGCACCCGAAAAGTCCCACAGCGTCGACTTCAAGAGCAAGTTCGGCAGCCGTAAGTGACCTGGTGTCACCGCGTTTCTTCCGGGGCATGGTCCGGAGCACTGCTTCTCCGCTCGGCGTCCTCAGCCTGAGCTTCGCGCTCACGCTCGTGCCCTGCCCAGCTGGCGCACAGTCCGCCAGCGACAGCGCCACGGCGGAGAGCCTGTTCAACGAGGCCCTGGCGCTGCTGGAGAGCAAGAAGCCGGCGGAGGCGTGCCCCAAGCTGGAGGCCAGCCAGCGGCTGGATCCAGGCGTGGGCACGCTGCTGTACCTGGCCGACTGCTACCAGCAGCTGGGCCGCACCGCGAGCGCCTGGGCCACCTTTCGCGAGGCCGCGTACCTCGCCAGAGATCGCAAGGACGAGCGCGAGAGCGTGGCCGTGGAGAGCGCAGACGCGCTGGAGGCACAGCTCAGCTATCTCACCCTCGACGTCACGCCACCGCCAGGCGTCACCCTGGAGATCCAGCGCGACGGCAAGGTCATCCCCGAAGCCGTGTGGAACACCGCCATCCCCGTCGACCCCGGGGTGCACACGGTGCAGGTGAGCGCGCCCGGCAAGCAGCCGTGGTCCACCAGCATCACCATCGCGCCTGGCCCGCGGCAGGAGCGCGTGGTCATCCCCGCGCTGGAGGATGCGCCGCTACCGCCGCCGGTTCCGCTGAGCGCGCCGCCCGCCGAGCAGCGGCCAGAGCCGAGCTGGAGCACGCAGAAGACGGCGGGCTGGGTGCTACTGGGTGCCGGCAGCGCCGGCTTGATCACGGCTGGAGTGCTGGCGCTGCTGGCGCGCGGCGACGACAGCGACGCCGATCGCGAGTGCCGGCCCGATCGCCCCGGGCTGTGCAATCCTGCGGGCGTGAAGCTGGCACAGAGCGCACGGACCAAGGCCACCTGGGCTGGCATCGGCGCGGGCATCGGCGCAGCCGCGCTGGGCGCCGGCGTCACGCTGCTCTTGACGGCACCGTCTGCCAGCGAGAGCAGCGGTAGCCTGGCGCTGGGAGCGCGCTTGCTGGGCGACGGCGCCGAGTTGTCATTGCAGCGCCGCTTCTGAGCCGCTTCCGCGCCACTTCCGAGCAGCCTCCGCGCAGTCCTTCGCGGCCGCTGACCGCCAGCGGAGCTCTGGCCACTGTCGGCCGTGTGACCGGAGGCGCTGTTCCCATCTGAATCGGTGGATGCCCCATTTTTCCCCAATTATGGGGAAATTTGCGACGGAATTTCGCCACTGAAAAAGCGAACATGAACAGGGAATAAACGACTTCTGACAGGACTCCTGTCGTTGGCGGTGGGAAAGCGCGATGCGCGCGCCGGACCCGGCCTCAAACACCCTGCAAGACGACGGAGGTCGGAGTTCGGCATGAGTCACCTGGTTCTGGTCGTAGACGGCGACGCGAGCACGCAGCAGCTCCTGGTGGAGGGCCTCGAGCGCTCGCGCTTCGAGCTATTGTACGCGGCGGACGCGAGCGCAGCGCAGCAGCTGCTGGAAGAGCGCACCATCGATGTGGTGCTGATCGACGCGCAGCTCGCGCAGCAGGGCGCCATACAGCTGGGACAGCGCGGAATACCGGTGGTCTGGCTGGGCGCAGAGAGCGAGGCGCCGCTGGCGCTACGCGCCGGCGCCTGTGAGCTGCTGAGCAAGCCGCTGGATGCGAGTCGACTGAGCCTGGCGCTGGAGCGCGCGCTGCGCCAGGGCGCGCAACAGAGAGAGCTGCGGGAGCTGCGTCAGAAGGTGACCGAGCTGCAGCGCGGCCTCGCCAGCAGCCAGTCCCGGGGCGAGCTGCTGGGGGCGGGCCCGGGGAGGCGCAGCGTGTTCGAGCTGCTCGACCGCGCGGCGGCCTCCGACGCCGGCGTCTTCATCAGCGGCGAGCCAGGCACCGGGAAGGAGCTCCTGGCGCGCACCATCGCCGCGCGCAGCGCGCGCGCCAGCGGCCCATTCTTGACGGTGAGCTGCGCCGCGCTGCCGGAGGCGCTGCTGGAGAGTGAGCTGTTCGGGCAGGCTGGCGGCGCTGGTCCGGCGCGGCCCGGGCTCCTGGAGCGAGCCCGCGGCGGCACCCTGTTCCTGGACGAGGTGGGCGCGCTCTCGCCCAGCCTGCAGACCAAGCTGCTGCACGTGCTGCAGGATCGGCTGCTGCGCCCGCCGGGCTCCAGCGAGGAGCTACCCGTCGACGTGCGGCTGATCTGTGCCAGCAATCAGGATCTGGAGACCGCGATCGAGGAGCGCCGCTTCCGCGCCGACCTGTACTACCGCATCAACGTGCTCGCCATCAGCCTGCCGCCGCTGCGCGCACGCGGCACCGACGTGCTGCTCCTGGCCAACCACTTTCTGCGCCGCGCCGCCGAGCGTGGCCGCTGCGAGGCGCGCGAGCTGAGCGCCGACGCCGAGCGCTGCCTGATGAGCTACTCCTGGCCGGGCAACGTGCGCGAGCTGCAGACCCACATGGAGCACGCCGCCGTGCTCGCCCGCGGCCCCCGCCTGGAGAAGGCGGATCTCCCGGAGAAGGTGCGCGAGCTGCAGCGCAGCGAAGATCTGATCGAGCGCGCTCCGGAGCTACCGTCGCTGGAGGAGATCGAGCGGCGCTACATCCTGCGCGTGTTCGAGGCGGTGCACGGCAACAAGTCGCAGGCGGCGCTGGTGCTGGGGCTCGACCGCAAGACGCTGTACCGGCGGCTCGAGCGCTACGGCATGCTGCGCACTGACAGCAGCCGCAGCGAGACCGCCCGCCTCAACGGCTCGCGCGCGGAGTCGCTGCGCTCGATGCCGGCCGTCAAACACGAAGAAGTGGCGCCAGCAAAGTAGCCGGCGTGCCGCTGCCAGGGCCGTGGCTGGACGGCTCTTCCCCTCCCCTCCCTGAGGCGCGCTCGCGCGCCGATTGGGGAGGGGCCGCCCGCGCGCAGGCGGCGCAGCCGCCGAGCACGGACGGGGGGTGGGCAACTCTCTCCGCTCCCTCTCGCTCCATCGAGCCTGCAAAGTTGTTTCTCGGTGGAACTGGGACCGTTTCCGCAGAGCAACGCGGGCCGGGGCCGTGGTACGGCAGCCGCATGGCGAGACGACTGCTCACTTCCCTGCTCTTTGCTTTGTGTGCCCCAGCGCTGGCTTGCTCCGAGTCCGAAGATACCCCGGAGCAGCTGGCTCGCACCGGCGGCGAGGCCATCCTGGAGCCACAGGGCGGCGCCAGCGGCGCTGCCGGCAGTAGCTCGGAAAACGCCGGAGCCGCGGGCTCGGGCAGCGGCGGCATGACGGGCGACGTGACCGACATCGTGCCGCCCGGCGAGCGCACAGTGCGGCCGAGCGCGGGCTGTAACGGCAACGCCATGCCCGTGCAAGGTGGGCAGACCTTGATGTCGGGCGGGCAGACCGGCAACTACCTGATCACGGTGCCGTTCGACTACGACGGCAGCACGCCGCGCGCGCTGGTCTTCGTGTTTCACGGTGCCAACAACACGGACATCACCTGCCGCAGCGGCGGCAACTGCCCGGGCGTGCAGGCGGCGATGGAGCGCAATGCCGTCACCGTCTACCCGCGCTCCTTTGGCACGTCCTGGACGGACGCCACGCGCGACCAGAACGTGACCTGGTTCGACGATCTGCTGGCGCACGTGAAGGCCAACTACTGCGTGGACGAGCGGCGCGTGCTGGCCATGGGCACCAGCTCTGGCGCGCACTTCAGCAACATCCTGGGCTGCCGCCGCGGCGATCAGCTGCTGGCCATTGCCCCGGGCGCGGGCGAGCGCCTGGAGACCAGCGGCTGCCGCGGCGAGGTGGCGGCGCTGGTGATCCACGGCGTGGACGACACCTCCGTGCCCTTCTCGCGCGGGGAGGCCGCGCGCGACTTCTATGCCACGGCCAACGGCTGCAGCAGCGAGACGGTGCCCTCGATCGCCGACGTGCACGCCGAGGTGCGCGCCGATCGCGACGCTCCGCCGAACCCTGACGCGGGTCCGGGCGAGGCGCCGGGCATTTTGCGCTGCGCCGACTACCAGGGCTGCCGCGCCGGCCTGCCCGTGCGCTGGTGCGAGCACAGCGTGGGCGGCTACGACGGCAGCACCCACGGCTACCCCCCGCAGGGCGGCGCCGAGAGCTGGGACTTCTTCAGCGAGCTCTGACGCGTGAGCGGGCCCGCTTCACGAGCGCCGTGACCCCGGCGCCTCGGCGAGCGGGCCCAGCAGACGCACCAGATCCGGCACCCACTCGCCGGCGCGCCCCTCCAGGAACACGCCCACGGAGACACGCTTCACCAGCTCGGAGAACGGGTTCGGCTCCGGGTTGATCACCACCAGCGGCGCATCTGCGCGCACCGCAAGCTCCCCCACCTGCAGCGGCAGGTTGGTGGCGCCCGTGGTGCCGATCACCACCAGCAGCGCCGCCGTCTTCGCCGCTGCGCGGGTGCTGTCCAGGCGAAACAGCGGCTCGTCATAGTACTCGTCGAACCAGAGCACGTGCGGGCGCAGCGGGGCCTGACAGTTGCTGCAGTGAAACTCGCGGGGCAGCGCGCGCGGCGCCAGCTCATCCGGAAAGTGCGGCAGCAGCGGCTCCAGCGGCAGCAAGCCGGGGCAGCCCTCCACGCAGCGCACCAGGGCGATGTTGCCATGGATCTCGTACAGCTGCTCGGCGGGGCTGCCGGCGCGGCGGTGCAGCCCGTCCACGTTCTGCGTCACCAGCAAGAAGCGCTCGCCCAGCGCGCGCGCCGCCTCCACCAGGGCCAGGTGCGCGACGTTGGGCTGAGCCTGAGCGCACGTGCGGTAGCGCGCCAGATACCAGGCCCAGACCGTGGCCGGCATCGCCTCGAAGGCCGCATGGGTGGCCAGCTCTTGCGGGTGATAGTTGCGCGAGCCCACCCGCCAGTAGCCCTCCGGCCCGCGAAACGTCGGCACGCCGCTCTCGGACGAGATCCCGGCGCCGGTCAGAAACACCACTCGACCGGCGCGGGCCGAGGCAGTTTTCACCACGCGTGCAAGTGCGCTCTTGTACGGTTCAAGCTCGGAGGACATGTCTGTCCTTCATACGACAGGAGCGCGCCACGGCCGACCCGTATCATCCAGGCGCATGCGTTCCCTTGCGGAGCAACGGGCAGATTCGCCTATGGGAAGCCCTTTTGCGGCCGTCCACTGGATTGTGAAACTGGGGCATCGAATGAGCAAACAGCTGAGAATGTCGAGGCGGACGGCGTCCAAGGGGGGTCGGGCGGTAGGCTCGATCGCCGCCAGCTCACTGGCCATCCTCGTCGCGCCGCTGGCCGCCGCACAGACGCCCGCGGCCGCGGCAGCGCCGCCGCCACCGCCCCTGGCAGAGACGGCGCCCGCGCCCGCCGTGCTGGCTCCGCCCGCGGCTCCCTACGACGTGACCACCGGCGAGGCGCAAGGCCGCGCCCAGGCGCAGCCCCGCAAGTACGGCGTCATGCTCGATCTGGGCGTGCCCGACGGCGTGATTGCATCCTTCGTTTACCGCCCGATCAAGATGGCGCGCGTGCACGCGGGCCTCGGCTACAACGGCATCAGCCCCGGCCTGCGCCTCGGCGCGGCGTTTCTGCCCTTCGGCTGGGGCCCCTCGCTCGACCTGACCTACGGCCACTACTTCGAAGGCGACGCCAACGGCCTGGTCGGCATGATCGCCGGCGCCAACCAGGAAGACAGCGCCCTGCTCTCCAGCGTGGGCTACGACTACGTCAACCTGCGCGCCGGCATGGAGCTCGGCGGCGACCGCTTCACCTTCTTCTTCCGCGGCGGCATCAGCTGGGTGCACACCACCCTGCACAACATCGACGACCTGCTCGAGCCCGAAGCCGGCGCCACCAACGGCAACATCAAGATCGAGATCCCGCAGGATCCGACGCTGAACGCCTTCGCGCCCACCCTGCAACTCGGATTCATCGTCCAGCTGTGAGCACCATGACCTCCCCCAACCGTACCTCGCCCTTCTCGCTCCGCCACTGCGCCGTGCTGCTCGCCGCGCTCAGCAGCGCCGCTTGCTCCGCCAGCGCCGACATCCCCGAGGTCAAGGTCACCCAGAGCGACGTCAGCTTCGACGGCGTACCCCGCGTGCCCGGCATCACTGACGTCACCACCACCCTGCAGACCCAGTTCGATCATCCCAAAGGCCTCGGCCTGCCCGACATGCTCGACCCCGAGCTCTATCCCCTCGCCGCCCAGGTCCAGGCCGGCGACGGAATGGACAGCCTCGCCTTCATCCAGGAGATCAAGCTCACCCTCGCCTCCCGCGCCCCCGGCGCGCCGCCCCCCGCCGTGGTCGCCAGCTACCAGCGCACCGGCAGCGCCGCCCCCGGCAAGACCATCAAGCTAAAGACCGACACCGACTCCGACGTCCTCAGCTACTGGGAGACCAAAGACGCCTACTACGACCTCGAAGTCTCCGGCATCCTCCCCGAGAACAACTGGGCCGTCGACGTCATCGTCTCCTTCTCCGGCTCGCTCTCGATTTCGTCGAACTGAGCGACAGACGCGCGGCGGAGCGATTGCAGGACTGCTGCGAGGCCGACTGCTGCGGGGCGCGACCTACGACTCCCGGAGCTCTGAAGAGCTTCGGGAGTCTGTGTTTTTGGGGCCGGGCTGCAGCCATACGGCGCCCGCCGGCACCTCGGGGCGCTGCGCGATGAGCGCCGTGCGGGGTCGTTACGGCGCTGCGCGTGGGGGCAATTGGGCAGCTGCGGCTGCGCGGGGAGGAACGCTGGCCGACACCACGCATCTCCGTCACCTTCACGCAGCGCCGTCCGTCGCAATCACCCCTGCTCTACCAGCGCTCCGTGTTCGGCGAGCCAGCGCACGAGATCGCGCTGCAGTTCGGCGTGGCGCTGCGGCTCGAACGGAGCCTGATCGCGCTCGACACCGTAGAACCACACGGGTGCCTTGCGGCGCTCGGGTGCTTCGTCGCGATAGCGCGCGAAGATGTGTGCGTGGAGGGCTTGATCGCCGTTGCCTTGCAGCTCGTAGTTGATCCGATACGCGCCCGTTACGGCGAGCAGGGCATCGCCGATGCTGATCATGTCATCCAGGAAGCGCTGGCGCTCCACGCCCGTGAGCGTGTTGATGCTCTCCACCACCGGGTCGGGCAGCAGTAAGCAGTATCCCCGCGGTAGCTGCACGTCACCCAGCACGACCCACCCGGACCGCATCCGGCCCACCACGGTCGCGTTTCTCCCCTGCCGCGCCAGCGCCACCCGCTCGTGAATCAAGGTCATGCACCGCTGTACCACGCCAGCAGCACCTGAAGAAGGCGGCGAAGACGGGATAGCCCGATCGCTGAGTTTCCGATTCTAAATCATAACGATTCTCATTTACAATAAACCTCGCGCTGTTATCGTTCCGCGCAGCGATGAGTCAACGAGCAGAGGTGGGCAGGAAGGTTGCGGCGGTGCGCAACAACTATGAGATGTTCGGGCTGCTGCGGACGGTGAAAGATGGGCTGCTGTACTGGCTGGATCAACGTCACGACGACTTTGATCGCAAATACGGGGTACGGACGGCGCAGTGGATGGAGGTGCGAGACGCGCAGATCGAGGACTCGGCGGCTCGCGCCAGCGCCGTGCGCTACGTGCCGACGCCGGAGCCCGTGCTGCGTCACATCTTGTCGTCGTTGTTGAGGCATCGTGCAGCGGAGACGTATTCGTTCGTGGACCTGGGCTGTGGTCAGGGTCGCACGCTGCTGATCGCCTCACAGTTTGCCTTTGCGCGGGTGGTGGGCGTGGAGATCTCGCCCCTGCACGCGCAGGCGGCGCGTGACAATGTGCGGCGTTACCTGGCCCATCCGCGGGCGCGGCGGGCTCAGCGCAGCCAGATCGACGTTTGCTGCGTCAACGCGGCGGAGTTTGAGTTTCCGGACAGCAATCTGCTGGTCTACCTGTACCGGCCTTTTGTGGGGCCCGTGTTCAGCGCGGTTGCGGAGCGACTGTCTCAGTTCTGCAGCGAGACGGGGCGGGACGTGCTGGTGGCCTACTCCTGCCCGCAGGAGGAGCACATGTTCGCCGAGCGCTCTGATTTTGCGAAAGTGGACGAGTTCCGCGTGATTTTGTCCGAGTACTCGTGGAGCCTGTGGCGCTGCACGCGCGCTGGCGCGGGGCGCGAGCTCGATCGATCGGACCTGGGCGGGGTGGCATCGTGAACTACAACCCCGACACCCGTGAGAAGCTGCGCATCGTCCTCAACAACTATCGCGTGTTCGGCGCGCGGCAGACGCTGCGGGATGCGCTGTCGTACCTGAGCAGCCGCAGCCGCGACACGTTTGACGAGCGTCACGGCGTATCCACCGCGCTCACCTCGCAGGGTGTGGAGCCGCTACAGGCCGGCATCGGCGACGCTGCGTCGATCGACGCGGGTCATGGCTATGAGCCGACCGATGAGCGGGTGATGCGCAGCATCCTGCGCCATCTGAACGGCGCGCTCGACGTCCGGCGCTTCACGTTCCTCGACATCGGCTGCGGCAAGGGTCGGGTGGTGCTGATGGCCTCGGACCTGCCCTTCAAGGAGGTGGTGGGGGTCGAGCTATCGCCCTCGCACTGCGAGGCG
>JAICQL010000137.1 GCA_025937895.1 Polyangiaceae bacterium | reverse complement strand
GACGGCATCCTCGACTCGCGCGACAAGTGCCCGGACGTGCCGGAGGACAAGGACGGCTTCGAGGACGCCGACGGCTGCCCCGAGCCTGACAATGATCTCGATGGCATCCTCGACGTGCAGGATCAGTGCCCCAACGATCCGGAGACGTACAACGGCTTCGAGGATGAAGACGGCTGCCCCGACAAGGGCAAGGTGGTGATCGAGGGCGACGACATCCTGATCCTGGAGAAGATCAACTTCGCCACCAACAGCGCAGAGATCCTGCCCAGCTCCTTCTCACTGCTCGACGCCGTCGCCACCACGCTCAAACATCACCCCGACTTCCTGGTGATCGAGATCGCCGGCCATGCCGACGAGCGCGCCTCCGACGAGTACAACCTGAAGCTCACCCAGGCGCGCGCCGCCTCCGTGCTGCAGGCCCTCGTCCTGCGCCATGTCGATTCGGCACGTTTCGTCTCGCAGGGCTATGGCGAATATTGTCCGCTCTCTCAGGGCCACGACGAGGCCGCCTGGGAGCAAAACCGCCGGGTCGAGTTCAAGGTCGTCAAGACCGAGGACGGACTCACGGGGGTCAAGCGCGGCTGCGCCCGCGCCACCGAGGCGGGAGTGAATCCGCCCACCGTGAAGTAACGGGTCGAAGGGTCAAAGGGCTCGCGGCGGTCGAGGGGGGGGCCGCCGCGCAAGGATCGCGTCGTCACTGGAGCGGCATCGAGGTGCCGGAGCTCGCGTCACCGGCCTGAGCGAAATATTGCGGTCGCGAAGGATCAGCGGCTGGGTTCGCGAGCCAATTTCAGCTGAGATCCCGCTGCTGCGATCCGGAGAAGCCAGCTAGACAGCTTTTGGGGTGACTCGTAGGCTGCCGTCACCGTCATGTCCAGCCACCGGCAATATCTGCTCCGTCGAACCGCTCTCTCCGTCGTCTTGACCTGTGCCGCAGTGGGCTGCGGAGCGCAGGATGAGGGGGCCGATGCCCCGCCGCCCTTCGGCGGCTTCAGTCCCGGCACCACGATGACCCCTGGGAATCCAGCAGGCTCGCAGAACGGGCAGACCAACGGCAGCCCGAACGGGAGTGGCGCTCCTCTGGGCGCCCCAAGCAGCGAAGGGAACCCGGTGTCAGGCCTGTCGGGCTCCGGAACGGGAGGTGCTGGGTCGATCAACGGGCAAGGTAGCGCCGGTGCGGGCGGGGCCGTTGCACCCCCGGGTGTACCCAGCATGCTGGACGCCGTCATCGAAGCTGAAGCCTTCAATCCGGCCGCCTCAACCGACATCGATTTCACGCCGGGTGGGGTGAACGTCGGCGGCTTCAACGTGGGCAGTGTCCTCTGCTTCGACAACATCGATCTGACCGGCGTGCAGAGCATCGACGTCTTCTATGCGCGCAACGCTGCCGATGTCTCCTCATCGGGCCGCTTCGCCGTGTTGTGGGGTGGCGCCGACGTGACCCAGGCCGAGAACCTGGGCGAGCGGCTCACGGGCGACACCGGAGGCTGGGATCAGTACCAGACGGTCAACATTGGCCTGAACCGCGCGGTGACCGGAGTGGGGCAGTTGTGCGTTCGCGGCATGAGGGGCAACGGCATCTTCGTGCTCGACAAGCTCACCTTGCGTGGCACTCCCGGCGAGAACGACGGCGTTACGAGCTTCAACTTGCCGCCGCCTCAGGGTCCCGCGGTTCCTCCGGTGCGTGTCGTGGGCAACGAGGTGCAGTTCGGTGGCCCTGGCACCAGTGTCGCGGGCAGCTCGTTCTTCTGGTCCAACGGCGCGTTTGGTCAGGATCTCTTCTACACTGCCGAGGCGGTACGCTGGCTCGCCCAGGACTGGAATGCGCAGATCGTGCGCGCTGCCATGGCGGTGGACAACGGCGACACGCCGATCGACCAGGTGGGCGGCTACCTCACCCGACCGCTGGATAACAAGCGCAACGTGCAGGTGGTGGTCAACGCCGCCATCGAGAGCGGCATCTACGTCATCATTGACTACCACGCCCATGCGGCGGAGCAAAACACCGACGCGGCCGTGGCGTTCTTCTCCGAGATGGCCACCCTTTACGGTGCGTATGAGAACGTCATCTACGAGATCTACAACGAACCGGTGAACGCGGGGTGGCCTCAGATCAAGGCCTACGCGGAGCGAGTGATCCCCGCCATCCGGCAGCGTGACCCGGACAACCTGATCGTCGTCGGAACTCCCTTCTACTCGCAACAGGTCGACGTGGCGTCGCAAGACCCGATCAATGACGCCAACGTGGCCTACACGCTGCACTTCTACGCCGCGACCCACGGCGACGACCTGCGCAATCGAGCGACGACGGCGATGAACAACGGCATCGCGCTGATGGTCACCGAGTGGGGAACCACCAATGCCGACGGCTTCGGTCAACCCAACCAGGGTGCAACTCAGCAGTGGATGAACTTCTTGAATGCGAACAACATCTCCCACTGCAACTGGGCGGTCGCCGATCAGGGTGAGGGGAGCGCGTCCGCTCTGCTCCGAGGTGCCAGCCCCCTGGGCGGCTGGGGCGATGCCCAGCTGACGGCCTCGGGCCGCCTGGTGAAGGGCATCGTTCAGAGCTGGTAAGCAGGTCACTCCACGCAGGTCACTCCACCTACGTCACTCTACCCAGGGCGCGCACCGCGCCCTCGGGCAGGCGCCGTCGCTCCGTCGAAGTGCGCCCGCCGGCTCCGGCTGCCAGAGCGGCTCGGCCGCTCCTGCTTCAACTCTCTCCGAGGCTGGCCCGCGCTGTTACACTAGGTCAATGAGCGCGAGCCAGCCCCCGAGAGCCCCTTCCAGCATCCCCGGCACCCGCCGTTCCGGCTACGTGCGGGAGGGCTCGGTGCCGGACGGCGCGGTGGCGCTCGAGGAGGGCCCGCCGGGCGAAAACCCGCTCGGTGACGAGCACAGCCTCGCGGCGCTGCGCGCCGCCATCGCCGAGTGGCGGCGGGAGGACGTGAGCCGCGCCCAGCAGAAGCAGCCGCTGCGCAAGGATCGCTTCGTCACCTGGAGTGGCATCGAGGTGCCGGATCTGCTCACCCCCGCCGACGTGCCGTTGGACTACGCGCGGGAGCTGGGGTTGCCCGGGCGCTATCCGTTCACCCGCGGCGTGCAGCCCACGATGTATCGCGGGCGGCTGTGGACGATGCGCATGTTCGCTGGCTTCGGTACGCCGGCGCAGACCAACGCGCGCTTTCGGTACCTGGTGGAGCAGGGGCAGACGGGCCTGTCCACCGCCTTCGATTTCCCGACCCTGATGGGCTACGACTCGGACTCGCCGCGCGCGCTGGGTGAGGTCGGGCTGTGCGGGGTTGCGGTCGATACCCTGGTCGACATGGATCGCCTGTTCGAGGGCATCCCGCTCGATCGCATCACCACCTCGATGACCATCAACGGGCCCGCCATCGTGCTGCTGGCCTTCTACATCGCGCTGGCCGATCAGCGCGGCATCCCGCGCGACAAGATCGGCGGCACCGTGCAGAACGACTGCCTCAAGGAGTTCATCGCGCAGCACGCCTGGCTGGTGCCGCCGCGCCCGGCGATGCGCATGGTGACGGACATGATCGAATTCTGCGCGCGCGAGTGCCCGCGCTACAACAGCGTCTCGATCAGCGGCTACCACATCCGCGAGGCGGGCTCGACCGCGGCGCAGGAGCTGGCGTTCACCCTGGCCAACGGCATCGCCTACGTGCAGGCCGCGTGCGAGCGCGGGCTCGACGTGGACGCCTTTGCGCCGCGGCTCAGCTTCTTCTTCGACGTGCACAACGACTTCTTCGAGGAGATCGCCAAGTTCCGCGCCGCGCGCCGCATGTGGGCGCGGATCATGAAAGAGCGCTTCAAGGCCAGGAGCCCCGAGAGCATGAAGCTGCGCACCCACGCGCAGACGGCCGGGGTGAGCTTGACCGCGCAGCAGCCGTACAACAACGTGGCGCGGGTGGCGCTGCAGGCGCTGGCGGCGGTGCTGGGTGGCACGCAGTCGCTGCACACCAACTCGCTGGACGAGACGTACGCATTGCCCACGGAGGAGGCGGTGACCATCGCGCTGCGCACCCAGCAGATCGTGGCGGAGGAGAGCGGCGCGGCCAACGTGATCGATCCGCTGGGCGGCAGCTACCACTTGGAGTGGCTGACGAACGAGCTGGAGCGCCAGGCGCTCGACTACATTCAGCGCATCGACGGCATGGGCGGCATGCTGGCCGCGGTGGAGAAGGGCTACCCGCAGCGCGAGATCGCCCGCGCCAGCTACGAGCTGGAGCGCGCAGTGAACCGCGGCGAGCGGGTGGTGGTGGGGGTCAACGGCTACACGCAGCAGGGGGAGGGCACGCGCATCCCCACGTTGCGCATCGACCCCGAGCTGGAGCGGCAGCAGGTGGCCAACCTGCAGCGGGTGAAGGCCGAGCGCGATGCAGGCGCGGTGGCGGCGGCGCTCGCCGCTGTGGAGAGCGCCGCACGCACGGACGCCAACTTGATGCCGCCCATCATCGCGGCCGCGCGCGCGCACTGCACCCAGCAGGAGATCTGCGATCGGTTGCGCGCGGTGTTCGGCACGTACACCGATCCCGCGGAGTTCTGAGCCGCCGGGAGTGGCACACTGAACGCATCTGTCTGACAGCGGCGCCTGTCTTGTGATGCTGGTGGCACAGCCTGGCACGCAGGCGGCCGCGCCTTGCTCCTGCCTGCACCGGCGAGTGCCTGGAACGGGACGTGCTACGCTGCGCTTCATGCGCATTCTCGTGGCACAGCGGGTGTATCGGGCGGCGGCCATGCTGGCCGTGGCCGGGGCGAGCGGCTTCACCAGCGCAGAAGCCGAGGCGTGTGGCGGCTTCTTCTGTGGCCAGCAGCCCGTCGATCAGACGGCGGAGCGCATCCTGTTCGAGGTCGGGCAGGACTCGGTCACCATGACCACGCAGATCTCGTACAACGGCCGCGCAGAAGACTTCGCGTGGATCTTGCCGCTGAGCGAGGTGCCGGACGTGCAGAGCCTGGCGGTCTTTCCGCAGCAGGCGCTGAACGCGCTCGACGCCAACACGGGCCCCACGTTTCAGCCACCCAACGACCCGGCTTGTCAAATCAACTTCCCGGTTCCCGCGCTCTCCGGTTCCGCCGTGAATGAAGACAGCTCCGGCCCGCCTCCCGTCAACGTCTTCATCCGCGCCGAGGTCGGCCCGTATGACGCGGCGGTCGTCGGCTCCGAGAGTCCGGAAGAGCTGGTGCGCTGGCTGCGCAACGAGGGTTATCGCATCACACCAGTGATGGAGCCGTACGTGGCTCGCTACACCGAAGAGGGCATGAAGTTCCTGGCGCTCAAGCTGCTGGAAACAGCGGGCGTGCAGGATCTGAAGCCCTTCCGCTTCACCTTGCCCGGCACCTCACCCAGCGTGCCCCTGCGCATGACCGCGCTGGCAGCGGAGCCCGAGATGTCGATCCTGGTCTTCGTGCTGGGTGAGCAGCGCTTCGAGGGCAAAAACTGGCCGAGCGTGGAGATCGCGGACGATCAGCTGCGCTATAACCCCTACGTCTACTCGTTCCCCATCCAGACGAACTGGGTGCAGCTCGTGGCACGAGGGGTCGACGCCGCGGGCGGTCAGGGCTGGGTCACGGAGCTCGCGGGGCCCTCGCAGCCCTACACCGAGCAGGTGCGGCAGCAGGTGCAGAACGACAACTTCGCCACGGAGGAGAACCGTGAGGCGGCCCGCGCGCTGCTGGCCTCGCTGGAGGCCCACCCCTACCTCACGCGCCTGTACACCCGCGTCTCCGCCGAGGAGATGATCAGCGATCCGCTGTTCGGGCGTAGCGAGCTGGGCGATGTTGGCCGCAATCACCAGCTGTCCCGCTTCGTCAACGGCGAGGACCAGTGCGCCGCGGATCCAAACATGTCCACGGACCCGTGCGACTTCACCACCTGCGGGGCGGCCGGGCTGTGCCGCCGTATCCCCGTGGCCGACACCGGCATGAACATGAGTGGCTCGCCGATGGTGATGGGCGGCGCAGTCGCTGGCTGCGCGTGTCTGGCAGGCGCCACCGCGCGGCTGAGCTTCGCGCCCAACGGTGACCCGACGGTGATCTGCCAGGACGGGCGGCTCTCCTTCCTCAATCCGGGCGATCGCGAGGATGAAGCAGCCGACGCGCTGCCCGATCCCTGTGCCACCTTCAGCTGTGGCGACAACGGTCAGTGTGTGGCCATGAACCTGACCCCCACGTGCGTGTGTGATCAGGGCTTCGTCGCCGTCGGTCAACTCGGCGCGGACGGCACGCGCCAGCTGCGCTGCGTGCAGCCCACGGAGGCCATCCCGGCGTCGTTCTACGCCGGCAGGTTGCCGGCGCTGCCCGCAGCGCTGCCCGGCGGGCGCGAGGTGGTGCTCACCGCGGCCGCACCCATGCCGGCGCCCGGCAGCTCGCCCGAGCCAGCGGTGGGCGCGGATTTCCCCATGCCGCGCGCCAACCCGGAGCTCGGTCCGTCGCAGATCCCCGTGGGCTCACCCGGCGCCGGCTCCCGGAGCGATGGCGGCTGCTCGCTGAGCGTTGCAGGAGGCTCGAGCCCCTGGGGTCTGCTGCTGCTCGCCGCGGCCGCTGCTCGGCTGCGCCGCATGCGGCGCGCGTAGCGGGCTTGCCGTGGCCGCGCGCCAGATCGCTGCCGCCGGCTGCGCGCTGCTCTGCGCTGCTGCGTGCGCCGGTGGCGCCGAGCCTCACGACCGCGCGCCCGGCGCGCAGCGGGTGGTGCTGGGCACCGGCGAGGCGCGCTTCGAGCACATCGAGGGCGAGCCCGAGCTGCCGCTCGTCCCTGGCTCCCAGGGCGGCTTTCACGTCTGGGCCAGCTTCCTCGCATATGGCTTTGACTCCGCCCTGCTCGATCTGACCCTCACCACCTGGGTCGACGGCGCGGACGAGGAGCTCGTCATGCGCGCCCGCCTCACCACCCGTGAGATCGTCGATCCGGACGGCGTGCTCGCGCGCAGCTTTGCGGGGTTTCCGGCGCAGGTGCGTGATGCCCGCTGCGCCGATCACCGCCGGGTCAGCCTGCAGCTCGCGGTCAGCGCGCCCGGCGCGGAGGCATTTGCAACAGACGAGCGTTACTGCGTGGCGCTGCTCGCCCCCGAATTTCAGCTCAGCGACTGCCCCTGAGCCGCGGGCGCGTGGCCGCCACTGGAGAGTTGCATCCCCTGGCTCGGCGCCCTAAGGGAAGAGCATGGGCGTGGATTCATGACCTCGGCAACGCGGCGCCGCCGCTGGCTGTCGTGGCTTGCCTGTCTGTGCCTGGTGGGCCTGAGCTTCGCGCTGTGGCCGCGGCTTGGGGCGCGCTCGGCCTTCGCGCAGGGCGCGAAGGCGCGCGGGGTGGTGCTGGTGATGCCCATCGAGGGCATGGTGGATCTGGGCATGGGCCCGTTCGTGGAGCGCGCGCTCGATGAAGCGCAGGCCCAGGGCGCGCTGGGGCTGATCCTGGACGTGAACACGCTCGGGGGGCGGGTCGACGCGGCCATCGCCATCCGCGATCAGCTGGTGCAGAGCGCGGTGCAGAGCGTCGCCTTCATCAATCCGCGAGCGATCTCGGCGGGCGCGCTGATCGCGCTGTCGGCGCAGCGCATCGCCATCGCGCAGGGCGCCACCATCGGCGCGGCCACCCCGGTGATGATGGGCGCCCCTGGTGAGGGTACGCAGCCCACCGACGAGAAGACGGTCTCCTACGTGCGCAAGGAGTTCCGCGCCACGGCCGACGCGCGCGGGCGGCCCGGGCTGATCGCCGAGGCGATGGTGGACCCCGAGGTCGAGATCGAGGGCCTGATCGCCAAGGGCAAGCTGCTCACCCTCACCACGGACGAGGCGCTGGAGCACGGGCTGGCGGACTACTTTGCGGCCGATCTGGACGCCGTGTTGCAGGAGCAGGGCTGGGTGGGGGCGGAGCTGCGGCAGCTGGAGATGAACTGGGCCGAGCGCGTGGTGCGCTACCTGACCCATCCCGTGGTGGCCTCGCTGTTGATGACCCTGGGGGTGCTGGGGCTCGTCGTGGAGCTGCGCACCCCGGGCTTTGGGGTGCCTGGGATCGTGGGCTTTCTGTGCCTGTGCGCGTTCTTCTGGGGCCACGCGCTGGTGCAGCTGGTGGGCCTGGAGCAGGTCTTGCTGCTGCTTGCGGGGGTGCTGCTGCTGGCGGCCGAGATCTTTCTGATACCCGGCTTCGGTCTCGCGGGGGTGCTGGGCATCGCCGCCATCCTGTACGCCCTGACCAGCAGCCTGATCGGCGACGGGGCCAACTCGAGCGCAGTGCTGGGTGCGCTGGCCCGGGTGGCGATCTCGGCGGTGCTGGCGCTGGGCGCGAGCTTGCTGGTGCTGCCCTTCTTGCCGAAGCTGCCGGGCGGGCAAAGGTTGGTGCTTGGCGCAGCGCTGCCCAGCGGCGCGGGTGACGCGCCGCCGACCGCGCCGGGCAGCGGGGCGCTGGTTTCGGGCAGCGGGGCGCTGGTTTCCGGCAGCGGAGCGCTGGTGGGCGTCAGAGGCAAGGCGCTGAGTCCGCTCCGCCCCGCGGGCATCGCGGAGCTCGAGGGCCAGCGGGTGGACGTGGTGTCTCAGGGTGAGTTTATCGACGCTGGCGTGTTGCTGGAGGTCGTGCGCGATGAGGGGGCTCGTGTGGTGGTGAAGCGCGCCGAGCCGCTGGCAAGCAAAGGAGATCAGGCATGAATGAGGTGGATGTGTCGGTGCTCGGGGGCGGAGCGATCGCGCTGCTCGCGCTGCTTTTCCTGATCCTGGTCCTGTACTTCATCCCGCTGCGGCTGTGGATCGCAGCCTGGTCCTCGGGCGCTTACGTGGGCCTCACCACCTTGATCGGCATGCGGCTGCGCCGCGTGCCCCCTGCGGTGATCGTGACGGCACGCATCAGCTCCGTCAAGGCGGGCCTGTCGCTCTCCATCGACGAGCTGGAGGCGCACTATCTGGCCGGCGGCGATGTCACCCGCGTGGTCAACGCGCTGATCTCGGCGGACAAGGCCAACATCGAGATGCCCTTCAAGCGCGCTGCTGCCATCGATCTGGCGGGGCGAGACGTGCTGGCCGCAGTGAAGATGAGCGTGCTGCCCAAGGTGATCGAGACCAACCGCATCGCCGCCGTCGCCAAGGACGGCATTCAGCTCATCGCCGTGTCGCGGGTCACGGTGCGCACGAACATCGCGCGGCTCGTCGGCGGCGCCGGGGAGGAGACTATCATCGCGAGGGTGGGCGAGGGCATGGTCAGCACCATCGGCTCGGCGCTGTCGCACAAGGACGTGCTGGAGAACCCGGACCACATCTCCAAGAACATCCTGTCGCGCGGTCTGGACGCCGGCACCGCGTACGAGATCCTGTCCATCGACATCGCCGACGTGGACGTGGGCGAGAACATCGGCGCCAAGCTGCAGATCGATCAGGCCAACGCCGACAAGCAGATCGCGCAGGCCAAGGCGGAGGAGCGCCGGGCCATGGCCGTGGCCCTGGAGCAGGAGATGCGCGCCCAGGTGGTGAGCGCGGAGGCCGAGGTGCCGCGCGCCATGGCCGAGGCCTTTCGTCAGGGCAACCTCGGCATCATGGATTATTACCGGATGAAGAACCTGGAGTCGGACACCAACATGCGCGCCGCCATCGCCGATCCGTCCGATCCCGGTGGAGCGCGCTGAGCCATGTCGCTCGAGCAGATCATCTTCTTGCTCGCGTTCATCATCCCGGCGGTGGTGCAGGCGGTGAAGCAGGCACGCGCCGAGGCGGAGGCCAAGCGCCAGGCCGCGCGCGCCGCCGCCTCCAAGCTCCCGCCCGAGCTACGCAAGCTGCCGTTCGAGCAGCGCCCGTTACCAGCATCACGGCCGGCGCGCCCCGCAGCCCCGCCTCCCGCTCCGCGTCCAACCATTCCCCCGCCCAGGCCCGATCCCCCGGCGGTACGCGTCCGTGCTCCGCAGCCGCGCCTTACCCGCGCCGCCCGGCTTCAGGCAGAGCTCCGCAACGGCGCCCGCCAGCGCCACGCCATCGTCCTCGCCGCAGTGCTCGGCCCGCCATTGTCCAAGCAAGACCCACGCTGATCCCACCCAACAACCACGTGATCGTCGACGTGATCGCCAACGTCAACGTGGTTGCCCCCGTGATCCTTGCCGTGCACCTGAACGGCCCCCCCGTGGCCGGGTTCGCACCCCGCGCGCAATGCCTCGCGCCCACGTCATCGATCACGCTCTTCACCACGGCATCAACTTGAAGATGCTCTGAGTCTCCCCGGCGCTCGCCTGGCCACCCCCGGCGAGCCGCCACTCCACGCCAGCACGCCTCGAGAAGCCGGCGAGCTAACAGTGCGCCAGCAGCCAAACGAGAGCGACGTTTCTCGCAAATGAGAGCCGCACGGGCCGAGCAGCGAGGGCGGCAAAGTGCCGCCCTCACAGGAGCTCCGTCATGCTGCAACTTCGTCTCGGCTCTGTCCATCTTCCGACCGCGCGCCGCGCGCACCGTGCCTGCGCGGCATCTCTCCTGCTCGGCGCGCTGCTGCTGAGCGCTTGCTCCAGCGCCGACGCCGCGCTCGAGCTCGGCCGCACCGAGCAGCCGATCCTGCACGGGCAGCTGGATCGCGAGCACCCGCAGGTCATGCTGCTCGCCAGCGCGGCGGGCTTTCTGTGCACGGGCACGTTGATCGACGTGCTCGGCCAGAGCGGCTTCTTGCTCACGGCCGCGCACTGCGTGACGGGCGAGGATGCTGGCGCGCCGCGCCTCGCGCCAGAGCAGTTCGTGGTGCTGTCTGGCCGCGACTTTCTGAACGCCACGGACGTCTTTCCCGTCGCTGACATCCAGGTGCACCCTGGCTACGACGGCAGCTTTGCCGTGGATGACATCGCCATCGTGCGCATCGAGCTGGGTGATGCCACCCCGCCACCCGTCATCTCACCGCTGTTCGCGCAGGAAGACACGCTGCGCGCGGAAGACCGCCTGCTGTTCGTGGGCTACGGCCAGACGGAGCGCGAGGAAGAGAACAGCGAGCGGCGCATCGTGGCGCGGGACATCGCCGGGCTCGAGGGCGACGTCATCCTGTATTCGCAGGAAGACGGCGCCGGCACGTGCTTTGGTGACAGCGGAGGTCCCGGGCTGGTCACCTTGCAGGGGCAGGAGCGGGTCGCCGCCGTGATCTCGGGTGGCGTTGCCTCGGATGAGCGCTGCTCGGGCGGGCTGGGCGTCAGCATGCGCGTGTCGAGATACACCAGATTCATCGAAGGCGTGTTGGCCACCGGCACTAGCGATTGAGCCCGAGAGCAGAGCCGGTGCGCCGCTGCCTTGCGCACCGGCTCTGCGCGCGGGGGCACTTTGCAGCTCTCTTCCGATCTTCGTTCTCGAAAGGTGCAGCGAGCACCCCTTGCAGCGGTCTCCGCCATTGCGTGAGCTGCCCTGCATGTCATGAAAGCTGACGGCAGTGTTTGCGCGGTCTCGATGTCGCGCGGGCGGCTCGCGGCATCAAGGGGGGCTCGATGACGACAGGATGGCTTGCAGGCACTCGCCTGTACGTGGGCTGGTCGATGCTGATCGGGCTGCCGGCAATGGCCTGCGGCGGCGACCCTTACACCTATGAGGGCTTGCTATCGCCGGCGGCCGGTGGCCAGCGCCCGGGGAGCGGCGCTGCCCCTGCGGGCTCGAGCGGGCTGGGGTACGGCGGCTCCAGCGGTGGCCCGGGGCACGCCGGCGCGAGCAGCGCAGCGGGCGGGGCCGCGCCGGGCGAGAGCAGCTGTGGCGGGAGCGATGACGGTGGGGCAGGTGCGAGCAGCAGCTCGGGCGGCAGTGCTTCGGGCGGCAGTGCTTCGGGCGGCAGTGCTTCGGGCGGCAGTGCTTCGGGCGGCAGTGCTTCGGGCGGCAGTGCTTCGGGCGGCAGTGCTTGGGGCACTGACGACGAGGACGCGGGTCCCGCCGGCGCCGAGGACGCTGGCTCGGGTGGTAGCGGCGATGACGGTTCGGGCGGAGCCGCTGGAGCGAGCGGGGGCTCTGCCGGCCAGGGCGCAGGCGGCAGCCCTGCTGACGCGGGCGGAGCAGCGGGCAGCGACGGGGGCGGAGCTGGCGCGGGTGGCGCAGTCGGAGCTGGCGGTGAAGGCGCCGGAGGAGCGGGAGGTGCACCTCGCTTTGCAATGCGCGTGCTGACGAGCGGGCTTGCCGCGCCCTGGGAGATCACGTGGGGGCCCGATGAGCTGCTCTGGGTCACCGAGCGCGAGGGGCCGCGCATCCTGCGGGTAAGCGCGGAGGATGGCTCCATCGTATCCGCGTTCACGCTGCCCGAGGTGCTGCAGACATCCGGTCAGGACGGGCTGCTCGGGCTCGCGCTGCATCCGGACCTGCTGAGCGACGACAGCAGCCCATTCGTGTACGTGGCATACACCTACGATGCCGATCCCGGCGCGGGCGTGGACCGCCGCGCAAAGCTGAGGCGCTTCACCTTCGACCTGGACGAGCAGGTGCTCGGCGCGCCGCTCGATCTGCTCACGGAGCTGCCGGCAAGCAACGATCACAACTCGGGCAGGCTCGTGCTCGGGCCCGACGCGCGGCTCTACTACACGATCGGCGATCAGGGCAGCAATCAGTTCAGCACGGTCTGCAACCCGAACCGCGCGCAGCAGCTGCCGGCGGCCGGTGAGATCGCCGCGCGCGACTACACGAAGTATGCGGGCAAGATCCTGCGCATCGAGCTCGACGGCTCCATTCCCGCAGATAACCCCGTGCTTGCCGGAGTGCGTAGCCACATCTACTCCTACGGGCATCGCAACGCGCAGGGGATCGCGTTCGCCGCCGGGCGCCTGTATGCCGACGAGCACGGACCGAAGAGCGATGACGAGCTGAACCTGATCACGGGCGGTGGCAACTACGGCTGGCCCAACGTCTCTGGCTACCTCGACGGGCAAGCGTACGTGTACGCGGACTGGTCTGCATCGGCTCCGACGCCCTGCGCGGAGCTGGAATACAGCGACTACGTCATCCCGGAGTCGGTGCCCATCTCGCTCGAGACGGACTTTGACGCGGCCGACTTCGTTCCGCCGCTCGCCACCTTCTACACGGTGCCGGACGACTACGTCTTCCGCGATCCAGACTGTCCGCGCAACGACTACATCTGCTGGCCGACGATCGCCCCCTCTTCGCTCGACTTCTATCCTGCAGGCAGCGCGGTCCCGGGTTGGGCGAGCTCACTCCTGCTCAGCAGCCTGAAGCAGGGGGCGCTGTTCCGCGCACGGCTCTCGAACGACGGACAGTCGATCATCGGTGCAATCGAGCCCGTGCTCAGGACGCAGAACCGCTACCGCGATCTGGCAATCCAGCCCGGAGGTGCGGTGATCTACATCGTCACGGATCCGGCAGGTGCCATGGTCGGGCCCGGAGGCGGGGTCTCGACAGAGACCGAGCAGCCCGGGTCCATCCTGGAGTTCACCCTCGAGGGCTTCAGCGGCGGCTGAGCGGGTTTCGCTCCCCCCGCTCACTCGAAGACGTGCGCGAGCAGCAGCTCCGCCACATCCGTGGCCGCCAGGGCGCCGCTGCCCGCCAGCGCCGGCTCACTGCTGATGAACAGCGGGCCCTGGCGCGGATCGTCAGTGACCCGCCCATGTGAGCCCTTGACCAGATGATCGCCGTCCGCGGAGATCACATCCATCAGCCCGCGGAAGCCCATGGCCTTGCGCGCCAGGCGCCAGCCGATCGACAACGGCGGCCAGGCCAGCTTCGGATCCAGGAACAGCTCCACCGGGTCGTAGCCGGGCTTGCGGTGGATATCGACGGTGGTCGCAAAGTCCGGCGCGCGCTCGGGCTGCTGCCAGTACGCATAGCTGAACCAGCGGTTCGCACGCGAGATCGCCACCAGCTCGCCCGAGCGCGGGTGCTGGAGCCCGAGCTCCGCTTGTTGCGCGCGGTCGAGCACGCGCTCCACGCCGTCCAGCCCCTCCAGGCAGGCGCGCACCTCTCCGAGCAGCTCGGGGCGCTGCACGTACACGTGGGCCAGCTGGTGATCGACCACGGCAAAGGCCTGCGACGCCCCCGGATCCAGTAGCTCGCGCCCCAGCTCCTCGCGCACGGCGATCCAGCCGCGGTCGCGCAGCGCACGGTTGAGCGGCACCGAGCCGTCGACCCTGGTGATGCCGTATTCGGAGAGCACGATCACTCGCCGGCCGTGTTTGCGAGCGTCGGCCACGAGCTCCCCCACCAGCGCGTCCACCTCGCGCAAGTCCGCCTTCACCCGCGGATGCGACAGGTCGGGCCCCAGCCGCTGCAGGCCGTAGTCCAGGTGCGGCAAATACACCAGCGTGAGCGTCGGTGAATGCTTCGCCATCACACGCAGCGCTGCGCTCGTGATCCAGCGGCTGGAGCGGATGTCCGCAGCCGGGCCCCAGAAGTGAAACAGCGGAAACTGATCCAGCTCCGCCTGCAGCTGGCTGCGCAGCTCGGGCGGGTGCGAATATACGTCCGGCAGCTTGCGTCCATCCGCCGGATACATCGGCCGCGGTGTGATGGACCAGTCCGCGCTGGAGTACATATTGTACCACCAGAACAGGTTGGCGCAGGTGAAGCCCGGGTCGCGCTCTCGCCCGAGCTCCCACACCTTCTTGGCTTCCACCAGCTTGTTGGACTGCCGCCAAAACCAGATCTCCGACAGCTCGCGGAAGTACCAGCCGTTGGCCACGATGCCGTGCTCTGCCGGCAGCTTGCCGGTCAGCAAGGTCGACTGCACGGAGCAGGTGACCGCCGGCGTGATTGTGGCCAGCGGCCGCAGCACGCCGCCCTTGACCAGCTCGTTCAGGTGAGGGGTATGCTCGCCGAGCAGCTCGGGGCTGAGCCCGACGACGTCCAGCACCAGCAGCGGATGCATCCGGCCTCAGCCCTGCACGACGGGCGTCTGGCCGCGCAGCACCGAGTTACCCTCCCAGAGCTTGCGCTGATCGATGACGCTCGGAGCGTCGATGCCGTCGAGCCGTCCACTTTGCGCGAAAAACGCCGCCGGGTTGCCCCACACGATGGTCTCGATCGCCTCCTCCGTGATGCCGGACTGGCGCATCAGCGCTGCCGTCTTCGGCACCTTGAGCGGATCGCTCACTCCCCAGTCGGCGGCGCTGTTGATGATGATGCGCTCGCTGCCGTAGCGTTGCACCAGCTGCACCATGCGCACCTCGTCCATCTTCGTCGCAGGGTAGATGGAGTGCCCCGCCCAGCAGCCGCTGTCGAGGGTGAGCGGCAGCGTCTCCTCCGTGTTGTGATCGATGAGCACCAGCTCTGGCGCGATGCCCATCTCCTTCACCACCGCGATGGTGCGCTCGGTACCGCGCTTCTTGTCGCGGTGCGGAGTGTGGATCAAGATCGGCAGCCCCGCTTCCATCGCCAGCTCGATCTGGCGCCGGAACACGCGATCCTCCGCGTCCGTCATGTCGTCGTAGCCAATCTCGCCCACGGCCACCACGCCATCTTTCTCCAGGTAGCGCGGCAAGAGCTCCAGCACGCCGTCCGCCAGCGCCTGCTGGTTGGCCTCCTTCGGGTTCATGCCCATCGTGCAGAAGTGCTTGATGCCGAACTGGCTGGCGCGAAAGCGCTCCCAGCCGATCAGCGACAGGAAATAGTCCTCGAAGGTGCCCACGTGCGTGCGCGGCTGGCCCACCCAGAAGGCCGGCTCCACGATGGCCGTGATGCCGTTGGCCGCCATGGCCTGGTAGTCGTCCGTCGTGCGCGACGTCATGTGAATGTGCGGGTCGAACATCTTCAGAGGTTTCATTCGCTTGCTCCAGTGGCTAGCTCTAGATCGTCAGGCACGCTGCGGCCAGCCGCGCGCCGCTCGCTGGCATAGGCGCGCGCCATGCGCGCCAGCTCCGGCGTGCGCCGCGCCGAGAGCCCCGTGATTCGCTTCACCTGCACTCCGGTGAAGAAGGCCTTCAGCACCATTTGATTGAAATTGTGCTCGGGGAAATGCGCGGCGGGGTAGGGGTTCTCACAGGCTACGGCCTCAAACACGCTCTGCACGTGCGAGCGGCAGGCGTCGATCGCCAGCTCCACGAAGCGCGCCGCGTCCGGCAATAGCGAGAGCGCGTGCAAGATGGCCTCGCGCTCCGCGTTATCGCCGGTGCGAAACTGTTTCACCAGCGCCGCCTCGTGTTCGGCCGGCGCGAGCCGCGCGCACAGTTCCACCGCCAGCGCCGCGCGCCCTACCGCCGAGAGCGGCCACTGCTCCGGCAAGAGCAAGCCGGCGCTCTGCAGCCCGGCTCGCTCGGCGCTGCTCAGCTCACAGCTCTGGCTGCCCAGGCGCCGCCCGGCCCCGGCGTGTGCCGCGGCAAAGCTCGGGCCATCCAGCTTGGCAATTTTGTCGACAAACCAGCTGCGCGCCGGCTCCACTGCCCGGGCGGTAACCAGCTCCACGTAGGGATGGGGGAGAGAAGACATGGGCTCGTTCACAGGTGCTCAGGTCGGAGCGAGCCTATCCCAGCGCGCGGCGCAGATCACTTCCCGGGCATGAACCGGCGCGGAAATGGCCGCTGATCAGCCCAGGAACCGCCACGCCGGCCACTGGCCTTGGAGCCTCCAGCGGGGATCGCCGCCCGCCTCTTGGCGCCCTCGCGCCGTGTGTTAGCCTCGCTGCTCTCGAAACAGGGGTTCCGCTAGATGAGCTTTTTACAGTGCAGCTCCGCCGTGCATTATTACCGGCTGCGCGCCGGTGCGCAGGGGGCGCCCACGCTCGCGTTCATCAACGGCCTCGGCACGGATCATCGCATCTGGGATGACGTGCTGGCGGCGCTGCCCGCTTCGCTCTCGGTTCTCGTGTACGATCTGCGCGGCCAGGGGCTCACTGAGCCCGAGAGCGCGGGTTACGATCTGGGCGGCCTGGCCTCGGATGTGGAGCAGCTGTTGCAGCGGCTCGCCACGGGCCCCATCGTGCCGGTCGGCTTCTCCCTGGGCGGGCTGATCGCGCAGGAGCTCGCGTATCGCCAGCGAGCGCCCCTGCGAGCGCTGGTGCTGTGCGCCACCGGCGGCCGCATCGGCAGCGCGGAGGTCTGGCAACAGCGCGCCGAGCAGGTACGTCAGGGGGGCCTGCCAGCGGTCGCGGATGGCTCGATGGAGCGCTGGTTTTCCCCCGAGTTTCGCGCGCAGCAGCCGGAGCTGGTGCGGGTTCACCGGCGCTTGTTATTGGGCTCGGACGTGAGCTGTTACCTGGCGGGTCTAGGAGTGCTCGCCAGCGCGGACCTGCGCGCGCGCGCCGCCGAGCTCGCGCTGCCCACCTTGCTCGTGGCGGGCGGCGGTGACGTTGCCACCCCGCCGGAGGGCATGCGCCAGCTGGCGGCGCAGCTGCGCGATCACCGGCTGGAGGTGCTGGAGGGCTCGGGCCACCTGCTGAGCGTGGAGCAGCCTGCGGCGCTCGCTCGCTGCATCACTCAATTCTTGAAAGGGCAGGGCCTTGTCTGACTCCACGCGCCGCAGCTTGCCGGCGGAGGCCGCCGCACAGTCCAGCTGGCAGCGCGGCATTGCGGTGCGCCGCCAGGTGCTCGGCAACGCGCACGTGGAGCGCGCGCTCGCCTCCGCGACGGATTTCGACCGTGACTTTCAGGACTACATCACCCGCGCCGCCTGGGGAGACGTCTGGACCCGGCCCGGGCTCAGCTTGCAGACCCGGCACCTGCTCACGATCGTGATGCTGGCCACGCTCAACCGTCAGGAGGAGCTGGCCATGCACCTCGAGGCCACCAGGAATACCGGCATCACTCCGGAGGAGGTGCGCGAGGCGCTGATGCACGTCGCCGTGTATGCCGGCGTGCCCGCGGCGCACTCCGCGCTGAAGACCGCCAAGCGCGTGCTCTTTCCCCCAGGCGGCGCGGCGGAGCCGGCAGCACACCAGGGCGGCAGTGAAGAGGGGCCCGCGCGTGGCTGAGCCGCTGGTCAGCCGTTATCAGGCGCTGGATGAGCTGGCGCACCCGCCGTACCTCAGCCCGCGTTACCTCTCCTCGCTGCACCGCGCGCCCGCGCAGCCGCTCGTCATCATTCCGCAAACGCTCTCGGAGCTCACCGGCCCCGTCTTCGGACACTCAGCGGTCCGGCCCGAGGACGCCGATCTGACCACCAACGCCGGCACGGGCTCGCCCGCGCTGGGCGAGCGCATCATCGTTGCCGGGCGCGTGCTCGAGGAGGATGGCCGCCCCGTACCCAACGCGCTGATCGAGATCTGGCAGTGCAACGCGGCGGGGCGCTACCCGCACGTTCGCGACACCCATGACGCCCCGCTGGATCCGAACTTCAGCGGCGCTGGCCGCTTGCTCACGGACGCGGACGGCCGCTACCAGTTCACCACGATCAAGCCGGGCGCGTACCCCTGGCGCAACAACTACAACGCCTGGCGCCCCGCGCACATTCACTTCTCGCTGTTTGGGCCCGCGTTCCTCACGCGCCTGGTCACCCAGATGTATTTCCCCGGTGACCCGCTGCTGCCGCTGGATGGCATCTTCATGTCCATCCCCGACCCGTCCGCGCGCGAGCGCCTGGTCTCCCGCTTTGCACCGGAGCTCGGCCGCCCGCACCTTGCGCTGGGCTATCGTTTCGACATCGTGCTGCGCGGTCGCGAAGAGACGCCAGTGGAGGGGCTATGACCCGCCAGCGGGGCCGCTACGATCTGTACGCGGGGCAGACGCCCGGGCAGACGCTGGGCCCCTTCTTCAGTCAGGGTCTGGTGCGCGGCGATCGCGCCGAGCCGGCAGCTTTCCGGCCCGTGCTCGCCACGGACAGCACGCGGGGCGAGCGGCTGCGCATCGAGGGCGCGGTGTTCGACGGCCTGGGGCGGCCGGTCCCCGACGCGCTGCTCGAGCTCTGGCAGGCCGACGCCGATGGCCGCTACGCGCACCCGCTCCAGGCCTCTGCAGTGGCGTCACCGTCCCCAGCATGCGACGCCAGCTTCTCCGGCTTCGGCCGCTGCGCGACCGATGACGACGGACGCTTTGCCTTCAGCACCGTGCGCCCGGGTGCGGTGCCGGGGCCTGGGGGCAAGCCGCAGGCGCCGCACCTCAACGTAATCCTGGGCGCGCGCGGCATGGCTCGTCTGGCCTTCACTCGCATCTACTTGGCCGACGACCCTGCCCTCACCAGCGACCCGGTGCTCGCTCTCGTACCCCAGGCGCGGCGCGCCACCTTGCTGGCCCAGCGGGTGCTCGAGGCGCGGGGCACGTATCGCTTCGAGGTCCACCTGCAGGGCCCTCGCGAGACGGTCTTCTTCGAGTTCTGAGCAGCGCGTGACCTTGCTGCTCAGCTCCAGCATTTTCGGGCCGGCGTTTCACGATCCGGCGACTGTTGCCCTGCTCGACGACGTCGCGTACTTTCGTGCGCTGCTCGAGGTGGAGGCTGCGCTGGCGCGAGCACAGGCCCGGGTGGGGGTCATCCCCGAGGCAGCGGCGACCGCCATCGCCGCCGCCGCGGCCGCTCTCCCGCTGGACGCCGCGGCGCTCGCGGCAGGAGTGCAGCGCGATGGCATCCCGATGATCGCGCTGCTGCAGCAACTGCGCGCCGCCACCTCCGCCGGGGGTGCTCCGTTCGTGCACTGGGGCGCCACCAGCCAGGACATCATGGACACGGCCACGGTGCTGTGTGCCCGGCGCGTGGTGAGCCACATGCAAGGGCAGCTCCGGGCGCTGTTGCTGAGCCTGGCCGAGCTGGCTGGCGCACACCGCACCACCGTGATGGTCGCGCGCACTCACGGCCAGCAGGCGCTGCCCAGCACCTTCGGCCTGAAGGTGGCGCAGTGGGCTGCGCCGTTGTTGCGCCAGCACCAGCGGCTGCAGCAGCTCCTGCCGCGCTTACTCGTGCTGCAGCTCGGTGGGGCCGCTGGCACGTTGGCGGCGCTCGGCCCGCACGGGCCCGAGGTGGCGGCCGAGCTGGCGCGTGAGCTGCAGCTCGCTGTTCCACCGCTGCCCTGGCACGCCCAGCGCGATTCGCTGTTCGAGCTCGGCGCGTGGCTGGCGCTGCTCGCGGGCAGCCTGGGCAAGCTGGCTCAGGACGTGATCTTGCTCAGCCAGAGCGAAGTGGCCGAGCTGGCGGAGGCGCCGCCGGGGCAGCGCGGCGGCAGCAGCAGCATGCCGCAGAAGAACAACCCGATGCGCAGCGAGCAGATCCTCGCGGTCGCGCGCTGGTCGGGGGCGCAGCTCGGGGCGCTCCAGCATGCGCTCGTGCAGGAGCACGAGCGCGGCACTCACGGCTGGCAGGTGGAGTGGCTGTGCTGGTCGCCGCTCCTGGCGCTGGTGGCCGGCGCGCTGCACAACACGCGCGAGCTGCTCGGCTCGCTGCAGGTGGACGCCGCCCGCATGCGCGCCAATCTCCTGGCGCCGCCCGCGGCCGCGCTGGCGGAGGCCGCCGTCGGCAGGCTCTCGGAGCAGCTACCTCGCCCCGAGGCGCAGGCGCTGGTGAAAGCCGCCGCGACCCGAGCCAGCGCCGAGCGCCGCGTGCTCTGGGAGGTGCTGCAGGAAGAGCTGGCCCGCCGAGCTCCCCGAGCTCAGCTCGACCCACAATGGCTGGCGACCCCCGAACACCACCTCGGGCAAGCGCTGGTCTGGACCGATGAGACCGAGCGAGCTCTGCGCGCGGCGGCCGCCGAGCGGGCCTGAGCCGGCAGCGCGCAGCGCGCGAGGAGTGCTGCGCGCGGCGGTGCCGGTGCAGAGCCGCCGCTGCGGCTATCAGCCCCAGACCTCGCGCGCGATCTCCACCACGTGGCGTAGCTTGGCCACCTGCTCGGCCACGCTCAGATCATTGCCGTGCTCGGAGCTGGAGAAGCCGCACTGCGGGCTCAACGCCAGGTTCTCGAGCGGCACGTAGCGCGCGGCCTCGTCGATGCGGCGCTTGATCATGTCCTTGTCCTCCAGCTCCGGCCGCTTGGAGGTGATCAGCCCCAGCACCACCAGCTTGTTCTTGGGCACGAAGCGCAGCGGCTCGAAGCCGCCCGAGCGCGAGTCGTCGTACTCCAGGAAGAAGGCGTCCACGTCGATCTCGTTGAAGAGCGTCTCCGCCACCGCTTCGTAGCTGCCCTCCGCCACCCACGTGCTGCGGAAATTGCCACGGCACAGGTGGATGCAGGTGCTCAGGCTGGCGGGGCGCCCCCGCACCGAGTCGCTGATCAGCTTGGCGTACACCGAGGGCAGTCGGCTCGGATCTTCCCCGATCGCGCGCGCGCGCTCGCGGTGCTCCGGATCGCACAGGTAGGCCAGGTTGGTGTCATCCAGCTGCAGGTAGGTGCAGCCCGCCTTCGCCAGCTCCGCCACTTCCTCGCGATAGATCCGCGCCAGATCCTCGAAGAACTCCGCGATGTCGGGGTATGCGCCGCGATCCACGCTACCGCGGCCGCCGCGGAAGTGCAGCATGCTGGGGGAGGGGATGCACAGCTTGGCGGTGCGCGAGGTCACGCTCTTCAGAAACTTGAAGTCCTCGATCGCCACGCCACCTTGCGGGCGCTCCAGGCGAGCCGCCACACCCAGCACCGGGGGTGAGAAGTCGATCTCCTTGCCCTGGCCCCGGAACTTCACCTTGTACTCCGACGCAGACACCGTCACGCCGTGCAGGCGCTTCAGAAAGTCGACGTGGAAGATCGCGCGCCGGAACTCACCGTCGGTGATGCCCTCGAGCCCCACCTCTTCCTGCAGCTTCACGACCTCGCGAATGCAGCGATCCTCCAGGGCGCGCAGGGCTGCATCCGTCAGCTCACCTTGCTCACGCTGCTTACGAGCCAGGAGAAGCTCCTTCGGTCGGAGCAGACTGCCGACGTGGTCGGCGCGAAAGGGCGGGCTAGTGCGTCGCATGGCGCGTATCTAGATCGTCTCGCGGCGCGCTGCAGCATCAAGCCACTCGCGCTCGCCCTTCTGCTGCCGTTTTCTCGAATCCTCTGTTGGAAACGCAGCGTGCGGTTGGATCCGCGCAGTGTACGAGGCAAGCGCGCGCGAAAATTCCGTTGCGTCCGCAGGTCGCTCCCCTGCAACATCGCTAACTCTACCGTTTGACCGCGCTGTTCTCGACCAAGGTCCCGATGCTCGTTGCTCACCACGCGCTTCGTGCGCTGCGCTCGTTGCTTCCACTCACCTCGCTCACAGGGCTCGCTTGCTCCAGCTCCGGGGTCGCGCCGCTCGAGCGCTCGCCCGAAGCGAGCGCGCCCGCGGCGGTAGCGAGCAACGGCACGGCGAGCAGCGGCAGTGCAAGCAGCGGCAGTGCAAGCAGCGGCAGTGCAAGCAGCGGCAGTGCAAGCAGCGGCAGTGCAAGCAGCGGTGGTG
>JAICQL010000303.1 GCA_025937895.1 Polyangiaceae bacterium | reverse complement strand
TGAATCAGTGCGCTGGCTGTCAGCCGCAGAGCTGCAGCAGCGCGGGCGCCGAGTGCGGGCTGATCGGCGACGGCTGCGGCGGCACCGCCGATTGCGGGCCCTGCCCCGAGGGTCAGGTGTGCGGAGCCGAGCAGCCCAACCGCTGCGGCAGCGGCGCTTGCAGGCCGCTCGACTGCGCGCGTGCAGGCGCCGAGTGCGGCGTGATCGGCGACGGCTGCGGCGGCACCGTGGACTGCGGGGTATGCCCGGCGGGTCAGCTGTGTGGTGTGGCGCAGCCCTTCCGCTGCGGGCCGCCGCCAGCATGCGTGCCGCGCACCTGCGAGAGCGCGGGTGCGGAGTGCGGCATGCTCGGCGACGGCTGCGGCGGCTTGCTCGACTGCGGCGACTGCCGTGCGGGCTTTAGCTGCGGGCTCGGCACCGCCAACATCTGCAGTCAGCTGCGCTGAGCGCTCCGCCTGGGCGGTTCGTGTGGCGCGCACGCATTGTCGCCCGCGGGCACGTTCCATGCTTTGCCCAGGACATGGCCGATCTGGTGCAGACTCGTGCCGAGGCTCCGCCCTCGTCTCGCAGCGGCCGCGCCGCAAAAAAGCGAGCGATCGGGGCCACCAGCTTCCACTGGTGCCTGATCCTGCTGGCCGCTGGCGCAGCGGCCGCGCTGCTGCCGCTGTGGGCGCCCATGTTGATGGCGAGCTGGATGGCTGTGGCGTTCCGCCCCTTGTATACCAAGCTGACTCGTAGCATCGGTGGCCGCAACCGTGCTGCCAGCGTGGCAACGGTGCTGCTCGTGGCGGCAGCGCTGCTGCCCTTGCTCCTGATCGGACTATCCCTGGCCAGCTCCGCCGTGTCGCTGGGCCAGCAGCTGCAGAAGGCCGGCGGCGCGTCGGAGGCGCTGCAATCCGTGTTTGGTGCGCAGCCGCAGGGCGGGCAGGGCGGGTTTGATCTGCAGCGCATCGGGCAGTTTCTGCAGCAGCACCGTGGCGAGGCCTGGCGCGCGCTCACCCGCGTGTTCGGTGCGGCCACGGCCGCCGGGGTCGGTGCGTTCATCTTCTTCTACGGCTTCTACATCTGTCTGCTCGAGGGCAGCCGCGCTCGCGAGTGGTTGCTCGATCACAGCCCCATCGAGCGCTGGCAGGCAGAGCGCCTGGCAGCTGCGTACGAGGAGAGCGGGCGCGGCTTGCTGATCGGCGTGGGCCTGACGGCGCTGATCCAGGGTGGCGCCGCGACCGTGGGCTACCTGATCATCGGCGTGCCTCAGGCGCTGATCTTTGGCTTGCTCACCGCGCTGGCGGCGCTGATCCCTTCGTTCGGTACCGCGCTCGTCTGGGTGCCGGTGGCCGCCGGTCTGTTCATTGCCGGCAAGACGGGCGCGGCCGTGGCCGTGCTCTGCGTCGGCTGCGTGGTGGCGCTGGCCGACAACATCGCGCGGCCGATGATCGCGCGGCACGCGCACCTCGATCTGCCCACGTACGTGCTGCTCGTGGCGATGCTGGGCGGCATCGTCGCGTTCGGGCCGTGGGGGCTGCTCGCCGGGCCGCTGCTGGTCAGGCTGGCGCGCGAGGCGCTGCGCATCGGGCGCGAGCAGCGCGAGCTGGGGCGCGCCTCCGAGTTGCTCGAGCACTGAGCCGCGCTGCGCGCCGGCTCAGGCTACGAGCGCGGGCCATCCTCCACCCGGACCCCATGTTGTGCACGGGGCCTTCAGCGCTGTCCTGGAGCGTTTGCTCGCTGACGCAGATACAGTGGCTGCGCTGGAAGCTGGCGAGGTCGGTGTGACGCAGCTCGGCAAGATGCACGGCAGCGCTGCACGATGCGCGATGTTGACGAGCGCATGGCCTCGCGCACCGCCTGTTTCTCCTTGGAAACGTTTTTCTGTGGCGTTTTTCCGGAGTGGCTCCTATCAACCCACACATGCGCTTCCACGATCCTCGTCGCTCGTTGTCACTTGCTGCTCTCCTTTGTGCTTCGGGTGCCCTGCTGTCGGCATCCGCGAGCGCTCAAACGCCCGCGCCTGCACCCGAGTCCGCGCCTGCACCGGCAGAGTCAGCGCCCGGCGTCGCCGAGCCTGCACTGGCAGCGCCACCGGAGCCTGCGCCGCCTCCGCCCGCGCCAGAGCCCGCTCCTGCGCCGGCAGCGGCTGCACCCATCGTGCGCCCCTACGCCTGGATCAAGCCGACCATCATCTTCACCTCTGCGCCGGTGGAGTCCTTCAGCCAGCCCAACGCCATCGCGGGTACTGCCGCCGGCAATCCGGTGCTGGCCGCGCTGGACGAGCCGGGCCTCACCTTCCAGGCGCAGCAGTCGCGCGCCGGCGTGTGGTTCAATGACAAGGCGCCCGTACGTGGCCAGCTGGAGGTTGATTTCATCGATTTCAGTCGCTCGTCGCCCACCACTGCCTCGGTGCCGCGCCTGCGCATTGCCAAGGTGGAGTGGCAGCTGACGGACTCGCTGCTGCTCGTCGCGGGGCAGGACTGGGATCTGTTCCAGCCGGTGAACCCGACCTCGTTTGACATCGTCTCGGTGGCGTTTCAGGCGGGCAATACCGCGTTCATGCGCCAGCAGGCCAAGTTCATCCACACCAGCGACAGTCTGGAGCTGTCCGCCGCCGTGGGCCTCGCCACCAACAACAACACTGCTCGCGCCCTGCTCCCGGAGTACAACCCGCTGCCGACGCTCGCGCTGCGGGCCGCGCTGCTGCTGGGACCGATGGGGCGCATCGGCGTCTCGGCGATCGGTACCAACTGGCGCTTTGCGCCGGACGCCGCCAACGAGCGCAAGGCGCTCGCGGGCGGCGCGGGCATCTACGGTGACATCACGCCCGCGTCCGGCCTGAACCTGCGCTTCGAGGTGTACGGCGGGCGCAACCTGGCCAACCTGGCCACGTTGAGCCTGGGCACCGGCAGGGTGGACGAGGATCTGGATGAGGCCGGCGGCTTCCTGTCCGCGAAGTATTCTTTGACCGAGCAGCACGCGCTGTACGCGCTGGGCGGCGCCGCCATGGTGCTCAACGACGAGGATGTGGTGCCGTCGTACGGCTACGCGGGCGCGATGCCGGGCGACATGCCGGCGGAGTCCAGCGCGGCGCTCACGGGTGGCGCCGGCATCACGCAGAACATCACGGCTCGCCTGGGCTACGAGTACAAATACGACAAGATGATCACGTTCGTGCTGGAGGGCTTCATGTTCCAGACGGAGCACGTCCTCAACGAGGCCTTCGACTCCGAGCTGGATGGAAAGCAGACCGCGCTGGGCAGCGAGATCGGGCTCTTCTTCACCTTCTAATTTCATCGTTTGAGCCTGTCAGCCTGCTGAGCAAGCGCGTTCGCCCCTGCGCGAGCCCCTCCCGCCGCTTTCCGGCGGGAGATCTCCGCAGGGGCCTGGCCATCGCGTGGCCCCAGCTCCTCCAGCGTTCCGGCAACCAGCCGAATGGCGCGTTACCGCGCCGTGCGCGTGCAGCTGGGGCTGCCCACCGGGCATGACAGTCCTTCGCCTGGGGCTCAGCGGCGTGCTCCGCGTTGCGTAGCGCTGCCGAAAATTTTCTCCGCGCCGCCTTCGACGTTAGTCTGGTCGCTGGCGCGGGGCTGACCGCGTAGCTCTTTCACCACCGCCAGCGCAGGCACCTTCCCGAGCGGGCAGGGCTTGCTCGGAGCCTCGCTCGCGGCTCGAGGCAGTGCCTTTTGCAGCGGTGCGCGCTGCAGGGCGACGCGCTCGCACCCGCGCGGTGTGCGGGCCTCTGCCGGTGCTCACTCGCGCACGAAGGCGGAGGTGTGGGCGCACGCGTCTGCTCCGCGCAGCACACCCTGAGGGTGACTGCTTTGAAACAACGGCACAAATTCTCTCAACTTCGTCCCTGCACGTGGCGTTCTTTAACGGAGTGCTGACCACGCCACGCGCACGAGCCGCTTCGGTACGAGCGTTCCAACCGCGCACTGCGCGCCGCGCGGGTGCCTGGTGGAGCGCGCTGCTCTCGCTGGGGCTGGCGCTCGTCACGGACTCCGCAGAAGCGGAGCATCGCGCCGGGCCCGAGCCTGTGCGCAAGGCGGACGCCGTGCTCGTCGGCTCGTCGTCCTTCAATCAATCCTTCGGTCACCTGCTCGCGCGGCAGCTCGAGGAGCGTGGCTATCAGGTCACGCGCAAGGGCGTGTCCGGAGCGGGGCTTGCTCGCCCCGACTTTCACGACATGTACCAGGTGCTCGAGTCCCTGCCGGTCGATCACGAGACCGCGGCGGTGTTCGTCTACCTGGGCGTGAACGACGCGCAGGCGGTGTGGCTGTATCCACACGAGCGCAGCAACCGGCGCAGCAGGGCCGTGCCATTTGGAGCCGCCGACTGGGACGAGGTCTATGCGCGGCGCACGCGCGAGTTCCTGGAGCGCATCTGCCAGCGCGGCGCGCGCAAGGCGATCGTGCTCCTGCCCGTGGATGTGGCCCGCCCTGAGCTGCAGCAGCGGCTGAAGCGCATCCGCGAGCTGCAGTCTCGCGTGGCCGCCGAGACCAGCTGCGCGGTGGTGGTGCACACCTCGGGCGACGAGGGCCGCTTCGAGGTGGCGGGGCAGCCGATCCGACTGCCCGACGGCTACCACATGAGCCAGCGGGGCGCGCAGATCGTGTGGGAGCGCATCCGCGCTCGCGTGTGGCAGCTGCTCGAAGCGCGCGCCGTGCGCTAGCCGCGCCGCCGTCCCCGGGGCGCTAGCGCTTGAGCTGCATCAGCTCGGCGAGCATGTCGTCGGCGGCGGTGATGACCTTGCTGTTCGCCGAGAAGGCGCGCTGGTGCTGGATCATCGACACCATCTCTTCACCGACGTCCACGTTGGCGCTCTCCAGCGCTCCGTTGCTCAGCGAGCCGCGGCCGCCCGTGCCGGGGTCGCCCAGCACCGCCGCGCCGCTCTCGCGCGTGGCGATCCACAGATTGTTGCCGGCGCGCGCCAGGCCATCACTGGAGCGGAACGAGGCCACCTGCAGCTGCCCCACCCGCTGAGCGCGGCCATTCGAGTACAGCCCCTCCACCGTGCCATCGGGGTTGATGCGTACGCCGCTCAGCGCACCGGAAGCAAAGCCATCCTGGCTCTGCGCGGAGACCCCGCTATCCATGGCAAACTGCGTGGTGCCATCCAGCCCGGTGCCGCCGAGGTCGATGCTGGCGCCTAGATCCATGCTGATGCTTTGGTTGGGCGTGGCGCCGCCGCCGAAGCTCACATCGATCGGCTGATTCTGCGTGACGCTCTGCAGGGCGCCGTCGGTCGTGAACGCGAGCTGGCCGCTGCCGATCTCCACGTTCACGCCGGACTGATTGGGGTTCAGCTCGGCGCCGGGCGCGAGCACGCGATACTCCCAGAGGTTGTCACCCAGCTTGTTGAAATACACGGACAGCGAGTGTGGCGCGCCGAGCGAGTCGAAGACCTGGATGCTGGTGCCAAAGCTCGCGGTGCTCTCGGGCGCCTGCGCATCGAAGAGCTGCGCGGGCACGGGCTGTGCGGAGTTCAGGTTCATGGTCAGCCCCAGCGCGCTCGTCTGGGATGCCGGCAGCGACGCGCTGGGCACGCTGAGCGGCTGGACGCCGCTCGCGATGCGTCCATCCGGCAGCGCCGGGCGGCCCAGCACGGCCAGGCCGGAGGCGTCGACCAGGGTGCCGCCTGCATCGAAGCGGAACGATCCTGCGCGCGAATAGAACGTCCCCGTCACGCCATTGACGCTGCCAGCGACGGCGAAGAACCCCTCACCCGTCAGCGCCACGTCGGTGGCGTTGCCCGTCTGCTGCAGCGCACCCTGGGTGAAGACCTGGTCCACGCTGCCCAGGCGCGAGCCGGCGCCCCTGCCCGTGGCCCCGTCGCCCAGGAAAACGTCTTCGAAATTGCTGCGCTGGCGCTTGAAGCCGTGCGTGTTGACGTTGGCCAGGTTGTCCGCAGCCACGTCGATGGCCTGGCGCTCCGTGCGCAGGCCAGTCACGCCCGTCTGTAAATTGCGGACCGTCATGTTGTCCCGGAGGCTCGTCAGGGCAAGCTTCGGGCCAACGCGGGCAGAGTCGCTGCGCCGCCTCCAGCTCCTCGGCGTCAGGACGACCCGCAGCGCGCGAGTCAGGTGCGGCACCAGCGCCTCCAGATCGATCGTGCTATAGCGCGCCGCATGGCACGCCTGGAGACGATGGTGCGAGAATTTGCCGAGCTGCTTCAGAAGGGGCGCCCGCTCGACGCGATGGAGAAGTTCTACGCGCCCGAGATCAACGTGTTCGAGAACCGGCAGCTGGCGCGCGCCGGCAAGGCCCGCTGCCTGCAGCACGAGCGCGAGGCGCTTGCCCGGCAGCCGCAGCCGCTGCGCTTCAAGCTGAGCAAGCTGGCGGTGGACGAGCAGCGCGGGCACGCCTTTCTGGAATACGTCCTGCGCTTCCACGGCCGGGATGGCCGCCCGCAGCGGCTCGAGGAAGTGGCGGTGCAGACCTGGGATGGCGGGCTGATCACCGAGGAGCGCTTCTACTACGAGGGGGTGGTGGACGAGGGCGACGAGGCCTGAAGCTCGAGCTCCAGGTGCTGCCGGTGCAGCGGGTGTAGGTGGAGCCCGCCGGCAGCCCCAGCGTCTGCGCGCCGCATGCTTCGGTGCGCAGCCTTTAGCGGGGCTGTCCGTCCGTCGTCTGTCCAGCGTGGGCCAACCTGCGCGAGCGTGCCAGAGCGGCACAGGGCATCGGAGCTGAGATGGCCACTGCGTTGCGCGCATCGGCCCCGCCGCGGGCCCTGGAGCAACACGCGGAGCTGCTGGTGGAGCTCCGCGCAGCGGTGGGCAAGGTGCTCGCCGGCAAGCCGGAGGCTGTCGAGCTGTTGCTCACTGCCGCGCTCGCGGGCGGCCACGTGCTGGTGGAGGACGTGCCCGGCGTGGGCAAGACCACGCTGGCCAAGGCCATCGCTCGCGTGTTCCACGTGGACTTTGCGCGCGTGCAGTTCACCCCCGATCTGCTGCCCGCGGACATCATCGGCTCACCCGTGCTGGATCCTCGCAGCGGATCCTTCTCCTTCCACCGCGGGCCCATCTTCACTCACGTGCTGCTGGCCGACGAGATCAACCGCGCGTCCCCGCGCACGCAATCGGCCCTGCTGGAGGCGATGAGCGAGGGGCAAGTCACCGTGGATGGCGCCACGTACCCGCTTGCGCCCCCTTTCATCGTCTTTGCCACCCAGAATCCGTACGAGTTCTCCGGCACCTATCCCTTGCCCGAGGCACAGCTCGATCGCTTCCTGGTGCGAGTGGCGATCGGCTATCCCTCGCCCGCGGCCGAGCTGGAGATGCTGTACGCGCGCCAGAGCGAAGACCCGCTGGAGCGGCTCTCGCCCGTCGCCACCCGCGAGGACTTGCTGGCGATGCAGTCCGCGGTCCGTCAGGTGGAGGTGAGGCCCGCCGTCGGGCGCTACCTCCTGTCTCTGGTCAGCGCCACGCGCGGCCACCCCGATGTGGTGCTGGGCGCGAGCCCGCGCGCCACCCTGGCGCTGTTTCGCGCCTCGCAGGCCCGCGCTTACGCGCAGGGCCGCTCCTACGTCACGCCCGAGGACGTGCAGGCGCTCGCCACGCCCGTGCTCGGGCATCGCCTGGCGCTCGCCCCCGAAGCACGCCACGGAGGGCGCGGCGCCGATCGCGTGCTGGCCAGCTTGCTGCAGGGCCTGCGCGTCCCCAGCTGATGCGGCGCAACGGAGGGCTCGCGCAGCTCCTGACTCGGCCGCCGCGGCAGCGCGAGCACCGCCGCAGGGAGCGCCTGGGCCGCCGTCTGGTGCGGCGCTCCTGGCTGTTCGCGCGGCTCTCGCGCGAGGGGCGCGCGCTGACCACCATGGCCTCGCTCTCGCTGCTGTTCGCGGCGGGCGTGGGGCGCAGCGAGTCGCACCTCTTGTCGATCGCCGCGCTGTCGTTGATCGTGGCGGCGCTGTGTTTCACGCGCGCGTATCGCCTGCGCTCCGTCGCGGCGAGCGCCAGCGCGCCGCAGCGCGTGGCGCTGGGCGAGGAGCTGCAGATCGCCATCGAGCTGGCCAATGAGGACACGCGCGACTGGCACCGGCTGCGGGTCGAGCCGCCGCTCTTGCCCTGGGACGGCGAGCTCCTGGAGCTGCCGCCGGACGTGGACCTGCTGGCCCGCGGCGAGCGCAAGCGCGTGTCCGTGCGCGCGCGCTTCGCCGCGCGCGGCGCCCATCACCTCGATCCCTTCCGCGTCTCGGCGCTGGTTCCGCTCGGCATCTCGCAGGGCGCGCCGCAGCACACCAAGGGG
>JAICQL010000254.1 GCA_025937895.1 Polyangiaceae bacterium | reverse complement strand
TCTTCGACTCGAAGCGGTAGAAGCCCAGCTCCGCCGTCCAGGGCCCGCGCGCCACACCGGCGTGGGTGCCCAGCCCGCCGAAGCTGAGCACTCCCAGATCGACGGAGACGTGCGGGCTCCACTCCGAGTGCTCCGCCAGGGGCTCGACGGTGGGCTGTGCTGGCTCGGCGGCGGGCTGCGCCGAGACATGCGGCAGTGGCCAAGGCGTCTCGCCGCTCGCCGATGCTGGCTCGCTGGCGCTGGCGGGCATGGCAAACAGAGACGCGAGGACGAAGCTGTGGACGAGGGTGGTGAACAGGCTGCGCATGGCAATATTTCTCCAGTGAGAGGCCCGTGCCGGCGCTGTGCTCGGCTCGACCTCACGCCTCACAGAGTGCCCTGCGGCGCCCGGCCCCGACACGTCCCCGCCCGCCACTCGACTGTCCGCGGCGGACGGCGAACGCGATGCAGGCTTCGCTCAGGGCGCGGCGGAGAGCGTGCCGGCCGCGTTCTGCCGCCACTCGGACGGGGTCACGCCCGTCCAGCGCCGGAAGGCCTTGAAGAAGGCGCTCGGGTCGTTGAAGCCGACGAGGTAAGCGACCTCGGCCACGGCCAGGCGAGGGCGGGCGAGATACTGCTCGGCGAACTGGCGGCGCACGTCGTCCACGAGATCATTGTAGCGTGTGCCCTCGTCCGACAGGCGGCGATGCAAGCTGCGCTGGCTGGTGCCGAGCGAGCGCGCCACCTCAGCCATGCCCAGGGTGCCGCTCTCCATGCCTGCCACCAGACGCTGCCGCACCAGCGCCGTGAAGGCTGGGTCGCCGGCAAAGGCCTGGCGCGCGCGCTCGCACTGCTTCTCGAAATAGGCGCGCAGCCTGGGGTTCTTGCCGCGCAGCGGCTCGGAGAGCCAGCTCAGGTCCGCCTCGAAGCCGTCGTAGTCGGCCTCGAACTCCGGGGTGCAGCCGAGCAGCTCGCGATGCGCAGAGACATCGAGCGGCGCTGGATGGCGAAAGCAGATGCGCTGCGGGATCAGCCGTCGTTGCGTCATCTGGCAGATCGACGCGAGCATCTCCGAAACGTGGTACTCGTTCACGGCTCGCCGCGCGCGCTCGGAGCGGACGGCGATGGACCAGGGCAGCCACACCATGCGCAGGCGCTGCCCCGAGACGTCCAGCTCCCAGCGTGAGCCGACGTTGTACAGGGCACGCACGCGGGCGGTGCGCTCGTACGCGCTCTGCAGCGTCTCGCAGCTCATTGCCAGGAAGCCGAACGCCTCCAGCGCCTCCAGATCGAAGGCGGCGCCCACCTGTACGCCGAGCGCAGCATCGGGCAGCAGCGCCAGTGCCTGCTCCCACAGCTCGTAATAGAGCTCCGCGGGCAGGTGGCGCTCGGCATCCGGCGGCGCCGCTGGGTCGAGCGCCGCGCGCTGCAACAAGGCGTCCACCGGCTTGCCCCGCCGTGCCAGCGTGCCGATCAGCGCCAGCGCAGCGACGCTCGTGATACTGTTTCCGGCGGGCACCGCGCCAGTATGCTCGAGCCGTTGTGAGGGCGCCGGAGTTTCGACGCTCCGGCGCGGGCGGAGGCCAGGCGGAAGCCGCTAACCTTGCGCGCTCGGCGAAGCGGGTCGGTATGGTCCCGGCCTGGCCGCGGCTCGATGGAACGACAAAAGCCGTTGGGCGGCGGTCGCCCAGCGGTCGAGACATCGAGGTTGTACGGCGCGGCGGAGCACGGGCTGCTGCTCGGCGTCGCGGGCTACGGCCACGCGGCGCGAGCAGGGTCGAGCGGCGCGCTCAGCCCGTCTGCGCCAGCGCTGCGCGGGCGGCGGCCAGCAGCGCGGCCTCTGCGTCCTTCTCCGCTGCGTTCTCGGCTGTGTTCTCGCCCGAGCTCTCCGCCGCGTTCTCGACCGCGTCGTCCACGGCGGCCTTGGGCAGCACGAACAGCTCGCGCGTCGTGAAGCGAGAGCCCTCGAGGAACACCTGGGCCCCCTGGCGAGTGGTGGCGTTGATCAGCAGCGGCGCCAGCAAGTTGACGGTGGCTGGCTGGTGTTGTGACGCACAGAGCACGGCCAGGACGGCGTAGTCATCGGCAGTGCCGCCGAGGCCGGCCTTTTCCGCAACTGGCTCCAGCGCCACGTCCGGATAGTCGAGCACCAGACCGTGCGCGGAGACGACGGGAAACGCCAGCCCCGGTGTCTGTGCGGACTGCAGCCAGGCAATCAAGGTCGACTCCCCGTGCGGGATGAGCGCAAACTTGGTCTCTTTGGGGAAGCCGATGATCCCGCTCTTGAAGTGGATCAAGTTCTCTTCGGGAACTTCCACAGAGCCAAATCGGGTGGTCGCAATGTGCATCGTTGTCTATCGCCTCCGTGCGGCACTCTCAGAATTGCAGACTTCGTGCCATCAGGGCCTTTCCGCTGAATTTCGCGGTCAGGCGGGGCAACTCGCGTGCAACGGGGCAGCTCTGGCGTGAAGTCTGCCCTTGCCCCTGCATCTCAGTGCGCTTCCACAGAATCATTTCACTCACCGGGCGCGGACGATGTCGGACGCTGCCCGACGCTCCAGGTCACTGTAGGCTTCCACGGCCTTCTCCAGCGCCTCGAAAGCTCGGGTGGCCGACACGAGATCCGTCATTCCTTTGACGATCGACACGTTGGGTAGCTCCAGCGCTCCCGGCTGGAGCAACGCGCTGGCGGGGATGGGCTGTCCCGCGCGCGCGGGGGCACGGAACAAGGTGTCGCCGTCCTTCTCCAGCGCGCCGGGCTGCTCGAAATCGACCACGCGCAGCTGGCCCACCTCTTCCTCGCCGTTCACGCGCAGCACGCCGTCCTCGCCGATCTCGACCGTGCCCTTCTCCTCCGGGATCTGGATCGGGCTGCCGGCGAGGTCGAGCACGGGATAGCCCTGCGCGGTGACCAGGGTACCGCCGGGGCCCACCTGAAAGCCACCGGCGCGCGTGTAGCGCTCGCCACGGGGCGTCTGCACGGCGAAGTAGCCGTCGCCGTCGATGGCCACGTCCAGCGGCCGCTGCGTGACCTGCAGCGGGCCGGAGCGCAGATCATGGTGCACCGTGGCCACGCTGGCGTAGCGCATCTCCGCGTGGGCCTTGCCCGCGAACAGCGCTTGCGCCAGGTGCTCCTGGAACACCGCCTGATCGGCTTTGTAGCCCGGGGTGGTGGCGTTGGCGAGGTTGTTGGCGGTCGCATCGAGCGCGGTCATCTGGGCGGAAGCGCCCGACGCCGCCATCCAGATGCCGGAGCTCACGCGCGCATCCCGTTACGGCTGGTCGGGCCTGCACTGCCACGGCGCCGGCGCGAGATCGGGCGCCCTTCGACCATGGCGCGGATCAGGTGCATGGCCTCCGAGTGCAGCTGGCACACGCGCGACTCGGTCACACCCAGCACCTCGCCGATCTCACGGAAGCTGCACTCCTCCTGGTAGTACAGACCCACGATCAGGTTGAGCCGCTCGGGCAGGCCGTCGATTGCCTTGGCCACGGTGCCCACCAGCTGGCGGCGCGTGGCAATCGACTCGGGGGAAGAGTCCAGCGACGAGGGCTCACCCAGATCGTTGAGCTCGAGCCGCGCGTAGCCGGCCTCGCTGATCTCGGTCAGCAGCTTGTGATAGTCGGCGAGCGGCATGCCCAGCTCGGCGGCGATCTCCTCCTGCTCCGGCGCGCGGCCCAGCCGCCCCACCAGCTCGCTGGCGACCTGGGTGATGCGCCGCGAGGCGCCGCGCAGCTTGCGCGACATCGGGTCGAGCATGCGCAGGTGATCGAGGATGGCGCCGCGCACGCGGTACGAGGCGAAGGCCTCGAAATGATCGTCGGTCATGTCCGCCGTGCGGCGGCCCAGGGCCTCGACCATGCCGAGCCAGCCCGCCGAGATGACGTCATCGATGGTCACCGAGGGCGGCAGAGAGCGCACCGTGCGCATGGCGATGCGCCGTACGATGGGCAGATACTTCTCGTAGATCTCGCGCTGCCCGCGGTAGTCGTTGGCCGGCTTCGGGACAGCGGCCTCGGCTGCCCCCTCGGCTTCTTCGACGTCCATGGCCTGCGGTTCACTTGCGCTCATGCTTGCTCCGGAAAGATGGCATCGAGGACTCGATCGATGGCGGCGTCGTGAATGTCTTCGGGGACGCGGGCGCCGTCGCAGAGGTAGGTGAGAGGTAGCTGGCTGCCGAGCGGCGCGTGCATCACACCGCCGACCTGGTCCGTCTCGTCCAGCTTGGTGACCACGATGCCCGTCGGCGCCGGCGCGTATTGCTGCACGGCGCGCTCGGCGTCGCGAGCGCGCAGCCAGGCGGGCAGCACCAGCAGCACCTCGCTCTTCAGATCGCGCAGCCCCTTCAGGCAGGCGGGCAAGCTGGCCTCGGGATCGTTGGGGCTGCGCCCCGCGGTGTCCACCAGCAGCAGCTCCTCCGAGTGGTTGTGCACCACGCGATGGAAGGCGCCGGCGTTCGGGGTCACGTCAAAGGGAAAGCCGATCAGCTCAGCGTAACGGCGCCACTGCTCGACGGCGCCGACGCGGAAGTTGTCGAGGCTGATGACGCGCACCCGGCGCTTGTTGAACAGGGTGGCGCGCGCCGCCAGCTTGGCCAGGGTCGTGGTCTTGCCGACGCCGCTCGGCCCCACGCAGGCGATCAAGCGGCGGCCCGGCGCCTCCACCAGCCCCGAGCGGCAGGCGAGCTTCTGGCTGATGCGCTCGCGCAGCCAGGCGCGCAGCTCGTGCCCGCTGGCGCGCGCGGCGCGGGTGGCGCCGTGGCCCAGGGTGCGGGCCAGCGCGCCCTCGAAGCCAGCAGCGGCCAGCAGCGCGCGGGTACGATCGCGCGGCGGCCGACCCTGGCTCAGCTCGTCCAGCATCAGCCGCAGCTGCACGATCTCGCGGCCCAGCGCCGTGGCCCCCAGCTCCTCGTGTGCGGCCTGCTGCGCCGGAGCCACGCTCAGCGCGCGAGCGCGAGTGCGCTCCGCCTGGCGCGCGCGCACGGCGTTGAGCGCGCTGCGCGCGGGCGACGGGCGCCCCGGCTGGCCCGGAGGCGAGAGGCTCGGGGCCGCGACGATCTCGACCATGGCTCGCGCCGCACCTGCGGCGCCCACCTGGACGTGGCGCGTGGACTCGATCAGCGCATCAGCCCCCAGTGCTTCTCGCACATTGAAGAGTGCCTCTTGCACGTCGGCGCCGCGGAACGTCTGGTATTGCATGGGTCAGTTTGCTGTGGGCTGGCTCAGGCCGCCTGGGCTCCAAAAGAGATCGACTCGACGGGGCGGATGCCCACGCTCGGCTCCATTTCGCGGAACGAGAGCACGCCCAGCTGCGGGCAGCGCCGCTCGGCGAAGGCGCGGATGTAGCGCCGCAGCTCGGGGCTGGTGATCAGGCAAGCCATGAGCCCCTGCGCCTGCATGCGGGCCACGCCCTGCTCCAGCTTGTCGCCGAGCTCCTGCGCCTTGCGCGGATCGAGCGCGCCGCCGGTGCCCGCGGCGATCTCCGAGAGCGAGCGCCGGAACATCGCCTCCACCGTAGGGTCGAGGATCATCGTGGCCACCATGCCGTCGGGGCCGCGGTACATGCTGGTGAGCTGGCGAGCCAGCTTCTGGCGCACGAGCTCGGTCAGCTGCTCCGGATCGCGCGTGCTCGGGGCCGCCTCCAGCAGCGCCTCCAGCAAGGTGCGAAGGTCCCGGATCGAAACGCTTTCGCGCAGCAGATTACGCATGACCTTCAGCACCTCGCCAAAGGAGAGCAAGTTTGGGACCAAGTCCTCCCAGAGCTTGGGCGTGGTCTTGGAGAACACCTCCACCAGTGACTGCAGCTCTGCGCGGCCGAGGATCTGGTCTGCATTGGCACGCGCCACCTCCGCCAGATGGGTGGCGATGATGGTGGCGTGGTCGACCACCGTGTAGCCCAGCGCCTCCGCCAGCTCGCGATCGCGAGCGGCGATCCAGCGCGCGGGCGTGCCAAACGTGGGATCTTTGGTGGCCTCGCCGGCGATGCTCGGCGCGCTGCCGGTGGGATCCATGGCCAGCAGCTTGCCGGCGCGGGTCAGGCCCGCGGCGATCTCCGTGCCCAGCAGCAAGAAGCGGTACTTGCCCGGCTCCAGCCGCAGGTTATCGCGGATGTGCACGGGCGGGATGACGATGCCCAGCTCGGACGCGATCTGCTTGCGCAGACCGGTAATGCGTTCCACCAGCGTTCCACCCATGCTGGGGTCCACCGCTCGAATCAGCTCGTAGCCCACTTCCAGGCTCAATACGTCCAGCGGCAGCGCCGACTCCACCCCGTCTGCGCCCTCTTCGGCGGGTTTGCGTTCCTCTTTGGGTGCAGCTGCCTTCTCGGCTGCCGCCTTCAGGCTACCCTTGCGCACCGCGTACCCAAGCCCACCTGCCAGCAGCAGGAAGGGTAGCGCCGGCATGCCCGGCACGAAGGCCATGAGTGTCATCACGCAAGCGGTCAGGGTGACAGCCCGCCGACTGCCCATCAGCTGGCTGCGCAGGGCCACGCCCAGCTGCTCGCCGGTGGCAGAGCGCGTGACCACCACACCGGCGGCGGTGGACATCAGCAGGGCGGGCATCTGCGACACCAGGGCATCGCCCACCGACAGGATGGAGAAGGTCTCGGCGGCGTCGCCAATATCCATGCCATCGGCCATTCCCAGCAGCAGGCCGCCGATCAGGTTGATGCCCGTGATCAGCAGGCCGGCGACCGCGTCACCTTTGACGAACTTGCTGGCGCCATCCATGGCACCGAAAAAGTCCGCCTCGCGCTCCAGGTTACGCCGGCGCTGGCGCGCCTCCTCGGCGTTCATCAGGCCCGCGTTGAGGTCGGCGTCGATGGCCATCTGCTTGCCCGGCATGCCGTCCAGGGCGAAGCGCGCGGCCACCTCTGCGACGCGGCCGGCACCCTTGGTGATGACCACGAAGTTGATCACCACCAGGATCAGGAACACCACCAGACCCACGACTACATTGCCGCCCACCACGAAGCGGCCGAAGGTCTCGATCACCTGCCCGGCAGCGCCCTGCCCCTCGGAGCCATGCAGCAGAATCAGGCGCGTGCTGGCTACGTTCACGCTCAAGCGCAGCAAGGTGGCGACCAGCACCACCGCCGGAAATGCGCTGAACTCCAGCGGCTGTTCCATGAACAGCCCGATCAGGAACACTCCGATCGCCACCGCCAGGCTGATGGCCAGCAGCAGATCGATCAAGATCGCCGGGATCGGCAGCACCATCATCAGCACGATGGCGACGATGCCGATCGGTACTACGAGATCGGTCGACCAATGCGCCGGTGCGCTCTTCGCGGCTGAGGGCTCCACCCGAGCCGACTGCACAGCGAATGGCGTGCCAAGTCCGCGCTGGACCCGGACTGACCCCGGCTGCGCTCAAAGCGTCAAAGAGTTGGCGCTGGCGCCGCAACGTTTGCGCGCCTGAAGCGCCGCTGCCGCCGCACTCCCTCGCACCGTGCAACACACGGCCGCGCTGCTCTCGCTTGCAGCAGTGATCGGCCGCTCACGCTGCGGCGAGAGACCAAATGCGAGAAGCCAGCCCGGAGGCTGGCTTCTCTACACCCGGAGGCTCACTGCCTCCGGGACGTGCTGGATATGCTCGAGGGTTACGACCCCGGGCTACTGGCCCAGGATGTTGAAGGCCATGCGCACCAGCTCGATGTCGCCGAACAGCGACGCGATCTCACCCGGATCGGAATCGGGGTCGGCGAGCAACGTCTTGGCCTTCTCCAGCAGGTCCGCCGCGTACCAGGGACCGCCCGAGTTATCCGCGGAGCGGAAGGCGACGAACACGCGGCCGCTGACCGGATCCGCCACCTCGACGGCAGTGAACCCGGGCGGTGCGGTACGCGACTCACCGCTACCCACCAGCGAGATCTGCCCCTGCTTGGCGAACTTGGTGTTGAGCGAACCATCCAGCAGGTTCATGCCCGCCACCAGCGCCTGGACGCGCGTGGTGTAGCTGCGGCCGGGGGCGACGACCGGCAGCAGCTGGCTCTCCGCCGGATCGGTGAACACGCTGCGATCGACCACCTGAGCCAGGTTGCCCTGACCACGCTGGATGCGCAGACCGTAGCCGGTGTCATCCTCGTTGAAGATGTCGGAGAAGATGCCCTCCAGCTCCTCGGGGAAGGCCAGGTTGTAGGGGATGCGGAACACCCGAGCGTCCGCGTTCACGTCCTGACCGATACCCACGACGCTGGCGTTGGACGCCTGCAGGGCTGCCAGCGCTGCCAGCTGATCGTAGTAGTGCCCCGACTCCAGGATGCGGCGGAACACGTCATAGCCGGAGCTGTCATAGCGCGAGAAGAAGGAGCGCCCGACGCCGCGCGGCACCTCCACGCACATCGGCATGCTCATCAGCGGACCGTCCACCGTGGGGTTGCCCACGACCACGCCATCCGCCGAGACGAGCACGTCGCCCACGGCATCCGGGCAGGCGCCGTCGACCGGCACGTATTCACCCACGCTGGTGTCGTAGACGTGCGCGCCGTACTCCGGCGTCGACATGGTGTTCAGCAGCCGATTGAGGCCCTGCAGCGTCGCGTACAGGCCGAGATCGCCGCGCGGCGTACCGCCGGGCGTGAGCCCGGTGATGGCGCGGTTCCACAGCCAGTGCTGGTACATGTTGGTCAGCGGCAGGAAGTACCGCTGCGCCGTGCGCACGGCCACGCCGAAGGGATCGAAGCCGACGCGATCGCGCTGGAAGTTGTTGAAGACGTAGTACTCGCGATAGCCCGTGAGGCTGTTGGAGACGATTTCGTAGTTGTCCGCGCCGATGTCGTAGCGGTGGCAGGTCTCCACCGAGTCCACGTACTCGTCGTAGCAGGACAGGTAGGGCACCTTCACTGGCACGCTGGCGCGCTGCGCAGCCGTCTGGCTCTGCGCTTGATTGAGCAGATCCAGGTACTGCGAGCGCGGCATGAAGCGGCGCTTGGAGATGTTCTGGTGGCCGCCCATCAACAGCGGATAGTTGGTGTAGTGGCTCAAGCGCCGGCCGGTGGTGTTGATCTGCGCCATCGCGTTGTCCAGACCTTGCGCCAGGATCGGCGTGCGGACGGTGTTGGCCAGCATCAGAGCGTCGCGCACCGGCACCCCGGTGGCTTGAGAGCCAGCAGCGATACCCGCCATCGCCTCTTCATCGAAGACCTCCACCAGATCGCCGTAGCCGGCGCCCAGGGCCGCGATGTCGTAGTGACCCAGGCCGTGGAAGTCCGAGTTGAAGCGAGCGCCGTAGTCCATGATGCTGGAGTACTGCATCTCGGCCATCTGAGCGCTGAGCTGCTCGTCGCACAGCGACGTCACGTCCGTGCCCTCGATCGGGGTCAGGGCGGTGCTGATCAGCGGACCCTGCACCGAGCAGTTGCTGCGCAGGAAGGCATCCGGGGCGGGGGTACCCTGCTGGGTGTAGCGCGCCACCGGCTCGATGGTCTTGACCCGCTGCTCCCAGTACTCGTCGTGGTAGTTCAGGGCGTCCGCGCTTCCGCCGAAGTTGTGGCGCAGGCCGACGGTGTGCCCGATCTCGTGCAGCATCACCGCACGGAAGATGCGCTTGCGCAGCTCCTGGTACAGGTCGTCACCCTGCCAGCCATTCTGGATCACCTCGCGCGCCAGGCCGGCGATCGCCGGGTCGTCGAAGCTGGCAAGCCAGACGTTGTGCTTGTTGGCGAGGTTCTCGAACTCCTGGACCTCCTTGAAGGCCTCGGGCCCGAACCAGTTGGTCAAGGAGAGATAGCCCTGCGGCCCTTCCACGGGCGGCGGCTCCCCCCGCTCCTCCGCCAGCTTCTTCAGCAGCGCGAAGCGAGTGCGCAGGTAGTTGGGCTTGCCCGCGGCCTGATCGCGCGCCCACTCGGACGGGATCATCTTGGCCTCCAGCTCGGTGCCCACCAGCCGCGCCAGGCGCGCCTGATCGAGCCCCGGAATGGCCGTGGGCAGCGCGTCCATGCCCAGACGCGAGAGCTCTGCCAGGCGCTCGAAGCCCGCCTCACCCAGCAACTCCTTCGCCAGCGCGTCGCCGGACAGTCCCTGGATGCGCGAGGTGGTACGCGGATCGATCGGCTTGAGATCGCCGCGGATGGCATCGCGGAAGTAGCTGGCGTCGATCAGCTGCTCCTCCGTCAAGCCACCCTGGTTCTCCGGGATCATCAGCTCGACGATCTGCTTGGCCGTCTCCGCATAGTAGTCCACGCCAGCGCCGTACACGTAGGCGTTGGCCGACACCGTGCGCCCCGTCTCCGGGTTCTGGTAGGGCGGGCCAAAGCCCAGCGGGCCCGAGGCCTGACGCTGATCGACCCAGTAGATGAAGTTGTAGCGCAGGTCGCCGTTGCGAGCCTCGTTGTCGAGGTTCTCGTCCAGGCAGTACAGGCAATCATCACCGGTCTCGGACAAGTCCTGCAGATCGGCCTCCAGCTCCGCCACCGTCTGACCGCGCGCCGCGGAGATGACCGTCTTGAACGACGCGTCGTACTCGTCGGCGATCTCCCGCGCCGTGTCGCGCAGCTCATCGGGGAAGTTCTCCGACAGCGTGTACGTCAGCGGCCGCGGCGTGCGCGCCGAGAAGGCGAGCGGCACGCCCGAGGCATCGCGGCTGCGCTCCCACATATCGTGGCGCCCGGCGAGCTGGATCAGGCCGGTGAAGGTGTTGCCCAGCCGGCGATCATACGTGGGGCGCTCGACGCGGAAGTAGCCGAACTCACCCTGACGGCGATCATCGTAGACGAGCGGCACATACTCCTGCTCGCGCGCGGGATCGACCTTGAGCAGCGAGGTGCGCACCTTGATCTCTTCACCGGTGCAGTCACCCAGGCCCTGGCGCTGCGCGGCCATGCAGCTGCCGGGGCTTGGAGTGGCGGTGTAGCGCAGGGTGAAATCGATGTAGTTGGCGAGGCCCTGCTCGTCCGTCTCGATCTTGAAGGCGTCCGCGCCACCCTCATTCTGCGGCACGAAGGAGGACATGGTCGCGAAGACCTGGAACAGCGGCGACAGCGACATCAGGTTGGCGACGGCGTTCGTCGACCAGTCCACGCGCATGAACGCGCGCTCTTGCCAGGGCCGATCGCTCGTGTTCTCCGAGATGATGTTGTTCTGCTCGCCGGTGCGCGAGTTGTAGCCGCGCTGCACGTCCACGTGAGACTCGATGCGGTAGGCGACGACCGGAGCGCCCTTGAACAGCTCCTTGTCCCTGCCCTCGCCCGCCTCGGGCGCCAGCGGCTGAGCGCTGGGGCGCGCCAGACCCGTCGCGGCGTTGTGATCGAGACCAGGCACGGTCTCGTACGCACGGTAGCCGACCAGATAATCCTTCTGGATCTCCCAGACCAACATCTCCAGATCGCTG
>JAICQL010000381.1 GCA_025937895.1 Polyangiaceae bacterium | reverse complement strand
AGCAGCTTGGCCTTGACCTCCGGGATGGGCAGCACCAGCCCGCGCAAGGTCAGCTCCCCCGCCACTGCCACGTCGGAGCGCATGGGCACGCCCGAGATCAGCGACATCACCGCCACGAAGATGGTGACCCCGACGGAGGCCGCGTCGCGCGTGGCCGCCGCCTTCGGGATGTGCACGTGCAGGTCGATCGATTTGATCCACTCGGGATCCACCGACAGCCGCGTGGCGCGCGAGCGGGCGTAAGAGACGGCGGTGGCGGCAGCCTCTTTCATGATGTTGCGCAGGCTGCCGGTGACGCGGATCTTGCCCTTGCCGGGCATGCTCGTGGTCTCGATGAAGAGGATGTCTCCACCGGCACCCCCCACGCCGAGGCCAGTGGCCACCCCGGGCACCATGCGGCGCTCCGCCAGCTCCGGGCGATAGCGCTGCTGGCCCAGCACCTTCTCGATGTACGCGGCGTTGGCATCCTGGTGCTTGACGTCTTCGCCCTCGGCCAGGCGCACCGCCAGATCACGACACACTGCCGCGATCTCGCGCTCCAGGCTGCGCACCCCGGCCTCGCGCGTGTAGTGATCGACGATCATCTCCAGGCCCTCGTGCGTGAAGGTCAGCAGCTCGGCGGTGAGCCCGTGCTCACGCAGCTGCTTGGGCACCAGGTACTCGGTGGCGATGGCCAGCTTCTCCGCGCGCGTGTAGCCCGGTACCTCGATCACCTCCAGGCGATCCATCAAGGCAGCCGGGATCTGCGAGCGGTTGTTGGCCGTGGCCAGGAACATCACCTGCGACAGATCAAAGGGCACGCCCAGATAATGATCGACGAAGGCGTTATTCTGCTCCGGGTCCAGCACCTCGAGCAGCGCGAACGTCGGGTCTCCGCGCGCATCCGTGCCCATCTTCTCGACCTCATCCAGCACCAGCACCGGGTTCTTGCTCTCGGCCTTCTTCAAGGCCTGGATGATGCGGCCCGGCAGCGCCCCCACGTAGGTGCGGCGGTGCCCGCGGATCTCGGCCTCATCTCGCACGCCGCCGAGCGAGATGCGCGCGTAGCGGCGGCCCATCGCGCGCGCGATGGAGCGGCCCAGCGACGTCTTGCCCACGCCGGGCGGACCCACGAACAACAGGATCGGGCCGCGCTTGTCGCTGCGCAGCTGGCGGATGGCGCTGTACTCGACGATGCGGCGCTTGACCGTCTCCAGGCCGTGGTGGTCCTCATCCAGGCACTGGCGCACGCGCTTCACGTCCAGCTGATCCGGCGTGCTGCGGCTCCAGGGCAGATCCACCAGCCACTCGATGTAGTTGCGGGTGACGTTGTACTCGGCGGACTGGCTCTGCATCGAGCGCAGGCGGCCCAGCTGGCGGCGCGCCATCTTGTCGGCTTCCGGCGGCAGCGAGGCCACCGCCAGCCGCTCCTGCAGCTCGTCCGCCTCATCCTCCTCACCGGCTTCCCCCAGCTCCTCCAGGATCGTGCGCATCTGCTGGCGCAGCACGTACTCCCGCTGCGAGCGGCTCATCTCTTCCCGAATCTGCTGCGCGATCTCGTCTTTTACCCGCAGCACTCGGAGCTGCCGCTCGACGATCGACTTGACCAGCTTGACCCGCGCGATCGGATCGAGCGCCTCCAGCACCTTCTGCCGCTCGGCCAGCTTGGCGTGCTCGTCCGGGAAGTTGGCGGCGATCAGATCCGCGAGCGCGCCCGGCTCGCTCACGTTGTCGAGGATGCCCGCGGTCTCCTTGGGCAGCTCCGGCAAGAGCGTGAGGATCTGGCGCATGCGCGAGCGCAGCTCCTTGCCCAGGCTCTCCAGCTCCTCCGTGGACACGCGCGGCGGCCGCAGCCGCTCGATCTCCGCGCGCATGAACGGCTCGAGGCCCAGCGGGCGTTGCACGCGGAAGCGGCCCAGCCCGTTGAGCACGACGCTGTAGTTACCCTGGCCCAGGCGGATGACCTTGACCACGCGCGCGAGCGTGCCGACCTCGTACAGATCTTCAAAGGCGGGCTCGACCACCTCCGGATCGCGCTGCGCGATCACGCCCACCACCGTCTGCTCGTCGTCGCTGAACTCTTCGACGAGCCGTACGCTGCGCGGGCGACCGACGTTGATCGGCACCACGCTCATGGGCAAGAGCACCGAGTTTCTGAGCGGCAGGATGGCGATGCTCTCGGGCAGAGCCCCCTCGGGGGGTCCGCTGTCAGAAGCCGAGCTCGAAGGGCGAGAAGTGCTGGCCATGTGTCCCGAAGTTAGTACGGATCCGTTGGGGCCGTACAATAACCCAACATTTCCGATGGCTCGGCCGAGGCCTGTGCTAAGGCTGGCCCGATCGGATGGCCGTGATCCCGGCAGCCCCATTGATTCTCGCGGCCCTACTGGCCTTCGCTGGCTGTGGGGCCGGCAATCGCGGACCTCGCGAGACGTTGCAGTCTTACGCGCTCGCCCTGCGCGAGAAGCGGGTCGGCGACGCTTATGCACTGCTCAGCCGCGACGCCCAGGCCCGCATCTCCTATGTGGAGTTCAGCCGCATGGTGACGGAGAACGCCCGCGAGATCGAGGACATCTCGGCCAGCTTGCTGGAGCCGGCGGAGCCCCCGAAGGTCACCGCCACCCTGAGCTCTCCGGACGGGGAGACCCTGTTGCTCGTGTACGAGGGCGAGGCGTGGCACGTCGATGGCTCGGCCTTTGATCTATATGGTCAGGGCACTCCGCGCGCCGCCCTGGAGTCCTTCGTCAGGGCGTTCGACAACAAACGCTACGACGTGCTGCTGCGCTTCGTGCCCGAGGCCAAACGCCAGGGGCTGACCGAAGAGCAGCTGAAGCAAGCCTGGGAGGGTGATCAACGGCCGCAGCTCGAGCGCCTGACGCAAGCGCTGAAGGCGTCGCTCCCGAACGTGCAGATCGAGGTGCTGGGAACGCGAGCCACCGTCGCCTATGGCCCGGGCGGCAACGTCGAGCTGATTCAAGAGCAGGGGACCTGGAGAATTGAGGATTTCTGAGTGCCCGACCCAATCGTACCCCCCCACGGCGCGGCCACCGCTCCGGGCGGTGCCAGCCCGCAGCGCATTGCCGAGGTAGAGCGCAAGACCGCCGAGACGGCGATCCGCGTGCGCATCAACCTGGATGGCACGGGGCGCTATGACATCAAGACGCCCCTGCCCTTCCTGAGCCACATGGTGGAGCAGCTGGCGCGTCACGGCGGCTTCGATCTCGAGGTGGACGCCACGGGTGACGTGCACATCGACGGTCACCACACCACCGAAGATCTGGGCATCGTGCTGGGCAAGGCCGTGCTGCAGGCGCTGGGCGACAAGAGGGGCATCCAGCGCTACGGCTCTGCCACCTTGCCGATGGATGAGGCCCTGGTGCGGGTCGCGCTCGATCTGTCGGGGCGCCCCTTCTTCGTCTGGCGGCTGGGCTTGCCCAAGGCCAAGGTCGGTGAGTTCGACACGGAGCTGTGTGAGGTCTTCTTCGAGGCGTTTGCGCGCTCCGGCCAGGCCAACCTGCACGTGCACAAGCTCGAGGGGGACAACCTGCACCACCTGATGGAGATCACCTTCAAGGCCTTCGCCAAGGCGCTGCGCATGGCCTGCACGCTCGATCCGCGCGCCACCGGGCTGCCCTCCACCAAGGGCACCTTGGACTGAAATCATGGCTGATTCGACGCTGCAAATCATTCCTTCGATCGATCTCTGGCAGGGCCAGGTCGTGCGCCTGCGACAGGGCCGCTACGATCAGGTCACCGTGTACGGGGAGGACCCGGTGGCCGTGGCGCGCGCCTGGCGCGGCATCTCACCCGTGCTGCACGTGGTGGATCTGGCGGGCGCGCAGAGCGGGCACGCCGTGCAGACGGAGCTGATCCGGCGCATCGTGGACGCCTTTGGCCCCGGGGTGCAGGTCGGCGGTGGCGTGCGCTCGCTGGAGACGTTGCACGGCTACTTCGCGCTGGGGGTGGAGCGGGTGGTGCTGGGCACCGCCGCGGTGGACAACCCCGAGCTGATCCAGAGCTCTGCCAGCGCCTACCCGGGCCGGGTGGTGGTGGCGCTGGACGCGAAGAACGGCTTCGTGGCGGCGCGCGGCTGGGTGGAGGTGTCCGAGCGGCGCGCCGTCGATCTGGCGCGCAGCTACCAGCAGCTGCCGATCGCGGCGTTGCTGTACACCGACATCGAGCGCGACGGCACCGAGGT
>JAICQL010000121.1 GCA_025937895.1 Polyangiaceae bacterium | reverse complement strand
TGGTCCAGTACAGCCCGGTTTTCGCGCAGCTCGGGGTGTAGCTGCGCTGGGCCGGGCTGCCGCCAGCTGAGCTCCAGCGTTCGAGCGCGCGGTGTCGCAAAGCGCGCCGCGGCCAGGAGCGGCGTGTGCCGGTGCCGCGCTTGACGTGATGGCCGGCGGCCTCACGGATCAGGGTGGCTCGGGTCAGCGGGCGCCGCGGCAGGGTTTGCTCTGATCGCGCAACACGGAACGAGTCGCGCAACGAAAGGGAGTCGAGATGGCGAGCGTCGGAGAGTTCCTGGTCGATGCCTTGATGGCTGCCGGTGTGCGGCGCATTTACGGAGTGGTGGGCGACTCGCTCAACGGCATCACGGAGGCGGTGCGGCAGCGCAAGGAGCTGGAGTGGATCGGGGTGCGGCACGAGGAGGTGGCGGCGTTTGCCGCCGGTGCGGAGGCGCACCTGACGGGCAAGCTGGCGGTCTGCGCCGGTAGCTGCGGGCCCGGTAACTTGCACCTGATCAACGGCCTGTACGAGTGCCACCGCAGCCGGGTGCCGGTGCTGGCCATCGCCGCGCAGATCCCGAGCAGCGAGCTGGGCACCGGCTACTTTCAGGAGACCCGCCCCGACATCCTGTTCAAGGAGTGCAGCCACTACTGTGAGCCCATTGCCCAGGCGCAGCAGGCGCCGCGGGTGCTGGAGATCGCGCTGCGCAGCGCGCTCGGCAAAGGTGGGGTGTCGGTGATCACCATCCCCGGGGACGTGGCGCAAGCCAAGGCGCCGGACACTCCGCCGCTGCGCTTTCAGCCGCCGCAGCCGGCGGTGCGCCCGTCTCCCACGGAGCTGAACGAGCTGGCGGCGCTGCTCAACGGCGGGCGCAGGGTCACCATCCTGGCCGGCGCAGGCTGTGCGGGCGCACATGAGGAGCTGGTGCAGACCGCGGCGACCCTGCAGGCACCGATCGTGCACGCGCTGCGCGGCAAGGAGTACGTCGAATACGATAACCCCTTTGACGTGGGCCTGACGGGGCTGCTTGGCTTTGCCTCCGGTTACTACGCGATGTTCGACTGTGACGTGCTGCTGATGCTGGGCACGGACTTTCCGTATCCGCAGTTCTTTCCGGAGAAGGCCAAGGTGGCGCAGGTGGACCTGCGCGCCGACAGCCTGGGGCGGCGCACGCGGCTGGATGTGGGCTGTGTGGGAGACGTGCGCGAGACCCTGCGTGCGCTGCTGCCCGCGCTGGAGCCGAAGAAAGATCGACGGCATCTGGATGGTGCGCTCGCCCACTACCAGAAATCGCGCAAGGCCCTGGATGAGCTGGCGACGGGCAAGCCGGGGGAGCCGCCGATCCACCCGCAGTACCTCACCCGCGTGGTGGATCAGCGCGCCGCGCGCGACGCCATCTTCACCTGTGACGTGGGCTTGCCCACGCTCTGGGCCGCGCGCTACCTGACCATGAACGGCCGGCGCCGGCTGCTGGGCTCCTTCATCCACGGCTCGATGGCGAGCGCGCTGCCGCAGGCGCTCGGCGCCCAGCTCACTCATCCCGACCGTCAGGTGGTGGCGCTGTGTGGCGACGGCGGCTTCAGCATGCTGATGGGCGATCTGCTCACCATCCGGGCGCGCCGCCTGCCGGTGAAGCTGGTGATCTACAACAACTCCTCCTTCGGCTTCGTGGAGCTGGAGATGAAGGCCGCGGGCTTGCTCGATTTCGGCACCACGCTGGATAATCCCGACTTCGCGCAGCTGGCCAACGCCATCGGCATCCAGGGCGTCCGGGTGGAGGATCCGGGGCAGCTGCCGGAGGCCGTGGAGCGCGTGCTGGGCCATGATGGGCCGAGCGTGCTGGACGTGGTCGTCAATCGCCAGGAGCTGGCCATTCCCCCCGCCATCCAGCTGGGTCAGGCCAAGGGCTTCACCCTGTACATGCTCAAGGCCGTGCTGAGCGGTCGCGGGGATGAGGTGCTGGAGCTGGCGAAGACCAACCTCTGGCGCTGAAATGCGCCGATTGGCTCGGCGCTCGCCCGGCGCCATACTGGGCACATGGACGGAGCAGAGCCGGCTGGGGCCCAGGCTGCGGCGAACGGCGAGCGGGTCATCGTGAGGCCCGCGCAGCAGAGCGACGTGCCCGGCATGGTGCGGGTTCACATCGACTCCCGGAAGGACAGCTACGCGCCGCTCGCAGGGGCATGGCCAGCCGAGGACGAGGAGCGGCGCCGGGCGGAGTGGGTGCGGTGGCTCGCGGATGCGGAGCCCACAGACGCGGGGCAGCCCACAGACGCGGGGCAGCCCACAGACGCGGGGCAGCCCACAGGCGCGGTGCAGCGGGTGGAGCTGGTGGCGGAGCTGGCTGGCACTGTCGTCGGGTTTTGCAGCGGCGGTCCTGCGCGCCAGTGCGCTCACGCTGCGGAGGTCGAGCTGTACGTCATCCACGTGCTGCCGACGCAGCGCGGCGCGGGCATCGGCGCGCTGCTCTGGGCCGAGGGCTGCCGGCGCTTGCGCGGGCGAGCCCTGCGTTCGATGTACGTGTCGACCCTGGCCGAGCTGCGCTGCTGCTCCTTCTACGAGCGCCACGGCGGACAGGTGCTGAGCCGGCGCCCTATCTCGTTTCAGGGCGCGCCGCGCACCGAGGTCATCTACTTCTGGGCTGCCGGACGCAGGAGCGAGCCGAGCTGAACGTCACACCGTCTCGCGCTCGTGCAGGTAGCCGAGTCCGCCCATGCGGTACCAGTGGTAGCCGTAGGGCTCCATCACCACGCGGTGGCGGCCGCGGCGGTCGGCTTCACTGTGATCCCCGGTGAGCAGGTTGACGAGGGTCTTGCCGTGATCGTTGCCCAGTGAGAACTCGATCTGCACGGCTTCCTCGCGGAAGTTGTGCAAGATGGCGACACCGTTGTTGCGCCAGTCGTAGCGCAGGCAGAGCACGCCGTCGTCCTTGACGTCGATCACGCTGAAGTCGCCCCAGCCGATCTCCTGCACCTCCTTGCGCATGCGGATCATGCGCTCCGTCCAGTTGAGGAAGGACTGCGGGTCGCGGCGCTGGGCCGCGACGTTGACCTTCTCATAACTGTAGGGCCCATCGTTGATGACGGGCAGGATCGTCTTGCGCGCGCGGCTGAAGCCCGCGTGCTGCTCGTTGGACCATTGCATCGGCGTGCGCGCGCAGTTGTTCTTTCAGCGCGAGATCATCGCCCATGCCCAGCTCATCGCCGTAGCGCAGCACTGGCGTGCCGGGCAGGCTGAAGAGCAGGCTATAGGCCAGCTCCATCCGGCGCCGATCGCCGCTGAGCATCGGCGCCAGACGGCGGCGGATGCCGCGATGGTAGAGCTGCATGTGCTTGTCCGGTCCGAACGCCGCGAACACCTTCTCGCGCTGGCGCTCCGTCAGACGCCCGAGATCCAGCTCGTCGTGGTTGCGCAGAAATTGACCCCACTGCGCCGAGGCCGGGCGCGGGCGCGTCGCTTGCAGTGCCTTGACGAGCGGGCGCACGTCGTGCGCCGCCAGCGCGTAGAACAGGTTCTGGTTGACCTGAAAGTTGAACATCATGTGCATGCGATCGCCGTCGTCGCCGAAGTAGTGCAGGTCGTCGTCCGGCAGCACGTTCGCCTCCGCCAGGATCACCGCGTCACCCCGCCGCCACTGCAGGAACTCGCGGATGTCCCGCAGCATGGAGTACTGGCGCGGGTGCCGCGCCTTCTCGGCGCCCTTGCTCTCGATCACGAAGGGGATGGCGTCCATGCGAAAGCCCGAGACGCCGAGCTGCAGCCAGAAGCCCATGATCTTGCGGATCTCGGCCTGAACCGCGGGGTTGGACGTGTCCAGGTCCGGCTGGAAGCGGTAGAAGCGGTGAAAGTAATAGGCCTTGGCCGCGGTGTCGAAGGTCCACGTGGTCTTCTGCACTCCAGGGAAGACCATGCCCTCGTCGTGCGTGTGCGGCCGCTTCTTCGACCACACGTAGTAGTCGCGATACTTGCTCTTCGGATCCTTGCGTGCCTGCTGGAACCAGAGGTGCTGATCGGACGTGTGATTCACCACCAGATCGATCAGCACGCGCATGCCGTACTGATGCGCCTGGTGCGTGAAGTCGACGAAGTCCCCCAGGGTGCCGTACGCCGGATCGACCTGGTAGTAGTCACTGATGTCGTAGCCGTCATCGCGCCGCGGTGACTTCTGAAAGGGGTGCAGCCAGATGCAGGTGGCGCCCAGCCCTGCGATGTAGTCGAGGCGCCGCACCAGGCCCTCGAAATCACCGATGCCGTCTCCGTTGGAGTCGAGGAAGGTGCCCACGTTGACGCAGTAGACGAGCGCGTTCTTGTACCAGAGGTCCTTGATCACGCGGCCATCGTAGCGATTTGCGTGCTGGCCGCTGGGCTCTCCAGGTTGAGCAGCAAAAAGCCCCATGCGACAGAGCAGCGCTGCTGCTGGTTAAGCTCTCGCGACCCACCGCAGCTCCTTCGGTCGATTCACTGAAGAGCGCTGCGGCAGGTTCCAGAACGCATCGCGGCGACCCGGCGGAGCGCGCTCGACCCGGGGACGTGTTGCACCAGAGGAGCGGACCGCGTGGCCAGCAGCACTCGGACGCCGAAGATTGCCATGTGGATGCGTGCGCTGGCCTGTCTCGGAGCGACGTTGCTCGCCGTCGCCTGTAGCGACGACGGCGATGGCTCCATCGAGTCGCTGATCGGCTACGAGCAAACCGCCGTCGAGCAGCTCGAGCTCGCCGACTGTGAAGTGGCCGAGCTCGATCGCGCGCTGCAGGACAACGCCGAGGAGCTGCTGCTCGCCCGCGCGGAGTCGGCGGCGCTGGCCGCCATGCAGGGGACGGGCGCAGGAGCCTCACAGCCCAAGGCCAACCTGAACCTGACCACGGCCGCCAATGAGACCACGCGCCATGGTGCAGCCATACCCGGCGGGCCCGCACGGCCGGACCTGATCGCGAGGGTGGAGGAGGGCAAGGCGTACTTCTGGCGGCCGGAGCTCGGGCGGCGCTACTACCTGGTGGTGCCCGCGGAGGTGCCGAGCGCGTACTTCTACGCGGCAGTGCTCGCCACTCATGTGCTGGAAGGCGCGCTCGCCGACGACTGCCTCGACGAGGTGTTCACGGTGATCCGTCAGGCCGACTACGCGGAGCTGCATCCTGCCGTGCGCGAGCGCAGCTCGCCGATCGAGGTGGGCTACTCGGAGGATGCCTGCCTGGACCTCGCGGCGGGCTGCTCGAACTCGCCGCGCCTGGAGCCGATGTCACTCGGCGAGGGCCTGGTGGAAGAGCGCATGCGGCTCGGCACGTATCTGGGCCTGGAGACGGACTACGACACTGCCCGTGATCGAGACGACGCGCCCGATCTGACCCCCGCCCGCGCGCGCAACGTGATCTTGCACGAGCTGAGTCATTTGCTGGGCTTCGAGCACCCCCGCTACTCGCAGCTGGAGCCGGACCTCGATGAGGGCAAGGTGCGCGTGCCGCAGAGCTCTCAGGGCACGGTGCGCTCGTTCTTCTTCCCGACCGCGAGCCCGCTGTTCTCTCCGCTGCCCACCCCGGAGGACAGGCGGGTGCTGGCGCGCGTGTACGCGGGTGATTGCGAATACCGCCCGGAGTACCGCCTGCTGGGCGAGGTCTGCTCCAGCCACGGGGAGCTCAGCTGTCAGCTGCATGGCGGGTCGTGCGAGGTAGCTCACGCGCCGGGAGGCGAGCGGGTGGAGCGCTGCCGCTGGCACGACTTCCGGGAGGAAGCCGCCTGCACGCGCTACTCCGCCGGCACCTGGCACACGCCGGGCGCCGATGATCCCACGGTCGTGTTCGCGGGCGAAGCCGGGGCCTGTCTCGCCAGCGAGCTGCCGGAGTGTTTGCCCGTATCCTCCGTGAGCAGCCGTGAAGACCTGGCGGGCCGCTGTTGCACGCTGTTCGGGCAGGACGAGCGCGGCTTGCTGTTCGAGGGCTTCTCCGCCGGGGAGGAGCAGCACTACTTCTGTTCACACCAGAAGGGGCTGGGGCCGACGTCCGACAGCTGGGAGTTCAGCGCTGCGAGCGAAGGAGCAGAGCTCACCCTGCTGGCCGCCGGCAGCAGTGCGGCCGCCGAAGGCTGGGGCATCCGCGAAGGCGAGCTGGTGCAAGAGCTGGAGCTGCCCGGCAACCTGGCGCTGACTCGCGAGCGCATGCGCAGCGGCTGCGTGACCACACGGGTGAGCGGAGAGGGCGTGGGGGAGTCCGGCATCGTCTTCAACTATCGCGCGGCGGGGAGCTACTACGTGTTCGACGCCACGCCCAACGTGCGGCGCCGCATCCGCCGGGTGGTGGATGGCGTCAGCACCGACCTGAGCGTCGAGCCCTGGCCCGCGCCCGGAGGCTGGGCCGCTGGGGTGGAGTTGACCGTCTGCTACGGTGACGGCATCCATACCTTCATCGGTGGCCGCCTGGACACGCGCGTGAGCGTCGCCGGAAGGGTGGAGTTCGTGGGCTCCGGCGGCAGGCTGGGGCTCTGGAACGAGGGCAATCCGGGCGCGCGACACGACTACTTGCGCGCGTTTTCCCTCGTCGAGGGCTACGCGCTGCTGCGCCGCTAGCCAGCGCTGGGAGCGGCAGCGGCGGTCGCGCTCAGGGCTCCGTGTACGGAGCGCTGCCGGGCGCGCGATAGCGGTCGAGCGGGCTGCGCTGCGCGTCGCTGCCGTAGTAGCGCCCGCTGCCGACGTCCTCGCTGAACAGCAAGTGCAAGGGCGCCACGGTGCCGGCGCGCGGCGGCTTCATGCCCAGCTGCTCCGGTGACTTGCCCTGGGAGGTGGCGTAGTGCCGGGTGAGATCCGTGTCGATGAAGCCGGGCGTGCAGGCATTGATGCGCAACGAGGGGTGCTCGCGCGTGAGGAGCAAGGTGAGCGCGTTGGCGCACGCCTTGGACAGGCCGTAGCTATCTCCGCTGGCCAGCCCCCTGGCGGCGAACGCAGCGGGCCCCTCCAGCGCCAGACACTCGTCCAGAAAGGCGCGCAGCCGCGCCCAGTCCGGCGGATGGGTGAGAAAGCGCTGCTGCTCGGGGCTGCACTGGGCGACGAAGCTGGGGCCAGCCGCCGAGGTCACGTTCACGATGCGACCCGCGGAAGGATCGAGCAGCGGTATAAACGCGTCACACGTACGGCGGATGCCGAGCACGTTGACGCTCAGCACGTCGCGCAGCGCGCCCCTGCCAATGCCGGCATTGTTGACCAGCGCGCTCAGCGGGGCGGGGCTGCGGCCAAACTGCTCCGCCACGCTCCGCGCGGCCTGCTCGACCGAGGCATCGCTGGTGACGTCGAGCTCCAGCACCTGCAGCCGCTCCGCCCACTCCGCTCGCGCGGAGAGCAAGGACTGCCGCGCCGCCTCACCCCGCGCGCGATCGCGCGAGCCCAGCAGCACCTGAACGCCGCCGTGCTGCGCCAGGATCGCTTCGACGATGGCGAGGCCGATACCCTTGTTTGCGCCCGTGACCAGGATGCGTTGCATGGCCGCAGGCTACTACGCCGCGCCACGAGCTGCGAGGGTCAGAACGTCCCGCGTGCTACCAGGCCGCAGCCGCCGCCAAAGCAGCCTGCCTGCAAGCTGGTGCTCCCTGCATCGGCGGCCAGCGCATCCGGCGCTTCCCTCTTGCCGCTGTCCAGCACGAACAGCGTCACCCCGGTGCCGAGCACCAGCGCCCCGCTGATCCAGAGCACGTCGGTGGTCACGCCCAGGGTGCGCGCGCTGCTCTGCACGCTCTCCAGCGAGCTGTCGCAGATCTTGCCGTTGCACTCGTCCTTCAGCTGCTGGGCCTTGGACGAAGCCATCAACCCGGTGACGAGGCTGGTGCCGAGCAGGGCCAGGCCGGTGCCACCGGCGATGTAAGGCCAGTAGCCAAACTGGCGCACCTCGCCCGGTTCCGGAGCGGGTGCGGGCGCGCTCAGCACGGGCGCCGCAGCTGCAGCCTCGGCAGGCTCGTCTTTCTCGAGCGGTGGCAGGTGAATGCCCAGGCGCTGACCCTCCGCCAGCTCGAAGGACTTGCTGTACGGCCGCTTGCCGGGCGCGCTGACCTCGAGCTGGTGGCGGCCCGGGTTCTGCCGCAGAGCTTGCCCGAGCGCCGTGTACGGCTTGCCGTCGAGCAGCACCGTCGCGCCTGGCTCGGCGCCGTCGACCTTCAGCTCCGGGATGCGCTGGCTGAGGCTGGCGATGCGCTCTCGTGCGGCCTCTGACCAGACCTGCCGGCGCTTCCTGTCCGTGGCCTTCTGCGCGTCCGCCAGCGCTTGCTCGAAGGTGGCCAGCGCGCGCAGCAGATCGCCCTGCGGCTCGAAGCAGTTGCCCAGGTTGAGCAGAGTGCCGGGGGAGGGGTCCAGATCCATGCTGCGCTGGAACTTGTCGCAGGCCTCCTTGAAGCGGCCTTGCTCGAACAGCTCACGGCCCTCATCAAAGGCGATGTCGGCTTGCTCCTTGGCTGTTGCACCGGGTGGCGCGGCCCACGCCGTGCCGGCGGAGAGCAGGCTCAGCGCGAGCGCGGCAGCCGCGCCCAGCCGGGCCAGCGCCGCGCAGGACCGCGCGCTGCGGGACATGGCCGTCGCAGCGAGAGCGGTCGAAGAGAGAGCCGTCGGAGCTGGAGCGGAGCGGGTACGGAGCATGTTTGAGCCTGTGCGGTTCCCCATGAGCATCGCCAGCCCATAGCTTCGGCACAGCTCGCCCAATTCTACAGCGTGCAAGAACGAGCCGCTCGCACGGGCCCGGGCGGTGGGTTGCACACATGTCGCGCGCGTGCAGCAGAGCGCAGCCGCGGCCGGCACACATTGGCGCCGCTGCGCGGCGGATGCACGTGCAGTGCGCGGGGTCGGTCGCGAACCAGGCAGATTCCGGGGCAGGGGCAGCTTGCTCGCGGCTGGCGTACAATGATGGTTTCGGAGACTTACTCGTGCTGGAACCCGGACAGATCTTCGCCAATCGCTACCGTGTGCTGCGCCAGCTCGCGGAGGGCGGCATGGGCGCCATCTTCGAGGCGGAGCATACCGCGACTGAGCGCAAGGTCGCGCTCAAGCTGCTGTTCCCGCACATCATGAGCGTGGCCAGCGCTCGGCAGAAGTTCGAGCTGGAGGCGCGCATCTCCGCGAGGGTCAACAGCCCGTACATCGTGGAGGTGCTGGACGCCGGCTACGACGAGGCCAGCAAATCGCCCTTCCTGGTGATGGAGCTGCTCAATGGGCAGACCGTCGCCGACCATGTGGAGCAGCGCGGCCCGCTCAGCCCGGATGAGGCGCTGCCGCTGCTGGAGCAGCTGGCAGATGGCCTGGACGCGGCGCATGGCTACTGCGAGGCCAGCGGCAAACCCAAGCCGATCGTGCACCGCGACCTGAAGCCCGAGAACATCTTCATGGCGCGCGAGCACGGGCAGCACATGGTGAAGATCCTGGACTTTGGCATCGCCAAGGTGCTGGGCGAGACCAGCAACGTGAGCCAGGAGGTGCGTGGCACCCCCATGTACATGGCCGTCGAGCAGATCACCGCGGGGGTGCTCTCCCCACAGACGGACGTGTGGGCGCTGGGGCTGATTGCCTATTACATGTTCACCGGCAAGCCCTACTGGAAGGCGGCCAACAACGAGTCGGCCAACATCCAGTCGCTGTTTGCCGAGATCCTCTCGCTACCCATCGATGCGCCGAGCTTGCGCGTGCGCGAGACGGACGTGAAGGTGGCGTTGCCGCCCGCGTTCGACGCCTGGCTGCTGAAATGCATCGACCGCATGCCCTCGCGCCGCTTCGAGTCGGCGGGGCTTGCGGTGGAGGAGCTGGCGCGGGCCTATCGCCGCACCGTGCGCTCGCGCCCGCGGCTGCAGACGCGCGCAGCGGCCAAGCCCTTTGCGGCGACGGAGGCTGTCGGTGTGCCTTCGCCGGTGGCGGCCATGGCCATGGCTCCGACCGATCCGCCGGCGGCACCCGCGCCTGCAGTCCCGACCCCACGTGGAATGAAGGCGGGCACCGCTGCCTCGCTGCCCGGCATGGCCAGTGAACATCGCTCGCTCGCTGGCATACCGGTGCCGCTCGCGCGCACGCCCTGGTTTGCTGCGGCTGCTGCCGCAGGTGTGGTGGTGCTGGCGGGCGGCGCGTTTCTCGTGTTCGGGCGCGGGGGCAACGAGGCGGGCGTGGCAGCCGCGACCGCGCTGCCGGCAGTTGCGCCAGCGCCAGAGCCCGTGGCTCAGGAGCCCGCGGCAGCGCCTGCTGCGGCCCCGGTCGCCGCGGCGCCCGCCCCTGTCGTTGCACCCGCAGTGGCGCCGGTGGCAGAGCCCAAGGCCCCGGCGCCCAGCGTGCCCGCGCTCGTGCAACTGGCGGCGCCGGGCGCGCCCGAGCCCGCCCCAGCCAGCCAGGAGCCCCGGCCCAGGCGTGTTGCAGCGAGCAAACCCGCCGCGCCGAAGCCGGCGAAGCCGTCGCTCACCAGCGCACCCGCGCCACGCCCTGCTGCTGCGCCAGCGGCACCCGCGCGGCGCTCCTCGGCGAGCGACGCCTACAGGCTGCGCTGAGCCGCGGCGCGCTCGCGCTCGTTGAAGCGCGCGCTCTGAAGCGACGTAACGAGGGGGAGCAACGTGACGAAGCCGAGCAACGCCAGGTCGTCGGATGGAAGCACCCACATGAGCGCGGCGCGCGCACCCGCGGCACAGCGACAGCGCTGGCGAGCGCATCACGTGCTGCTGCTGGCGCTGGCCGGCGCCTGCACGCAGTCGCTCGGCCTCGATGACTACACCTTCGTGCCGAGGAGTAACCTGGGTGGCTCGGGCGGACTGACTGGCGCTGCCGGGAGCAGCGGTAACGGCCAGGGCGGCAGCGGTACAGGTGGCGCCGGCGCTGGCGATGTCGGCTTCGATCCGGATGGTGGCTTGCCCGATGGGGGCAGCTTCGAGCCCGATGCGAGCGACGGTAACGACGGCGGCGCGAGCGGCTCCACGGGCTCCGCTGGCAGCAGCGGCAACGGCGGCGCGAGCGGCTCGGGCTCCGGCGGGGCGGGGAATGCGGGCGCGGGGGGCGCGAGTGGAGCTGGTGGGGTTGCTGGGGCGAGTGGAGCTGCTGGTGCGGGCGGCAGCGGCGGTTCGAGTGGTGGCGCTTGCGGCAGCGGTAGTGTGTGCGTACCGACCTTCCCCTTCGGCTGGGTCGGACCGATTGCAGTGAGTCGCGGCGGAGCGTCGGGGTGCCCCACCGGCTATGCTACGGCGCAAGGTGACATCTTTGCGAACCTGCAGCCCGGAGCTGTTACCTGTGGTTGTGACACGTGCGAGGTGGATCCGCAGAGCTTCGAATGCCACCTGCAGATGTCCGATGGCAATCTCTTCATTCCGCCATCTTGGGAGGGCTTGGACGGTGCCGAAGAAGAGTGTGCGTCCCCGCCTCGCGATGACGAGCTCCTGACCCTCGTACCCGTAGCGACCTGCTCGGCGCGCACGGTCGAGACGCGAACAGTGAGCACATGGGGCTCCGTCGAAAAGACCTGTGGTGGGGCTGCTAGCACCGGCAGCTGTGCTGGCGGTAGCTGCTATCCGGGTGCCGGAAGCTTTGAGGTTTGCATCGCGCAAGATGGCGACCATCTGTGCCCGAGTGGCTTTGGAGCGCGCGCCGTCTATTACACGAGCTTTAGTGATACGCGCGTCTGCTCGGCATGTTCCTGTGACCTACAGGCAGACCAGGCATGCGAGATGAACATCGAGATCTGTCACTTGGGGGGTATAGATCCCCTTCAGTTGCATTCGTACGGGCAGACGGAGGTCCAGCTGAGCAATGACGCACCCGGCGTGACGATCCTTGACTGGAGCGCAGTCGACATCGGCAACTGTGACGCCTATGGCGGGGCGGTCACCGGAGCGATTACGCCCACCAATCCAGTCACCGTCTGCTGCCTCTGAGCGCACGCTCGACGGCGTGACGGGGCGCACCGGTATCCGTCACGTCGCGGATCGGCGCCGGGCAGCGTGGATTGGCCCGTGGCTGTGGAGCGACTGCTCGCGGGCTGCGGCAATGCCCCCTCCTGCTCGATGATGCTGGAGAGCGTTGCGAGGGTGGCGCGGGTTCGCAGGGTGAGCGCGCACAAAATGAAAGAGCCCACCGGTCAGGTGGGCTCCCCAATCGGCAAGAACAGCGCCTAGGTCAGGCGGACTCTTTGCCGTTGGCCTTCTTCTCGCTGGCCTCTTTCTTCTCCTTCTTCTCGGTCTTCACGTCCGAGTCGGCTTTCTCGGCCTTTTCGACCTTGTCGCCGCCGCAGAGCGGAGTGGGAGAGGCAGCCATCGCGGGAACGGCTACGAACGAGCTTACGAGCACCACGTTGAACAGCTGGGAGATCTTCATACGAAGTATCTTGCGCGTGAAGGCCGCGGGGCGTCAAGGCACCAGGCCTCTTGCTGCGATCCACGCCGTTTCAATTGCGTCGGGCGCGTTGTTTTGCACCTTGCTGCCGTAACGTGCTTGCGCAGGCGTGCGCTGAGGGTGCGACACATGCGCAACTTCGACGGGAGCACGTGGTCTTGCCAGGGCGATGCTCCGGGGATTGGTCCGCCCTGACGCCGCCTTTGGAAGGCGAGGTCTCCGCGCTGAGCGGACTACTGAAGTGTGCTTGATCTGATCATGCGTTCACTGTTTTCTTGATCAGTGTCGGCGCGGCGGGTATGCTGGGCTCCAGCCGCAATGCTTCGCTGTCTGCGTATTCGCAATCTCGCCATCATCGATGAGCTGGAGCTCGAGCTCGGCCCTGGTCTCAACGTGCTCACGGGGGAAACGGGGGCTGGAAAGAGCATTCTGGTGAGCGCGCTGGAGCTGGTGCTGGGCGGCCGGGCCCGGGCAGACGTGGTGCGCAGCGGTGCCCGGGAGGGCGAGGTAGAAGCGCTGTTCGATCTGGCGGGGGATGCGGCGGTGCGGCGCCGGCTGGAGAGCTTCGAGCTGCTGGAGCCGGATGCGGACGGCAAAGGCGAGGGGGAGCTGCTGGTGCGGCGGGTGGTATCGGCGGGTGGCCGCACGCGCGCCTTCCTCAACGGCAAGCTGGTGACGCAGCAGATGCTGGCGGAGGTGGCCAAGGGCCTGGCTGACATTTCATCGCAGCACGAGCACCACACGCTCAGTGATCCTGCCACTCACCTGGGCTATCTCGACGCATTCGCGGGCGCAGTGCCGCTGTGCCAGCGCGTGTCGGAGGCGTATCAAACCCTGCTGGAGGCGCAGTCGGCGCTGGGTGAGTTCGAGGTGCGCCTGCGCGATCGTGCGACGCGAGAGGCGCAGCTCGCTGCGCAGATCAAGGAGATCGAGGAGCAGCAGCCCGAGGTTGGAGAAGACGTCGAGCTCGAGCAATCCTGCGTGCGCCTGCGCAACATGGATGTGCTGCAGCGGCTGACGGCAGAGGCCGCGGAGCTGCTGTACGAGCGGGATGACTCGGTGGTGGATGGGCTGGCGCGGGCGGGCCGGCAGATCGCGAGGGCGGCAGAGCTGGAGCCCTCGCTCGGTGCGCTGTCGCAGCAGCTCGAGCTGCTGTGCAGCCAGCTGGAGGACGCCGCTCGAGAGCTGGGGCGGCGCGCCGGCAATCTGCGGGCAGAGCCGGATGCGCTGCAGCGCACGGAGGAGCGCCTGCATCAGCTGGCGCGGCTCAAGCGTCGCTACGGCGGCAGCCTGGAGAGCGTGCTGGCCAGCCTGGATGCCTGCCGCGCAGAGCTGGAGGAGCTGGGGCAGCACGCCGTCACGAGTGAAGCGCTGGCGCAAAGCAGGGCACGTGCTTACGCGCAGGCAGAGGGTCTGGCCCGAGCGCTCAGCGGTCAGCGGCGTCAGGCGGCGGATCGGCTTGCGGCCGCGATCAGCGCGGAGCTGGAGTCGCTGGGCATGGGCGGCGCCCGCGTGCAGGTGGAGCTGATGCCCGTGCCGGGGGACGCGGCTGCCGCTGAGCGGCGGGAGTTCGTGGTGGATGGCGCGCGGCTCTCGGCGCGGGGCCTGGAGCGCGCGGAGTTCCTGATCGCTCCCAACCGTGGGGAGGATGCTCGCCCGCTGCACCGGGTCGCCAGCGGTGGTGAGCTCAGCCGGGCGATGCTCGCCATCAAATGTGTGCTGGCGGATCTGGGCCCCGCCGGCATGTACGCCTTCGACGAAGTGGATACGGGCATCGGCGGAGGCATGGCGGAGATCATCGGGCGCAAGATCCGTAGCGTGGCCCAGCACCGCCAGGTGTTGTGCATCACGCATTTGGCTCAGATTGCCGCCTACGCGGACCACCACTTCAAAGTGGAGAAGGTCGTGCGGGGGGAGCGCACATCGAGCAGCGTGCGGCTGCTGTCGCGCAGAGAGCAGAGCGAGGAGATTGCTCGCATGCTGGGCGGGGTGAAGATCACGGCAAAGACGCGAGCAGTGGCGCGCGAGTTGCTGCTGCAAGCCCGGCAATCTGCGGCGTGATGCCGTGTGCTGGCGTCGGCGCGCGGGGGCGCGGCGCGTGGGGGCGCGGAGCCGTGCGGTGACGGCGCCGTGCAGTGGCGGCGCCGGGTGACCCCTCACTGGACGCCGGATGTCAACGGGGTGCCGCCGGGATGCGAGCGTCTGCGTGTTGCATCGAAGAATTGAATTGTGCCATTTCCGCACGGATCTCGGGTTTTTCGCGACGCTGTCAGACGATCGTTGACATTATCGCACCCGCGGACACACTCACGGGGTGAGGTTGGCCGTGGGTGTTGCAGAAATGTTCCAGCGCCGCGCGAGCCGAAATTCCTGAGGTCCCCACGTGATCCAGAGCAGCATCGACAGCCCCCAGCCCAAGCACGACTCGAGCCCATGGAGCCGCCCGTTCCCGGGTATGGACGCGGCCGCCGCCCCGGTGAGCAGCCCGCTGGTGACTCGGGAGTTGCCGGACGTCACGGGCTTCCTGGTGGTGGTACTGGTGACCCTGGGGCTGTTCGTGGTGCCGGTGGGCGCCACGTTGATGCAGGGCCCGGCCATCGTCGCCAGCTTGTTCAATCGCTGACGCGCGTCGGGTGCCGGCGCTGATGCGTGCTGGCGCTGACGCGCGTCGTGTGGCGGCGCGGCGCTCGCGCGCCCGGCGTTTGCCGCCGATGGGGTCAGGGGCTGGCGGTGAGCTTGCGCACGGCTCCGAGCAGCAGGTGCTCCTTGAACGGCTTGACGATCCAGCCTTTGGCGCCTGACTTCTTGGCGCGCGCCATGGCTTCTGGCTGACCTTCGGTGGTCAGCATGACGACGGGCAGGCTGCGGCTGGCCAGCTCGCTGCGCACGTCGTCGAGCATGTCCAGGCCGTTCATGCGCGGCATGTTCACGTCGCAGATGACGAGCGCGAGATCGGTCTGTCCGCGGATCTGTGCCGCGCCGTCCACGCCGTCGGCGGCCTCCAGCACCTCGAACCCGGCGGTGGTCAGCGCTCCGGCGACCTGGCGCCGGACGGAGGAGGAGTCATCGACGATCAGTATCTTTTTGGTCACGTTACGTCCTCGTTCACCCGGCATCAAAACAGCACCAGGTCTCCCTCGTCGGCCAGCGGCGCCGCAGGCGGGCTGGCGGAAAACACGAAGCCGGATGCGATCATCACGTCGAGATAGCCGGCGAACTTGCCGCCATCACACACGAAGCGGCGGCGTAGCGCGCGCTCCAGCTCGGCCACGGGGAACAGCTGCAGCAGGCGTGGCGTGTTCACGCTGAACGACACCTGGTAGTTGCGCAGCCTGTTCTTGAGGCGCCCCACCAGCTGATTGGCAAGCTCGCAGGTCCAGTCCAGGGCCTCCGGGGAGTCCATGCGGATGACGGTGCCCACCGCCGCGCGATAGGTCTCGAGCACCACGGTGGCGGTCATGCGCAGGGCAATGGTGCCGCGCAGATCGCGGCCGCTGAAGTCGATGGCGGCGATGGCCACCGCGCTCTTGTCGTCGACCTCCGCATCGTCCTGCTGGGTGGCGGGTAGCCCGTAGTCTGCCATCAGCGCCAGGCAGCAATCGCGCAACATGCCGTCCAGGATGGCTTGATTGATGGCATGGCTCTCGGCGCGATCACCGACGGTTCCTGCTACCGTGCTCTGACTCATGTATGACACCTTCCGCCGGTCTCACCGGCAGCTGTGAGCTGCAGGGAGAACCCTCCCTCTCCAGCGTCGATCGGCTGCGGGGCGGTGTGCTTGAGACACCTGCGGGGCTAGTGCGTGCGGCTGGCGTTCGGGCTGGGAGCAGGGTGTTTCAGCGAGGAACGGAAGCGAGCCCAGGCACGCGGCCCGGGCTCGCACGGCCGGCGCTTACATCGGCGGTGGGGCGCTGGCGCGCCAGCCCGGCTGCTCGTCGAGCGCCGCCCGCCAGCGCTGTACGTTGGCGAAGCCGGCCAGCGGCATCTTGGCCTGCTCGACGTAGGTGAGGGGAGCGGCCACACAGAAGTCGGCGATGGTCAGCTGATCGTTGACCAGAAAGCGCCGGCCCGCGAGCGCGCCGTCGAGCACGGCCGCGAAGCGCTTGAACTGCGCCTCTGCCTCCTCCACCCGCGCGCGATCGGGCTCGCCCTGCTGCAGCAGGCGCTTGAGCACGCGCTGGAAGAAGAGCGTGCGCGCGGCCGCACCAAAGTGGGCCGTCTCCCAGGCCTGCCAGCGCATGATGTCGTAGCGATGGTGCGTCTTCGGCCACATCTCGTTGTCGGTCTTGCTGGCCACGTAGCACTGGATGGCGTTGCTCTCCCACAGCACCACGTCGCCATCGACCAGCACCGGGACCATGCCGTTGGGGTTCAGGGCCAGAAATTGCGGGCTCTGGGTCTCGCGCTTCAGCACGTCCACCTGCTTGTGCACGAGCGGGATGCCGAGCTGCTTGGCCACGGCGTCCACCTTGCGACAGTTGGGGGACACGGGGTTTGTGTAGAAGTCCATGTTTTTCCTCCGGGGTCGAGCTCAGGCTAGCCGCCGGCGCAGCCATTCATCCAATTGATTGTGGTGATATGAAGCATTCACATGGACAATATCGGTGGCATTGACCTGAACCTGCTGCTCGTGCTCGAGGCGCTGCTGGCCGAGCGCAGCGTCACCCGCGCCGCGCGCCGCATTGGCCTCAGCCAGCCCGCTGTCAGCAACGCGCTGGCGCGCCTGCGCGCGTTGCTCGACGATCCGCTGCTGGTGCGCACCGGCACGGGCATGGAGCCCACGGCGCGGGCGCTGGAGCTGAGCGTCCCTCTGCAGCAGGCGCTCGACGGTATCCGCCGTGCGCTGTCACCGGCTGCGTCCTTCGAGCCGGAGCGCTCCGCCTTCACGTTTCGCGTGCGCAGCGCCGATAACCTCGAGCTGTCGCTCTTGCCGCGGCTGATCGCGCGGCTCAAGCGCGAGGCGCCGCGGGTCGACATCATCGTCGACCGCGTCGGTGACACCACGGAGGACGATCTGCGCGCGGGCCGCATCGATCTGTACCTGGGCAGCTGGTCCAGCGTGCCCTCTTCGCTGCAGCAGCACCTGCTCCACCACGAGTCGTTCGCCTGCATCGCGCGCAAGGGCCACCCCACGATCAAGCGCCGGCTCTCGCTCGAGGCGTACGCGCGCGAGGGGCACGTGCTGGTGGAGAGCGGCGATCGTCCGAGCCAGGTGGTGGACACGGTGCTGGCCGATCAGGGCCTGGGCCGCCGCGTGGTGCTGCGCACGCCGCACTTCCTGGTGGCGCCGCTGGTGGTCGCGCGCACGGATCTGATCGCCACCTTGCCGCGCAGCCTGGCCGCCACCTGCGCGCAGTTTCTGCCGCTCAACGTGTTTCCACCGCCGCTCGACGCACCGGGCTATCCGTTACAGATGGTCTGGCACCCGCGCACGCGCGATCAGGCGCCACACCGCTGGCTGCGGCGAGTGATCATGGAGCTGTCGAGCGACGAGCAGAGCTGGTGAGGGAGGGAGGGGGCTCGGCGCCGAGCGAACCATCGCCGGCGCCAGAATGTGCCCGCTGCGCGGCTCAGAATTCGCCCGCCACGCCCACGTGCCCGAGCCCCACGAAGGCTCGCGCGCGCACTGCCTCGCGCTGCGGCCGCTCGCTGGCGGCGCTCGTGGGCGTCTCCTCGTCGGGCCCGGCGGTGAGATAGAACACCGTGCCCAGCCCCAGACCGATGGCGCCGGCGGAGACCAGGATGGTGGCTGCGGTGCTGGCGCTGCGGGCAGAGTCCAGCTGGTCACCCACGGGCTCGGGGCAGATCTGGTTTGGACACTTGCCGTCCAGGTCACTCTTGCGCTGGAAGGCGAGCAGACCGAAGACGGAGCCCGTGATCAGCGCGGCGCCACCGGCTGCCCACGAGATGTACGCGGCGGTGAGATCGCGCTCGGGCGGGCTGTCGCCGAAGCTGCCACCGGCGTGCACACCGGACTCGTCCGGCGGCGGAGTGCGCGTGAACAAGGTGCTGGTGTCCGCCGGGTGCGAGCCGGCGCTGGGCTCCAGCGCAGCGGCGCGCGCGCTGGGGTCTGGCTCCAGCACGATGACCACGTTCTCGCGGTCGCCCGAGCCCAGGCTCACCTTGGCGGAGTTGCTGAGGAAGCCGCTGGCGCTGGCCTCGATCACGTGTTCGCCGGGGTCGGTGGGGCGGTCCGCCTCCAGCAGCGCCGAGTTCATCGGCTGACCGTCGACGGTGACCATCACGCTGGAGGTGTCGGCCGGGCCCCTGACCACGATGTGCAGGTTGCCGATGCGGTTCTTGGCCCGCTCGAACACGGAGGCAGCGCGCTCGCGGGCGCGAGTGATCACGGCGGGGGCGTCGGACGGCAGTGGCTCGCGCATGACCTTGCGCAGGTTTTCGGTGCCCTCCACGAGCTTGCCCACATTCACCTGGCACTCCCCCAGGCGGCCCAGCACCACCGGTGCGTGGTGCAGCTTCTCGGCGCGCGCCAGCTTGTCGATGGCGTCTTCGCAGCGGCCCGCATCTGCCAGCTTGATGCCCTCCAGCGCCAGCGAGCGGGCGGCGGCGATCTGGGTCGCAGAGTCACCCTCTTGCGCCACGGCCGCGGCGCTCGCCAGCAGGCAGGCGGCCAGCACGGGAGCGCGAAGGCTGCCCGCAAGGGATGGTGGGTGCCACGGCTTTGCTACTTTGCTCATCTGCCCTCCGCTTCCGGTTGCTGCTGCACACCGGGGTCCGCAGCAATGAACGGCGGGGGCCAGCGCCGGCGTAACGTCCCGCGTCGAGCTGCTCGGCGCCGGTTCGCCCGGCTATTAACGCATGCAAACGTGCAATGCCGGCACAGGGCGCGCCGTAGATAAACACACGGGGGCAGTCGGCCGCATAGAAATCACGGCGCGGAGAAGCGCCGGCCAGGGATGGGAATCGCCGCAATGGGCATAGACTACAAGCAACTCGTCATCGTCGCCGCGCTCGCGGCTGGGGCAGGGGCAATCACGGGCTGTGAATCCATCACCGGGCTGGACGAGTTCCGGCTGGACTCCAACGGCTCGCTGAGCTGTCTCGACCCCACCGGCTTCAGCGGCCGTGGCTGCTTCAGCTGCGAGCCCGAGGACGGTACGGAGCTGCGCAATGCCTGCACCGATGCGCGCTGCACTCCTTTCGACAACGCCTCGCGCATCCCGGGCTTCACGGCGGGGATGAGCCTCGGAGACTTGACCCCGGCGCCCATGGCGCCGCCTCCGTCCGGCGGCAGCACCACCACGCCCACGACCAATCCGCCGGCAGCGGTGCGCTGCGCCGATCTGCAGCCGCGCCCGGTGTACCTGTACGGCTCCACCGCGCTGAATCTGGCGCTGCGCACGCTGGCGCAGGCCATCTCGGGCACGGCGACCCTGGTCTATCAGAACGACACCTCGTGCCTGGGCCTGGACGCCATCCTGACCGGCATCACTCGCCTGAAGGGCACGGCCCAGTACTTTGCCAATGGCGCGCCGGCGGAGTGCGAGATCGAGGGCGATCAGCTGGCGGACATCGGGCTGTGCGACATGTCGCCCGTCAGCTGCGTGCCCGATTTTGCGGGCGACCCGAACCTGGTCGATGACATCGGCCCGGCGCAGGTCTTCATGTTCACGGTGCCGAATGGCTCGTCCGAGGAGAGCATCAGCTTCGAGGCGGCGCGCGCCGTGTTCGGCTACGACAGCGCCGGGGTGGAGCCCTGGACGGATCCGCAGAGCATCATCCGGCGCCCCCCTACCTCGGGCAACCAGCTCACCCTGGCGGCCAACCTGGATCTGCCGCACCAGTACTGGCGCGGTGTGATCAAGCAGCGCTCCAGCGAGGTGAAGCCGGCCTTGCTCGCCATGGCCGACCCGAATCGCGCCCTGGGCATCACCAGCGCCGACGTGGCCGACGAGGCAGACTCGCGAGCCAACCTGCGCACTCTGGCGTACCAGCACCAGGGGCAGAGCTGCGCCTTCACCCCGGACTCCTCGCTGGGTAGCTCGGACAAGCGCAACGTGCGCGACGGCCACTACGAGCTGTGGTCGCCGTTTCACTTCTACACGCGCGGCCAGAACGGGCGCACGCAGGATCCCTTCGTGGCGGAGATCGTCAGCTACCTGAAGGGCGCACGCTCGCTGCCCAACCGCAACACGGACTTCATCACCACCCTGAAGCAGGCGGGGCTGGTGCCGCAGTGCGCGATGAAGGTGACGCGCTCGCGCGAGGGCGCGCAGATGGAGCCCTTCCAGCCCACGAACTCGTGCAGCTGCTACTACGAGTCCTCGCCGCCCGGCGGGTCCGTACCGGACAGCTGCCAGACGTGCAACACCAGTGCGGACTGCGGTGACGACACACCCAACTGCAACTTTGGCTTCTGTGAGCCGTGAGCCCCTGATGCGCGACGATCAACGTACCACCAACCGCGCCTCGAACCGTCTCTCGGCACGCATGTCCAACGGCTACGCGCCGGCGAGCGAGCCCGTGTTCGAGATGCCCTTCATGCCGGGGGAGGTGCTGCTGGGCAAATACGAGGTGCTCGGGCTGATCGGCGTGGGCGGCCTGGGCTTCGTCGTGGCCGCCAACCACGTGGAGCTGGGCGAGAAGGTGGCGCTCAAGTTCCTGCGCCCCGAGGCCATGGCCAACGAAGAGGCGGTGGGGCGCTTCTCGCGGGAGGCGCGCGCCTCCGTGCAGATCAAGAGCGAGCACGTGGCGCGTGTGTTCGACGTGGGCACCTTGCCGGACGGCACTCCTTTCATCGTGATGGAGTACCTGGAGGGCAAGGATCTGGGCGTGCTGGTCACGGAGCGCGGCGCGCTGCCCATCCGCACCGCCGTGGAGTACGTGCTGCAGATCTGCGAGGCGCTGGCTGCGGCGCACGCGCGCGGGGTGGTGCATCGAGACGTCAAGCCCGAGAACCTGTTCCTGCAAGCGGACCAGGGCGTGGACTTGATCAAGGTGCTCGACTTCGGGATCTCGAAGGTGGCGCTCACGGGCTCTGCCTTCGAGCATCGCCAGCCGCTGGTGCGCACGACCATGGCCGTGGGCTCGCCCACGTACATGTCCCCCGAGCAGATCCGTGCCGCGGTGGACATCGACGCGCGCACGGACATCTGGTCGCTGGGTTGCGTGCTGTACGAGCTGCTCACGGGCAAGCCGGCGTTTGACGCGCCCTCGCTGACCCAGATCACCGCCGCCATCCTGGAGCAGGAGCCCGCGTCGCTGCGGGTGGCTTGCCCATCGGCACCTCCGGGCCTCGAGGCAGTGGTCAAGCAGTGTCTGGCGAAGCACCCCGACAGTCGCTTTCAGAACGTGGGGGAGCTGGCCATCGCGCTGTTTCCGTACGGCTCGCCGCGCAGCCGCGTGTCCGTGGAGCGCTGCTGCTCGCTGCTGCGCAGCGCCGGCATCGCCAACCTGCGCTTCGAGCTGGCCAGCTTCTTTCCGCCCCCGAGCACGGAGGCACTGGAGCTGATCCCGCTGCCGAGCTCCGGGGTGGCATCGTCCACGGCGTTCGTCGAGGCGCCGGTGGTGGCCTCGCGCCACAGCGGCGCTGGCGGGAAGAAGTGGCCGGTGGTGCTGGGCGCCGTGGGCCTGGCGGGGCTGCTGTTCGCCATCGTCTCGATCCGTCGGGAGAGCGCGCCGCCACTCGCGGCGGAGCTGCCCCCGCCGGCGAGCACCAGCGCGGCCGCAGCCGCGCCGCCTGCAGAGCCGCTGCCCAGCGAGCCCGCCGCTGCAACACCAGCGCCTGAGCCCGAGCCGAAGCCCGCAGAGCCCGAGGCGAACCCGGCAGAAGAGGAAGAGGAGCCGAAGACGGTGGCTGCAGAGGAGCTGGCGGAGGTCGACTCCGCGCCCGCGCGTGCTGCCAGCAAGCCGGCGCCCGCGCCCAGGCGCAAGGCTGCCCCGCCGCCGCCCAGGCCCAAGCCTGCGCCCGCGCCCAGGCCCGCGCCGAGCACTGCCACGGGCGAGCCCGACATCGGCTTCTGAACGGCGAATTGCCGGGCAAGCGGCGGAGTGCCAGGGCAGAGCCTGGTGCACTAGGCTCCGCTCATGACGTGCACTTCGACGCCGCGCCCTGAGCCTGCCGAGCCCGCCGAACGCTCGCTCTCGGCGCGGGTGCTGCAGCTGGACTGGCAGCGCGCTCGCGGGCAGCTGGACGAGGACGGCTACACCACCTTCGAGCGCTTGCTCCAGCCGGAGAGCTGTGCCGCGCTGCGCGCGCTGTATGGGCAAGAGGCGCTATTTCGCAAGACGGTGAGCATGGAGCGGCACGCCTTTGGCCGCGGCGAGTACAAGTACCTGGCAGCTCCGCTGCCCGAGCTGGTGCAGGTGCTGCGCAGCGAGCTGTATCGCCAGCTGTGGCCCGTGGCCGAGGGCTGGAGCCGCACACTCGGCAAGGAGCCGCAGTATCCGCCGGAGCTAGATGGCTATCTCGCCCGCTGTCACGCGGCGGGGCAGGTGCGGCCCACGCCGCTGCTGCTGCGCTACGGCGCGGGCGACTACAACTGCCTGCATCGCGATCTGTACGGTGAGCTGGTGTTTCCGCTGCAGGTCGCCATCTTGCTATCGCGTCCCGAGCACGACTTCACGGGAGGCGAGTTCGTGCTCACCGAGCAACGCCCCCGCCGCCAGTCGCGCGTGCAAGTGGTGCCGCTGCAACAGGGCGACGCAGTGGTCTTCGCCGTCAGCGAGCGCCCGGTCATGGGTTCTCGGGGCGTTTATCGCGCGCAGATGAGGCATGGGGTTAGTCAGATCCGTGGTGGGGAGCGCCTCACACTCGGCGTGATCTTCCATGATGCAGAGTGATTGAAGGGGAGCCAAGGAGCCCAGGAGTCGAGGAGCCAAGGGGGGAGAGGAGTGGGAGGGCAAACATCCCTTGACCCCTGAAGCCGTTAGGGGCGTGGACCCGCGCTTCGAGACACCCCGCGCCAAACCCCAAGCTCGAACCCCCCCTTGGCTCCTCGACTCCTAGGCTCCCAGCAAACCAGCGTCCGAACAGCAACGCACGTCCCTTGACCACTAGTATCAAAATGATATCACTTTGTTATCGGAGCCGAAAAAGGAGCAAACCGGATGATCAGGGAAAAGCGCGTCAAAGGTGGGTCGGGGCTGAGCGTCCTGTTCGCGGCGCTGGCCCTGGTTGGGCTGGGCGTGTGGGTGCTGGACAACAATCAGGTGGTGCTGGGCGGAGCGGCCGTCGTGCTCGGGCTGCTGGCGCTGGGTGGGCTGTTCATGGTGAACCCGAACGAGGCGCGGGTGCTGCAGCTGTTCGGCAAATACGTGGGCACGGTGCGTGAGCCCGGGCTGCGCTGGGCCAATCCGTTCTACTCCAAGCGGCGCCTCTCGCTCAGGGTGCGCAACTTCGAGACGCAGAATCGCTTGAAGGTGAACGACATGGACGGCAACCCCATCGAGATGTCGGCGGTGGTGGTGTGGCACGTCGTGGACACGGCGCAGGCCACCTTCGAGGTGGACGACTACGAGCGCTTCGCGCGAACGGCGGCGGAGGCAGCCATCCGCAAGCTGGCGATGAGCTATCCGTATGACGCGCACGAGGAGGGGCAGCTCTCGCTGCGGGGCAGCCCGACCGAGATTGCCGAGCACCTGCGCAGCGAGATGCAGGAGCGGCTGGCGCTGGCGGGCATCGAGGTGATCGAGGCTCGCATCAGCAACCTGTCCTACGCTCCGGAGATCGCCCAGTCGATGTTGCGCCGCCAGCAGGCCGCGGCAGTAATCGCGGCGCGGCAGAAGATCGTGGATGGCTCGGTGGGCATGGTGGAGATGGCGCTGGAGCGCCTCTCGCGCAAGAACATCGTGCAGCTGGACGAGGAGCGCAAGGCAGCCATGGTCAGCAACCTGCTGGTCGTGCTGTGCAGTGAGAACAACACACAGCCCATCGTCAACGCCGGCACGCTGTACCAGTAGGCGAGTTTCGCCTCGTCATCATGGCTGAGCGCAAATCGTTCTTGTTGCGGATAGATCCCGCGCTGCTGGAGGCGCTCTCGCGCTGGGCCGCCGATGATCTGCGCAGCCTCAACGGGCAGATCGAGTTTCTGCTGCGCCGCGCGCTGCAGGCGGCGGGGCGCGCGCCGGGCAGCGAGGAGCGCGGGCGCGAGCCGAAATGAAGCAGAGCGCCGCCGCTCAGCCGCGGCCGCCGGGGTTTGGCGGGCGCGGTGAGCGAGGGCCAGGGCCGCCGCCCGCAGGGCCGCGGCCAGCAACAGGGCGGCCAGCAGCAGGGCCGCCAGCAACAGGGCCGCCAGCGACAGGGC
>JAICQL010000181.1 GCA_025937895.1 Polyangiaceae bacterium | reverse complement strand
CGCCGGGCCGTATCCCCACCCCGCCGGGCCGTATCCCCACCCCGCCGGGGGCTGCCCCGTACGGCGTGCCGACGACGCGCCTGACGACGGAGCTCGGCATCTCGGGTCGCCTGCGGGCATCCCCCTGGCGCGGCTGGGCCGCGCTGGGGCTCGCGGTGTTCGGGCTGGCCGTCGCAGTGTCGCTGTGGCGGCTGAGAGCGCAGGTGGACGAGGGCGTGGCGCACGATGTGCTCGCTGCGCAGCCGGCGACTGCGGCGCTCGAAGCTAGCGGCGCCGCTCAGCCGGCGGCAGGGGCGGCGGGCGCCGCACCGCCAGCGGCAGGCGCCGCACCGCCAGCCAGCACCCTGCCGGCGCCGCCCGGCGCTGGCACTGCACCGAGCATCTCGCCCGTGCGGCAGGGCGAGACCGTCCTGGCCGGTGATGACACGGCCCAGGACGACGACGAGGACCAAGACGAGGCCTCACCGGAGCGCGCGGCGCGCAGGGCGCCGCGCAAGCGTGCCGAGCCCGAGCGCAAGCGGGCACGCCCGGCGAGCAACCCAGCCCCCGCCCCCAGGAGCGAGCCGCCGTCGCCGGAGCGCACGCCGCGCCGGGAGCGCCCGGAAGAGTCGAGCTCGCCCGCGCGCCCCGACTGGGGATACTGAGGAGGCTGCAGCGCCCACTCAGGGCGCGTCGTCGGGCTGCAGGGTCTCCAGGATCGCCTCGATGCTGGCGGCGACCTCGGCAGCGCTCGAGATGCGTTGCTCGCGATCCTTCTGCAGCATGCGGCGGGTGAGCTCCACCAGCTCCGGCGGCGCGCCCGGGCAGAGCTCCGCCAGGTCAGGCACGGGCTGCTGCAGGATCGCGGTGAGGGTGGCGCCGGGGCTGGAGGCGACGAACGGCCGCACGCCGCTCAGCATCTCGAACAACATCACGCCCAGCGACCACAGATCCGTGCGGGCGTCCACCTCGTGCCCCCACAGCACCTCCGGGCTCAGATACGCGACAGTGCCCAGCACGGTGCCGGGCGCGGTGAAGCTACGCTCCCCCACCCGCGCCAGCCCGAAATCCGAGAGCCGCACGGTGCCGTCCAGCGCGAGCAACACGTTCTCCGGCTTCACGTCGCGATGAATGACGTCCAGGCGGTGCGCCTGTGACAGGGCCTCGGACACCTCCAGGGTGAGCAGCAACGACTCCACCTGGCTCAGCACGGTGCTCCTCACCAGCTCGCGCCGCAGCGAGCCGCCCGCCACGTACTCCATGACGATGGAGTGCTGCTCGGCGCCTTCGACGATGGCGAGCATCTGCACGATGTTCGGGTGATCCAGACGGCGCAGGATCTCCGCCTCGCGCCGGAAGCGCGCCACCAGCTCCGCGTCCGCGGCGCTGCCGCCGGACTTGATGGTCTTGATCGCGACCTCGGCGCCGGTCTGGCGATCGCGCCCGCGATACACCTCACCCATGCCGCCGCGAGCGATGCGCTCCAGGAGCTCATACCTGCCGTCCAGCAAGCGAGGCTCGGGCGCGAGGCTCGAGCCGGCGGGAGCTGCCGCGTCCGTGGAGCGCGCGGCCTCGTGCTCCATCTCTGCCCAGCTGCTGAGCGCTCCCGGCGGCGCCTGATCGGCAAGCGCGCGATCCTCACGGGCGGCGGCGCCCACGCGATGCAGACACTCGGCGCAGCCCGCCACGTGCGCCTCCACCCGCGCAAACTCCTCGGCAGGCAGGCGCCCGCGCACCCAGGCGCCGAGCACCTCGGGCGAAAGACACGCGCCGGACGCGGGAGGCTGCACGCCCGGAAGGTACCCCGCCGGCGCGACGCGGGCGAGCACTTTGCGCACGCGCTGGGCTGCGGCGGCGCCGGCGCTCAGCTCAGGCGGCGCGCCAGCGATACGTGCAGCTGGCTCTGCAGCAGAGCTCCCAGGCTCTCCAGCTCGGCGTCGCTCGAGCCCAGCCGGGCGCGCATGGCGGCGCGCGCGCGCTCCAGCAAGGTCTGGCGCGCGGCCACCAGCCAGCGTGCCGCGGTGGCGCGATTGACGCCGTACATGGCCCCGAGCGTGTCGATGCTCAGCCGCTCGCCGAGGTGCAGGCGCAAGAGCGTGCGCTCGCGATCCCCCAGCTCCTCGAGTGCGCCGACGATCGCTTCCTCCAGCTCACTCTTGTAGCGCAGGCGAATGAACTCCAGCTCCGGGTCGAGCGCACCGGCGAGCTCACCACCCCCGGCGGACGTCTCCGGCTGCTCGCGCCGGCGGCCCGCGGCACGCTGCATCATCAACAGCGTGGTCGAGGTGGCAGTCGCCACCCAGCCCTCCAGGCGCCCCTGACCGCGATAGTCTGCCACCCGTGGCGGCTGCCCCCCGCGGCTGACCAGCAAGCGCTCGTACAAGGCTTGCCGTGCGTCATCGGCGAGCGCCGGATCCACACGGCGCCGCGAGCACACGCGACGCACGATCGGATCGTACAGCTCCTGAAAGGCCTGCAACGCGGCCTGCTCGCCGCGCACGCAGGCGCAAGCGAGCAGCAGATCCCCGGCGTGGGCGAGCGGTGGCAGCCCAGCGGGCCCCGAGCGCTCGCGCAGATACTCCGCGAACACGCGCTCGGGCACGGCAAAGGCCGGCCAGCGCCGGCGCCCCTCCTCCACCAGGACGAGGAGCTCGGGCTCCAGCTCGGGGCCGGCGCGTTCGTCGGAGCGTTCCGGATCGGTCATGTGTCCCTCGCTTGTGCGCTCTCGTCCTACCGCTGAGACCTGCAACAGGCCAGCCTCGAGGCGATCGGTCGCCTATCGTCGTTGGATGCCGCCGGCCGGGCCAGGTCTCGAGCGCCGTCGCGAAGCCCGCCGGCTGGAATACTGCCGCACGGGCGTGCCGGCCGCGCAGGGCACCGTTGTAGGTCAGGAGGGCCGGGGGTGAGCGGCCTTCTGGGCCGCAACCTGCGACGGCAACGGCCGTGTGGCATCCCTGGGCCGCGCGGATCATCCGCCGGTGCCTGTCTGTGTCTGCACGAAGCTCCCCCCCTCGCAAGCTCGCGCTCTGGTCGCTGTCCTGGCCGCTGTTCGTGGAACAGGGGCTGCGCCTCTCCATCGGCACCGTCGACACCCTGATGGTGAGCCGGGTCTCCGACCATGCGGTCGCGGGGCTCGGAGTGGCCTGGCAGGTGATCATCTGCTCGCTGATCGTCTTCAACTTCATCGGCATCGGCTCCAGCGTGGTGATCACCCATCACCTGGGCGCTGGCGATCGCGCGGGGGCCGATCGCCTCTCGCGCGCGGCTGCCGGGGTGAACACCTGGCTGGGCCTGGCGCTGAGCCTGCTGATCGCGCTGAACAGCCGCTCGCTGCTGGAGCTGCTGCAGCTGCCGCCGGAGCCGCTCGTGTACGCGGTGCCCTTCTTGACCCTGGTCGGCGGCAGCCTGGTGCTGGACGCGCAGAGCATGGCGCTCGCGGCCACGCTGCGCGCGCACGGCCACACACGCCCGGTGATGCTGGTCACGGGAGCGCAGAACGTGCTCAACGCCGCCGGCAACGCGCTGCTCCTGTTCGGGCTGTTCGGGCTGCCGAAGCTGGGGGTGACCGGGGTCGCGCTGTCGGCGATCGTCAGCCGTGCGCTGGGGTTGATCGTGTTGCACTGGGTGGTGCGCTCGCAGGCGAAGGTGCACATCGGCCTCGGCGACTACCTGCGGCTGCCCTTGCCCGAGGTGCGGCGCATGTTGCGCATCGGGCTGCCCGCTGCGGGAGAGAACGTCTGCTACTGGCTGGCCTTGATGACGGTCACCACCTTCAACGCGCGGCTGGGCCCCGCCAACCTGGCCGCGGCCACGTATGCCCTGCAGATCATGGCCTGGGTGATCGTCTTCGCCGACTCCATCGGGCTGGGCACGGAGATCTTGATCGGGCACCTGATCGGCGATGGCGATCTGGAGCGGGCCTATCACGCGCTGTTGCGCAGCCTGCGCATCGGGCTGCTGATCGCAGTCGGTACCAGCGCGCTGATGGCGCTGTGCGCGCCGCTGGTAGCCAGCGCCTTCAGTAAAGACGCCGCCACCGTGGCGGCCATCGTCGGGGTGTTGCGGCTGGGCATGGTGCTGGAGCCGGGCCGCGTCTTCAACATCGTGGTCATCAACGCGCTGCGCGCCACGGGAGATGCGCGCTTTCCGCTGCTGGTCGGGGTGGCCTCGATGTGGGGGCTGTGGGTGCCACTGGCGTGGCTGCTGGCCGTCGAGTGGCAGCTGGGGGTAGCGGGCGTATGGCTCGCGATGTGCTGCGATGAGTGGCTGCGCGGGATGCTGGTGTACCGGCGCTGGAGGCGGCGCAGCTGGGTGGCGCACGCGCTGCAGAGCCGCGCGGCGCTGGCACCTGGTGCGCTCGCCTGAGGTGCCGGGCAGCGCGGGTGGCCGGGTGGCGTGTGGAACTGGCGCAACCGAGCTGCAGCGAGGCGGCCCCCCCAAACAAAGCCCGCTTCAGCGGCGCCCGGCGGCGGGCAGCAGCCGCGCCAGACGCGCGATGAGCCGCGCCGTCTCTTCGGCGCTGCGCCGGGCAAAGCCGAAGCGCACGTAGGGCGCCGGCTGGGCCTCGAAGCTGAAGTCCCGCCCGCTCCACAGCACCAGGCCCTGCGCCGCGGCCCGCGCCAGCCAGGCATCGAGCTCTACATTGCGTACGCGCGCCCAGAGCGCCATGCCGCCGGGCGGCGGCCGGGCTTGCACGACCTCGGGCAGGTGGCGCTCCAGCGCGGCGAGCAGCGCGTCGCGGCGGGCGCGATAGATGCGCCGCATGCGGCCGACGTGGCGCTGCAGCTCGCCGTCTTCGAGCAGCTCCGCCACCGCACACTCGAGCGCGAGATCGCCCTGGCGATCCAGCCAGGCGCGCTCGGCCGCGCAGCGCTCGAGCAGCGGCGCGGGCGCGACCAGGTAGCCCAGGCGCAAGCCCGGCGCGAGGATCTTGGACAGGGTGCCCACGTAGGCGACCACGCCGGCCGTGTCGGCGCTGGCCAGCGGCAACACGGGGCGGCCCTGGTAGTGAAACTCGTGGTCGTAGTCGTCCTCGATGATCGCGAAGCGGGCGCGCCGCGCCAGCTCCAGCAGGGCCAGGCGGCGCGCCGCGCTGAGGGTGACCATGGTGGGGTACTGGTGGTGCGGGGTGACGTACACGGCGCGCAGGCGCTCGCGCTGTGCGAGCCGTGCCAGCTGCTCCACGCACAGCCCCTCTTCGTCCACGGGAACGGGCACGAGCCGCGCGCCCTGCGCGCCGAGCGCCTGCCAGGCGGGGCGATAGCCGAGCGCTTCGACCGCCACCACGTCGCCCGGCGCGCACAGGCTGCGGCCGAGCAGCGCCAGCGCCATCTGGCTGCCGCGGGTGACGAGCACGTCCTGTTCGCTCACCTCCAGGCCGCGGGTGGCGCGCAACATCGCGCTCAGCGCGCGGCGCAGCCGCACGTGGCCGCGCAGGTCACCGTAGCCGAGCAGCTCGCTGTCGCGGCCGCGCAGCACGCGGCGGTACGCGCGCGCCAGCGCCACCCGCGGGATCAATCGCACGTCAGGGGTGCCGTCGCTGAGCAGCAGGCCCTGCTCCGCGGCGGCGAGCGGCGCCGGTTGCGCCGGCAGCGCAAAACCCAGGCTGCTCGGGCGGCGCCCGCGCTGCGCGGCAGGTGCGCTCTGCTCCGGCAGCTGCTCGCACACGCGGGTGGAGCGCGCGCGATGCGTCTGTAGCCAGCCCTCCGCCTGTAGCTCTGCATACGCGGCGAGCACCGTGTTGCGGTGCACGCCCAGGCGCTCCGCGAGGGTGCGCGAGCCGGGCAGCTCCTGACCCGGAACGAGGCGGCCGCGGCGGATGTCGCGCACCACGGCGCTCACGATCTGCACGTACAGCGGCGAGCGCTGCGCCTTGCTGGCGGCGAGCTGCTCGGGTGACAGCGTCACCTCCCAGGCGCGCGGGCTGCGCGTGCGCGGGCCAGCGCGGCCGCGCGTGGCGGCGGAGCGCTGCTTGGAGGGTGCGCCCACTGGTCTGTATGAAATCTTCATTCTGGTACTTTCTCGTGTACCGGTGCCGCGCCAAGCTTGCAGCATGTCGACCCTACCCGCCACCGAACGCACACGCCTGGGCCGCCTGCCGGATCGCGGCTCCTTCGAGCTCACGCTGATCGAGCGCATTCTGGACGAGGGCCTGGTGTGCCATGTCAGCTGGGTGCACGAGGGCTATCCGGTGACGTTGCCCAGCGCGTACGTGCGCGTGCAGGACCACGTGTACCTGCATGGCTCGGTCAAGAACCGTACCTTCGCGGCGCTGGCCGCGGGCGCACCCGCGTGTCTGACGGTGACCTTGCTGGATGGTCTGGTGCTGGCGCGCTCGCAGTTCCACCACTCCGCCAACTACCGCAGCGTGGTGCTGTTCGGCAGCTGCAGCCCGGTCACGGACGTGGAGCGCAAGCGGGCCATCCTGGCCGCGCTGTGCGAGCACCTGGTGCCGGGGCGCAGCCAGGCATCGCGCGCGGCCGACGATCAGGAGCTGAAGGCGACCATGCTGATCGGGATGCCCATCCGCGAGGCGTCGGCCAAGTGCCGCTCCGGGCCGCCGCTGGATGCGGCGGAGGATCTGGCGCTCGAGCACTGGGCGGGGGTGCTGCCCGTGGAGCTCGGAGTGGGTGCGCCCGTGGCGGACCCCGCGCTACGCGCGGGCAGCGTGCTCAGCCCGGACGTGCTGCGGCTGTACGAGCGCGGCAGCTGGAGCCTGCGGCGCTGAGGGAGCCTCTAGGGGAGGGCGGCGACGGCGGCTCGCTGGGCTGCCGTGCCGTGCTGTGCGCCGCTTGCCCTGGCCGGGAGCGAGTCGCTGCCGCGAGGCTGCAGCAAGGCGGCGGCCTGGCGCGCCGCGCTGAGGATGCGGGCCTGCACCAGCTCGCCGGTGCGGCTCTCGTCCACGAAGTCCGCCTGCGAGGCGTAGACGCCCACCGGCACGGTGAACGCCTGCAGGAACGCAAACAGCGGCCGCAGCTGGTGCTCGATCACCAGGAAGTGTTTGTCGCCGCCGCCGGTGGCGGCCAGGATCACCGGCACGTCGATCAGCGCGTCCTGGCGGATCAGATCGAACAGGTGCTTGAAGTGGCCGCTGTACGAGCCGCGGTACACGGGGCTGGCCGCGATCAGTAGCTGCGCGTTTTCGACGCAACGGAGCGCGCGCTCGGCGGACTCGGCCAGCTGCGAGCGCTGCAAGGCGCGGCCCAGCTCGGGCCCGACGTCGGCCAGATCGATCACGCCAAGCTCGATGGGCAAGAGCTCGGCCACGGCCGCGGCGATCTGGCGCGCCAGGGCCAGGGTGCGCGAGGGGCGGCTGCCGCTGCCGGAGACGATCACGGTGCGCACCGGCGCCGGGAGCAGTGCGCTCATGCCGACACCCGGGCCTGGTAGTGATCGAGCAGCGCCTCGGCCGAGCTGCAGCCGGGCTGCGCGAGCAGCGGGTCGTGGCGCTCGCGGTGTTGCACCAGATCGGCGATGTGCAGAAAGGGCAGGCCGTGACTGCTGGCGAAGCGCTCGAGCGCGGCGCCGCGCAGCATGGAGCCGTCCTCCGCGGTGAGCTCGCACAGGGCCGCCGCGGGGCGGAAGCCGACCAGGCGCGCCAGATCGACGGCGGCCTCGGTGTGGCCGCGGCGCTCCAGCACGCCACCGCCGCGCGCACGCAGTGGAAAGACATGGCCCGGGCGCAGGAAGGCGCGCGGTCCGCAGGCGGGGTTGGCCAGCGCGCGGATGGTGAGCGCGCGATCGGCGGCGGAGATGCCGGTGCTCGTGCCCTGGGCCGCATCCACGCTGACCATGAACTGCGTGCGCTGTGACTCGGTGTTCTCGGGCACCATCGGCGGCAGCGCCAGTGCCTGGCAGCGCGCGCGCGTGAGCGCCACGCACACCACCCCGCTGGTGTGGCGCAGCAGGAAGCTGAGCCTTGCAGTGCTCATGCTCTCGGCGGGCAGGATCAGGTCACCCTCATTTTCACGATCTTGATCATCGGCCACGACCACGAACTGGCCGCGACCCAGCGCCTCGAGCGCGGCTTCGACTCTCTGCGAAGACATGACTTCCTTCTCTGCCCAGTGCGGGCCGGGCGCGCTCGAGCGAGGCGGGCGCGTCACCGCGCGACCAAGCACGCTGCATGCCAGCGGCCTGCGCGGCTATTTTGCGGGGAACCTGCTGGCGCTGCAGCAACCGCTGCGGCCCGGTTGCTGCCACGGCAGCCATCTGCCGCCGCAGACCCCAACAGCGCACGAGGCGCAGGGCGCGTCCTGAGCGCTCAGCCCGCCAGGCGCTCCCTGCCGAGCGCCGGCGCGCGGCTGGATGCAGGCGCATCTTCGTCCGCTTCCGCATCACCCGGCGGCGGCTCGCTGGCCCTGCGCTGGCCGGGTCCGCGCAGGGTGCCCTGCAGCTCGCCGTACTGGATCAGCCGCGCGCGCACGACGTTGCGGCTCACCCCCAGCAGGCGTGCGGTCTGCAGCTGATTTTCGTGGCAGTAGTGATACGCGCTGCGCATCAGCGCGCGCTCCACGTGCTCGTACAGCTGCGGCACGTTCTGCTCGAACAACGCCAGCAGCGCGGCATCCAGCGCGGCGCTGGCGCTGCTCTGCGCGCGCGGCACGCGCTCCGCGGCGCCGGCACCTGGCAGCCCCAGATCCTCGGCGCCGAGCTCGCCGCTCTGGCAGACCAAGAGCGCGTGGTGCAGCGCGTTCTCCAGCTCGCGGATGTTGCCCGGCCAGGGATGGGCCAGTAGCCGCGCCCGCGCGCTCGCGCTCAGCTGCGCCCGCTCGATGCCGAGCCGGCGCCGGTACACGTCGAGAAAGTGCTCGCACAGCGGCAGGATGTCGCCCGGGCGCTCGCGCAGCGGCAGCAAGGTGAGGGTGGCGACGTTCAGGCGATAGAACAGATCCTCGCGGAAATGCCCGGCCGCCAGCGCCTGGCGCAGATCCACGTTGGTGGCGGTGATCAAGCGCACGTCGACTGGCACGGACTGGCGCGAGCCGAGCCGCACCACCTCCCCCTCCTGCAACACGCGCAGCAGCTTGACCTGCAGCGCCAGCGAGAGATCTCCGATCTCGTCCAGGAACAGCGTGCCGCCGTGGGCGGTCTCGAACCAGCCAGCCTTGGCCGCCTGGGCCCCGGTGAACGCGCCGCGCTCATGTCCGAACAGCTCGGCCTCCGCCAGGCTCTCCGAGAGCGCGCCGCAGTTGACGGCCACGAACGGCTGCTGCGCGCGCCGGCTCAGCTCGTGCAGGTGGCGTGCGACGATCTCCTTGCCCGTGCCCGTCTCACCCGTGATGAGCACCGGCGCCTGGCTGGGCGCCACCTGTTCGATGCGCTGCAAGAGAGCGCGCGAGCGCGGATCCTCGAAGACCAGCGCCTTGGCCCGAACGGAGAGCGCCAGGCGGCCTGCGTTCGGGAGCGTTAGAACGGACATGCTGAGTTCCTTCCTGCGAAAGCCGGCACGGAACAGACCTCCAGCAGGAGGCGCCGTGACGGCTACGGACAGGCGGGCAGGATTTCAGCCATGGGATGAGGCACGCTTCGCTAACACCGGCGACCCTGCGGGGGTGTGCCCCGGGCCGGCCGTACACAGCTAATTCCGGTGCTAAATCTCGGTTATACTTAGCGGACGGCTCGACGAGTGTCCAGCCGCGGGCGGTGACGGCAAGCTGGCGCTCCTTGCGGGTGGCAGCATCGGCCGCACGGTGTTTCGCGCTGGATACGGCTCGGGGGGCGCTAGTCTGATCACGCCGAAAGTCGGAGGTACACGATGACGAGGGCGCAAGCGGAGACGGGGCGAACGGGGGCAGAGCGGATGGGGACAGAGCGGATGGGGACAGAACGCACGCAGATCGAACTACGCCTGGTGGAGGCGACAGAGCTCGAGCCCCTGCTCGACATGATGCAGGAGTTCAACGACCTGGAGGACATCCCCTGGAGCCGCGACGAGGTGCGCCCAGCGGTGGAGCGCCTGCTCGGCGCGCCGGAGCTCGGGTTGATCGCGCACATCGTGGAGCACGCAAGCGTGTGTGGCTATCTGGTGCTGACCTGGGGCTTCGATCTGGAGTGGAACGGGCGGGACGCCTTCCTGACCGAGCTCTACCTGCTGCCGAAGACGCGCGGGCGCGGCCTGGGGCGCAAGGCGCTGCCGCTGATCGAGCAGCTGGCGCGCGAACACGACGCCCACGCCTTGCACCTGATGGTGCGCCCGGAGAACCTGGCCGCCGTGCAGCTGTATCGCGGCGCTGGCTACAGCTCACCGCCGCGCACGTTCCTCACCAAGGACTTGACGGCGAAGCGCTGAGCCACGAGCGCAGCCACAGATCACTGCGCGGCGCTGCCCGGCCCTGAGTTGCCGAGCTCGTAGAAGCGATTGGCAGGCACGGCTCCCGCCACCGACGAATACGCCCGATTGGTGGTGGCGGCGGCGCGCCAGGGACCTTCAGCCTGAATGTGCGCGCCGAGCGTGGACTCACGCACCAGCGCCTGGCCGTTGGGATAGATGCCCGTCGCCACGTTGGCGGTGTACGTGGCCACGTCCACCTGACTCTCGTCCCAGGCACGGCCGAGGTGGGTGCTGGCGGCGCGCGCGGTTGCATCCGCCGTGAAGCGGGAGCGAATGACGAGGAAACCGTACGGGTTGCGCGAGTCGGTGCTGGGCGCCAGCACCACGCCCCCTGCGGCGCGCGAGGTGACCGAGCGCAGGGTGCAGCCCTCGAACACCACGGTGGCACGCCCGAAGATGAAATCCGTGTCGCCCTCGATGAAGCAATCACTGAAATACGCGCGCAGCACCACGTCCACCGACGGGGTGCGCAGCGACAGGCTGTCCTGGTTGCCGAGCACGCGCACGTTCTCATAGATCTGGCGATCGCCCTGGGTCATCAGCGCCACCGCCTGCACGGCACCAGTGGCCGCCTGCTCGTCGGTGTCGTTGACGAAGCTCAGGTTCTTGGCGTGAAACTCGGCGGCAAACGCGGCGAAGGTGGCGCTGCCGCTGGTGCCGTAGCTGGTGCTGTTGAGGCTGGGGTTGCAGGGATTGGCGGGGGTGCCCACCGCTTTCGGCTCGCCCGAGTAGTTGTGGAACACGATCACGGTACGGCTCGGGTCGGGATCGCGCGAATACAGGGTGAGCGGCGGCGCTCCGGCGGGCACGCACACCACCTCGCGGTACGTGCCCGGGGTCAGCTCGATGAAGCGCCGCGCGCTGCCCCCCGCGGCCACGGCCGCCGTGACCGCTGCCTGCACGCTGGCAAAGCTGCCCGCGCCGCCCACGGTGAAGTCGGCGGCGAACGTGCTCACGTCGCCCGCGCCCGCGGTCGGATTCCAGTCATCGCGCGCCAGACCCGTGACCAGATTGCCGGCTCGAGCCAGGTACGACAGCACGTCGTAAGCGGGCGCAGCCGCGCCGTTCAGCTGCGGCCTGCTCGGGCTGCCCTGCAGCGGGCCCGGCTCCGGAACGCCATCTGGCTCGGAAACTTCGTCTGGCTCCGGCAGCGCACCCGGGTCTGCAGCGCCGCCCTGCCCGCCCGCCGAAGCAGGAGCGCCCGCCGCTCCGGTGGCGCCGGCGGCGCCGCCCTCGTTCGTGAGCTGCGGGGTGGGGAGCTCCTCGGCTGGGCTCGGGCTGGTTGCGGGCGAGTCGGCCATGGGCGCGGCCTCCTCCCTCGTCTCGGCGAGCTCCGGCGCGAGCGGCGCGGGGCTCGGCCCCGGAGTGTCGGCGCGCGAAGGAGCGGGTCCCGCTTCGGAGCAGGCGAGCCCAAGACTGAGGCTGAGGCTGAGCAGACTCGGGAAGGTACCCTCTGCCCACCTCCCGCACCCCTTCCTGCCCGGACGAGCGACGCCGCACGGAGCGAGGCCACGAGAGCAGGCGGTGGGAACGGTCGAGCTCATGGGCACACCAGCTCTGCTACATGCGGAGCCGCGGGCAGCCGGTACGACAATCGCAAACCACGCGAGCACTTTGCAGCCGTGGCCAACCACTGTAGCCCCGGCTGATTGGGCTGGCCAGGGCGCTTGCCCCGCGTGCTCCCTGGCCTCAGGCTCTGCGGCGTGACCCTGTCCGGCGCCGAAGCCTCGCTCCTCGAGCCCCTGCTCGCCGCCTGGCAGCTGCCCGAGCGCTGGACCCTGAGCTGGGACGGGCTGGAAGAGGTGTACCTGAACGGCAACGACGCCGCCCGCCGCTACATCCCCCACGCGCCGTTCCGGCCCTTCCGCGACGCCTGGGCCGAGCTGGCGCGCGCGCTCGGCTGAGCTCATGAACCCCGAGCCGCCGCCAGAGCCCCCGAAGCCATCGGATGCATCGGGATCATCGGAACCAGCACAGGCTCCCGGAGCACCGGAGCCATTACCCGAAGCTGCTGCGCAGCCTGCGGCGCCCGCCCCGTCAACCACGGCGGCTCGCCTGCGGGCGCTGTTCAGTCGCGCCTTGCCGGTGTTCTCCTTTGCGAGCGGCGCCGCCGGAGCGCTGTTCATGGATCGCGGCCCCAGGCGGGCAGCCGCCGTGGCCGCCGGCACGGTGCTGGCGTGGCTCTCGCTCGTGGCGTTGCACGCGCTGCAGCGCTTCGAGCTGAAGACGGCGCAGGTCGGGCGGTTGCCGCGCCTGTTGCTGTGGGCCGCGCGCTTCTCGGGCATGACCCTGACCCAGGGCATGCTGCAGCTCGGCCTGTTCTTCTGCGCGCCCTTCTACTTCCACGCCGCCATCGTGGGCGTGGCGCAGGTCGATCCGTGGCACACCGCGTTCCTCGCCGGGCTGTTTGCGATCAGCGCGCTGAGCCTGTGGGATCCGCTGACCGAGTGGCTCCTGAGCCAGCCGCTGCTCGCGCCGCTGTTGCCCGCGGTGACCAGCTTCGCAGCGCTCAACTGCGTGCTGCCCGGCCTCGGGCTGTCCACCCAGCGCTCGCTCTGGATCGCCGCCACCGCAGCCGCCCTGACCCCGGCGCTGATGCTCGCCGCGCTGGCGCCAGCCGGGCAGCGCTGGCGACTCGCGGCGCTCGCCCTCGGCTCCGGGCTGACCTTGATGGCCGCGCTCTGGCTCGGCGCCGCCCGGCTCATCCCCGCCGCACCCCTGCGGCTCGTGCGTGCGGAGCTCGGCAGCCAGCTCGAGGGCAAGTGGGTGAGCGACCCCGCCGAGCGCTTCGCCAGCGCGCCGCCCCGCCTCATCTGCGCCACCGCCATCGCCTCCCCCGTGGGGCTGAAAGATCGGCTGTTTCACGTCTGGCGCAAGGACGGCCGCGAGCTGTGGCGCATCGAGCTGGAGTTCACCGGCGGGCGCACGGAGGGCTACCGCACCCGCTCCACCTTGCGACACTTCCCCGCCCCCGCGCGCGGCCGCTACGAGTGCAGCGTCGTCACCGCCGCAGGCCAGCTGCTCGGCGCTCGCTCGGCGAGGATCGAACAGTGAGGCTGCTGGGCCCGGGCGCGCACGGCGGGCGCTGGCAGCTCTACCGTCAGGGGCCCCGAAGTTGCGCGCCTCCCTCTCGCGTGTTCTGGTGCCGTGCCGCGCCCCGATGCGCCGCGAGGCGCCGGGCGGCTGAGGCCCGGCCCCTCTCCTCACCGATGTCGCCGGAGGCGAGCGCAGCAATATCGTGGCGGCACAGGCGAGCGCAGCAATATCGTGGCGGCACAGGCGAGCGCAGCAATACCGTGGCGCCGGAGGCGAGCGCAGCAATACCGTGGCGCAGCAGCGAGCCCTGTGAGGCTCGCTCAGGCCCAGGGCGTCTGCAACGATGGGCGGGTGAGGCAGCGCTCGAGCCAGGCTTTCACGCTGGCGTGGCCGTCGAGAGAGACGCCGCTGTATTGGGCCCAGTTCACGCACGAAGCGAGCACGAGATCGGCAAGGGAGAAGGCGGAGCCGAGCACGTACTGGCGTGGCGCGAGGCGGCCGTCGAGCACGCCGAGCAGGGTCTGCACGTCTTTCATGGCGGCAGCGGCGGCGGCGGCGTTGCGCTGCTCGGCGGGCAGGCGGTCGCTGGCGGCCGCGAACCAGCGCACCACGGCGGAGCCGAAGCTGACATAGCCCCAGGTGGTCCACGACAGGGCCTCGAGGCGCGCCGGGTCGCTGGCGGCGGGCCACACCTTCTTCTCCACGCCGAAGCGATCGCCGAGCCATTGCAAGATCGCGAGCGCCTCGAACAGCGGGGTGCCGTCGACCACGAGCAGCGGCACCTTGCCGTTGGGGTTGAGGGCCAGGTACTCGGGCTTGCGCTGCTCGCCCTCGGCCAGGTTCACGTTGATCCGTTCGTGGGGCACGCCCAGCTCCAGCAGGGCACAGGTGACGGGGCTCGCGCTGGACTGGGGGGCAGCATAGAAGACGATGGACATGGCAATTCTCCTGAAAGGGGTCGCCGGCACGACGCCGGCGCCTCACAGTGTTTGAATAGATCCGATTGCGGACAGTTTCTGTCCTCGATAGGACGCATGCTGATTTTCGGGCAGCCCGTCGTTTTCCCGGGCGCGCCCCATCTTCACCATGTTGCAAACGTCCGCACGGCTGCTCCGCCTGCTCTCGCTGCTGCAGCAGCGCCGCTTCTGGTCTGGCGCCGATCTCGCCGAGCGGCTGGAGGTCACGGGTCGCACGTTGCGGCGCGACATCGATCGGCTGCGCGGGCTGGGTTACCCGGTGAACGCCACGGCAGGGGTGGCGGGCGGCTATCAGCTGGGCACGGGCGCGGAGCTGCCTCCGCTGCTGCTGGAGGACGACGAGGCGCTGGCGGTGGCGCTGGGGCTGCGCAGCGCCGCGGCGGGCACGGTGTCGGGCATGGAGGAGGCGGCGGTGCGCGCGCTGGCCAAGCTGGAGCAGGTGCTGCCCGCCCGCTTGAGGCGGCGGGTGAAGGCGCTGCACTCGGCGGTGGTGCCGCTGCATCGCGCGGGGCCGCGCATCGAGCCAGAGCTGCTGACCACGCTTGCCGGTGCGTGCCGCAGTGAGGAGCGCATCGCCTTTCGCTACGCGGATCAGAAGGGCAAGCCAAGCCAGCGCGAGGTGGAGCCACACGGGCTCGTGCACGCTGGCTCGCGCTGGTACCTGGTGGCGTGGGATCTGCACCGCGAGGACTGGCGCACGTTCCGCGTCGATCGGGTGGTGGGCAAGGCCAGCACCGGCAAGCGCTTCGTGGCGCGCAAGGTGCCGCACGGAGACGTGGCCAGCTACGTGGCGCGCTCGATCTCGCGCGAGGCCTATCCGCACCAGGTGCGCGTGCTGTTGCACGCCCCGGCGGAGAAAATAGCCGAGCAGATCTCACCGCTGGCGGGGCAGGTGACCCGGGTCGATGCGGAGAGCTGCTTGCTGGAGACCGGCGGGTACTCGCTCGCGGTCGTGGGCCTGTACGTGGCGCTCCTGGGGGTGGAGTTCGAGGTGCTCGGACCGCCGGAGCTGCTCGAGCAGGTGCAGGCGCTGGGCGAGCGCATGCAGCGGGCGGCGGCGCGCGGCATCAGGCAAATTTCGCCTTGACCCTGACGTGACGTGAGGCCTCACGCTGCCCTTCATGGCAGGCTGGAGCATGGCCAGACAGCAGCGGCCCCCGCGGCGCGACAGCCGTCCGCGCGAGACGCACGCGGTCGAGACTCACTCGATCAGGACCTATCTGATCAAGCAGGTGGCGCAGCTCACCGGCGTCTCGGTGCGCACGTTGCATCACTACGACGACATCGGCTTGCTCGTGCCCAGCCGGCGCAGCGGCAAGGGCTACCGCCTGTATGACGACATGGACCTGCTGCGGCTGCAGCAGATCTTGATCCAGCGCGAGCTGGGCCTCTCGCTGGAGGAGATCCGGCGCTGTCTGGATGATCCGGCGTTCGACCGCCGGCGGGCCCTGGAGGCGCAGCGCCAGCAGCTGCGCGCGCGGGCGGAAGACAATGCCCGGATGTTGCACGCGGTGGAGCAGGCGCTGGCCCTGCTGGAACGAGAACCAAAGGAGGACGAGATGGATCGCAAGCAGCTGTTCGAGGGCTTTGACCCAGCGCGCTACGAGGCCGAGGCCGAGCAGCGCTGGGGCCACACGGAGGCGTATCGCGAATCGAAGCGGCGCACCCAGAGCTACGGCCCCGAGGACTGGCAGCGCATGAGCGCCGAGCAGTCGGCGCTATACGCCGACGCGCTCGCGCTGCTGCAAGCAGGCGAGCCGCCGGAGGGCGAGCGCGCGCGCGCCGTGGCGGAGCGCCACCGGCTGTCGATCGATCGCTGGTTTTATGCTTGCAGCAAGGAGCGGCACCGTGGCCTCGCCGATCTGTATGAAAATGATCCTCGCTTTGCCGCCAATATCGATCGCCACGGCGCGGGGCTCACGACTTTCCTCGTGGCCGCGATCCGTGCCAATGCGAGCCAGCCGCCCGCCTGAACGCTGGCGGGGCCAGATTGTGCCGGAGCGCTGCTGAACGCGCAGCGCCGTGAGCACGCCGTGGCAGCGGGCTGCCCTGTTTCAGGGCAGCAACCTTGACAGGGTGCCAGGGCTGTCCAAAGCTCCGAGCCACCATCATGCTTCGTATCGCTGGCTTCGTGGTCGCAGGTCTTGCCATGTGGATGCTCGCAGCCTGCTCGGGCGAGGCGGAGGGCGGCGAGCAGACGGGCAGCGGGCAGAGTACCCCGGGCGCGGGCGGCAGCTCCAGCAGCAACGCCGGCTCCGGCAGCACGTCTGCCGGTAGCGCCGGGGCCGCCAGCGGCACAGGTGGCTCGAGCAACAGTAACTCGAGCAACAGT
>JAICQL010000325.1 GCA_025937895.1 Polyangiaceae bacterium | reverse complement strand
ATGATACCCAGCGCGTGCGGGGTCACGTCCAGCAGGATCATGTCGGTCTTCTCTTCCACCAGCGCGTGGCCCTGGATGGCGGCGCCCAGCGCCACGACCTCATCCGGGTGCACGCCCTTGTTCGGCGCGCGGCTGAAGTACTCGGAGACAGCCTTCTGGATCGCCGGCATGCGCGTCATGCCGCCCACCAGGATCACGTCCTCCAGATCCTTGGGCTCGAGCCGCGCGTCGCTGAGAGCGTCGCGGCAGATCTCGATGGTGCGCTCGATCAAGTCCTCGGTCAGCCCCTCCAGCGTCTCGCGCGTGAGCGTGCGCTGCAGGTGCAGCGCCTCGTTGCGGCCGGTGGAGATGATGAAGGGCAGGTTGATGTCCGTCTCGCGCACGCTCGACAGCTCACACTTGGCCTTCTCCGCCGCGTCGCGCAGGCGCTGCAGGGCCATGCGGTCCTGGCGAAGATCGATGTCGTGCTCCTGCTGGAAGCCGTGCACCAGCCAGTCCACGATGCGCGCGTCAAAGTCCTCACCGCCGAGGAAGGTGTCGCCCGTCGTGGCAATCACCTTGAACACGCCGCTCGAGCTCAGCTCCAGGATCGAGATGTCGAAGGTGCCGCCGCCCAGATCGTACACGGCGACGACCTTGTCGATGTCCTTGCCCAGGCCATACGCCAGCGCCGCGGCGGTGGGCTCGTTGATGATGCGGATCACGTCGAGCCCGGCGATGGTGCCCGCGTCCTTGGTGGCCTGCCGCTGGTTATCGTTGAAGTACGCCGGCACCGTGACCACGGCCTGCGTCACCGGCTGCCCCAGGTAGTCCTCGGCGATGATCTTCATCTCCTGCAGGATCATCGAGCTGATCTCCGGCACGGAGTAGCTCTTGTCGCGCAGCACGATGCGCACGTCGTCGTGCGGGCCCTCGGCGATGTTGTAGCTGGACGTCAAGAGCGCGTTCTTGATCTGGGGCGAGTTCCACTTGCGGCCGATCAGGCGCTTGGCGGCGTAGACCGTGTTCTCGGCATTGGTGATGGCCTGGCGCTTGGCGATGTGCCCGACCAGGCGCTTGCCCGCCTCGGTGACGGCGACCATGCTCGGCGTGGTCTTGTACCCCCCGCGGTTAGGGATGACGGTCGGCGCGGAGCCCTCCATGACTGCAACGCAGGAGTTCGTGGTGCCGAGATCGATCCCAATGACGGTTCCCATACTCTGTTAGACGCCAGCCCGCTCGAGCCGCTTTAGCCATTGCTTGATCTTGTCGCTGCCCGGGGTGAGCGCCAGCGCGCGCTCCAGCTCTCGCACGGCGCTCTGCGGCATTCCGGCGCCCTCGTAGATTTTGGCCAGGCTGAGCCGCAGATCGGTCCGATCCGGGGCCATTTGTACGGCCTCGCGCGCCAGCTCCCCCGCCAGGCGCAGCTCCGTGCCCGCTTTCAGGTAGCACTCGGCGGCACTCCGCAGGACATCGGGGCTGGGGCTGCCGCGCGCGGCGCGCGTGTATGAACGCGCCGCTTCGGCATAGTGCCCGTTGGACTCCTCGTAGCGCGCTCGCTGTAGGTACGTCTCGGCGATCGTGCCCCCCAGGTGCCGCTCCAGCTCGTTGATGCGGGCCTCCGCGGCCGTGTCCCCGTTGATCAGGGTGCGCGCGATGCGCAGCGAGTTCATCGCCGAGACGGCGTTGCCCGCGGCCACTGCCTGCTCCGCCACCTCGATGAAGCGCGCCAGGCGATGATCCCGGATCGCAGTCTTGCGGTGCTCGTAGCGCTGGTGCAGCTCCCTGGCCACGGCGGACTGGCGCGCGGCCTCGGCGCGCACGCGCTCCTCGGCCGCGTTCGGGGGCGGCGCGGGCGCCGGAGCCAGCCCGAGCTTGCGCGCCAGCGCCTGCCGGCGCGCGGCGGGATCATCCACCAGCTGCACGGGCCGCAAGCTGGGCATACGCTCGACACGCCCGAAGGCCGGCGGCGCAGAAGGCATGGGCGGCGGCGGGATGCGCGGTGGCGGAAGCGGCGGCGGTGCCTGCGGCATCTGCACGGGCGGCTTCAGCGAGACCGGCTTGGCGGTGGCGGCTCGGGCAGCAGGAGCGGCCGAGACGCGAGCGGCAGGCGCAGGAGAGGCAGGCCTGGGAGCAGCCGGCGTGAGCCCGACGGGGGCAGGGGCGGCCGGCGTTGGCGCGGCAGGATAGGGCGCGGCAGGATAGGGCGCGGCAGGATAGGGCGCGGGCGGGGTTGGAGCAGCTGCAGGCGCGGGAGACCTGCGCGCCTGTTGCTCCGCCTGTTCCAGCAGACGCTCCAGATCCTCCACGCTGGGTGGCGCATCGGAGGCCGCGGCGATGCCCTCGGTCACCCCGACCACGCCCAGGTACGCCTCGTACTCCTCGCGCGAGCGCGGGTTGCTGAGCACGTCGTGCGCCTCGGTCATGCGCTGGAAGATCTTTTCCATGCGCTTGGTGAAGCTGCCCAGCTTCTTGCCGAAGTGCTTGTCCGGATGGAACGTGCCGATCATCGAGAAGTAGGCACGCTTGACCGCGGCGCGGTCGGCGCTGCGCTCGATGCCCAGCACCTGGAAGTGATCCAGCTCTGGCAGCCGCTCCGACAGATCGAGGATGCGCGCCTGCAGCTCGACCGAGAGGCTCAGCGACTCGTCGATCTCGGGACGCCTCGGCCCGCTCGGGGCGGGCGCGGGCGGCGGCTTGGTGGGCGCTGCGCTCAGGTGGCCCGGCGGCGGTGGCCGGGTGGGCGCGTCACTGCCGGCGGCAGCGGCGGCGGCAGTGGCTCGCGGTGCGCTCGAGGGCCGTGCTCCGCTGCGGGGCGCGATCGGCTCCGAGCCAGGGCTGCGCACGGCGCCCAGATCTTCCAGACGCATCAGGTGCGCCAGCACGTCCGGCAGCGGCAGACCGGTGACCTGCGCGATGGCCGAGGCGTCGTTGCGCCCGTCCACGCGCGAGAGCACGAAGGCCTGTTCCGGCAATAGTGGCAGGGCGCGAACGTTCACCCCCGCAACGGGTTGGTAAACCGGCGCGCGCGCCGACGTCGCGACGCTCGTGCTCATGCGACCGAATACTCCAGCAATCCTCTCTTGGCTTTGACACCGATCCGTTCGGATCTCAAACCGATCGGCTCCGATCTCGAACGGAGGCGCGCTGCCGAGAGAGACCACATCGGCGTCTCACTCCCACCGGGCGGGCCAGGGTGCGACCCGTGCGTAACCGGCCTTTACTCGGCACCCGAGCCCGGCAATAAGGCTGCCGTGGCTTCGAGAGCGACGGTTTGCCCGCACTGTGGTCGGCTCAACGCGGCAGATCAGGCGCGCTGCTCGGGCTGTGCGCGGCCCCTGCCGGGCGGCGCGCAGCTCTCCGTGCGGCGAGCCCTGGGTGGCGCCACTGCCACCACGCTGTGTGCGCTGCTCGCCGGCCTGGTGTACCTGGCGCTGATTGCGGGCGACGGCGCCGGCGCCCCGATGAGCTGGGGCCGCGCGCTGCGCTGGGGTGCGCTCGCGGGCAACCTGGGGCCGGCCCAGCCGTGGCGCTACCTGTCGGCGATGTTCGTGCACTTCGGCCTGCTGCACCTGGGCTTCAACGTGCTGGCGCTGGTCTCCTTCGGGCGCTCGCTGGAGCAGCTGCTGGGCACCGCGCGTTTCACGGTGCTACTGCTGCTCAGCGGCGCGCTGGGCTTCGTCGCCAGCGACTGCTGGTATGCGTTGTTTCCGCAGCGCCAGATCACTGGCGGCCTGAGCGGCGGCATCTTTGGCCTGATGGGGGCCGAGGTGGGCCTGCGCTTCGCCAGCCGGGACGAGGGCTGGAAGCGCGCGGCGATCTCGGCGCTGGGCTACGCTGCCGTGATGGCGCTGCTGCCGGGGGTGAACGTGAACAACGCCGCGCACCTCGGCGGGCTGCTCTCCGGCGCGGGGGTGGCGCTGCTCATCCATCGCCTGCGGGCGAATCGCCCCTCGCGCTGGTGGTTTCGTGTCGCGGCCGCGCTGCTCAGCCTGTCCACCCTGGCGGGCATCGCGCTGGCGCGCCTGGGCTGAGGCTCGCGCGCTGCCCGCGAGCCTCAGTCAGGTAAGGCGCCCGCAAACGGACCCTGAATCCGCACCGGGTCGGCGCCGCCGAGCCCGAGGCTGCCGACCCACGTGCTCGACAGCGCAGTGGGCCGCGCATCCGCGTCGATCTGCGCCGGCGATGCGCCGGTGATCTCCCAGGGCACGGCCGGCTGCGCCGCGGCAGTGATGCGCGACCACAGCACGGTCATGGCGTCGTCACACAGCCGCCGCACGCACTGCTCGTCGCAGTCGGGGAACGCCTCGCCCGGGCTGGCCCCGGCGTCCACCAGCAGGTCCGCCACGTTCGCGCAGCCCAGGTGCTCCGCCATCGCCTCCGGCACGGAGCTGGCGCCGGTCTGCGCGGTGGCCACGCGCTCGGCGAGCGCGTTGAGCAGCGGCGTGGGCTGCCAGCTCAGCGCCAGCGCCACGCGCAGCACGTCCGCCGCGTCCGTGCTGACGGCGGCGATGCTCTGCACGACAAAGCCGGCCTCCGCCGGCTCGACACCGCTCACCGACGTCAAGGTGAACGGAGCCGAGCCCTGAAGGTTCGGCGCTGCCAGGGTGCCGACGATGGCGTCGGGCTGGCTGAGCTCACCCAGCCCCGCGCTCATCCAGCCGTCGATCGCCGTGCGCAGGCCCGAGCCGGCCATCGCCCCACCCAGCGCATCCACCAGCACGCCGCGCCAGTTGCGCGCCGCACGCGCCTGCTCGAACGCCACGCTGTCCGTGGCCAGGCCCGACATGGCGTCCAGCACCGCCGCCAGATCATCGCTGGCCGTGCCCAGCAGCGGCCCCACCGCGCGGAAAGCCAGCTCCTCCAGCCCGGGATTGAGGCTGTTGCCCTGCTCCACGCTGAAGGAGAGCCGCAGCCCGAGCTGCGCCAGCTGCAGCGGCCGATCGAACACCTCCACCGCAGAGATGGTGTTGCTGCCCGCGCGCAGGTTGGCGATGTTGGTGCAGCCGAACGCAAAGCGCTCCGCGCGGATCACCGCCGCCAGCGGACCCCCCGCCGGCACCCGGTTGATCTGCACGGCGCTGCTGCCGCTGCTGGCCAGCGACACGCCGTCGGGGAAGGGTGGCCCCATCAGCTCGGCGCAGGTGCGGTTCAGGTGCACGCTCGCGTACCAGCGCGGCACCGTGCGGATGCCCTGGTAATCGCCCTGCAGCAGCAGGCTGCCAATGTTGGCCTCCAGCGCCACCACGCGCAGCGCCTGTTGCAGGCGCCCCACCATCGTCAGCAGCGAAAAGCCCGGCGACGCGGACAGAGCCGTGAGCGTGGTGGTGGCGATGCCCTCCGCGTCCGTGGTCACCACGTCGCTGCTGAGGAACGCCTCTTCCGTGCGCAGCAGCGCAAAACGCACGATGTGCTCTCCCGGCGGCTGCACGCGCACACGGATCTCGCGCGGCGTACCCGCCACCAGGGTCACATCCCCGGTATCCAGGAACTCGATGGACGTGGCCGTGTCCTCATACGGGTTGGAGGGCATGACCGGCGGAGGGCGGGGCAGCGGCGGTTCGGGCTCCACCGTTCCGCTGCAACCAGGCACCACGAGCGCCAGCAGTGGCAGCGCAGCCAGCACCGGCAGCGCAGCCAGCAGCGATAAAGCGTCACCGCGCTGGAAAAGCCACTCCGGCAGCCACCGAGCGCACACCTTACGTCGATCGCCAGTCACCGGTTAAGCCTCGCCCTGATCGTAGGAGAACCACCCGCGGGTGCAAGCCCCCGGGCCACGATCCGGCACAAATCGGCAGCCGTCCAGCCGAAGCGTGCCGTAGAGCAGGCTAGGACTGATGCCTTCGATTGTTCCCCCCACGACGCGAGTGCTGGTCGTCGACGACGAGCCCGGCTTGCGCACCATGCTGGAGATCCTGCTCACTCGCGAAGGCTACGGGGTGGTCACCGCGCCCTCCTACGCCGTGGCGCTGGAGGCCATCGCCCAGGCACCGCAGCCCTTCCCGGTGATCCTGACCGACCTGGTCATGCCCGAGGGCTCCGGGCTGGACGTGCTGTCCGCCGCCAAGCAGCGCTCGCCCGCGAGCGAGGTGATCCTGCTGACCGCGCACAACTCGGTCGAGAACGCCATCGGCGCCATGACCGCGGGTGCCTTCAACTTCGTCACCAAGCCCTTCGAGCCGGCGGCCCTCAGCGCAATGGTGCGCAAGGCCATCGAGAAACACGCGCTGGTCGAGGAGAACTCGCGCCTCAAGGCCCAGGTGGAGAAGGGCAGCCCCGCGCCGCTGCTGGTGGGCAAGAGCCGGGCGATGTGTGCGGTGCTGGAGATGATCGAGAGGGTGGCCCCCATGCGCACCACCGTGCTCATCACCGGCGAGAGCGGCACCGGCAAGGAGTGCGTGGCCCGCGCCATCCACCAGCGCTCCGACCGCGCGCACAAGCCCTGCCTGGTGGTCAACTGCGGAGCCTTGCCCGAGGCGCTGATGGAGAGCGAGCTGTTCGGGCACGAGAAGGGCGCCTTCACCGGCGCCACCGGCAAGCACAACGGCATCTTCCGCGAGGCCGAGGGCGGCACCGTGATGCTGGACGAGGTGGGCGAGCTCAGCTTGCCGCTGCAGGTCAAGCTGCTGCGCGTGCTGCAGGAGCGCAAGGTCAAGCCCGTGGGCGCCAGCCAGGAGATCCCCGTAGACGTGCGCGTGCTGGCCGCCACCAATCGCGACGTCGAGCGCGAGGTGGCCGAAGGCAAGTTCCGGCAGGACCTGT
>JAICQL010000039.1 GCA_025937895.1 Polyangiaceae bacterium | reverse complement strand
GGGCGCCGAATCCCCGGCATGCCACAGCCCGTCGCTGCGGCTTGACGCCGGACCCTCGCTCGCTCAGAAGGGAGCGATGACGTACGTGGACGGATTCGTGCTGCCCATCCCCAAGGACAAGGTGGAGGTATATCGCAAGATCTCTTCGGACGCGGGCAAGCTCTGGAAAGAGCACGGCGCGCTCGCCTACTACGAGTGCGTCGCCGACGACGTGAAGACGGGGGAGGTGACGTCATTTCCGCAAGCCGTGAAGCTCCAGGAGAACGAAACCGTGGTCTTCGCCTGGATCCTCTTCCGTTCTCGCGAGCACCGGGATGAGGTCAACGCCAAGGTCATGAAGGATCCACGCCTGAAGATGGATCCGGCGGAGATGCCCATGGACATGAAGCGCATGATCTACGGCGGCTTCCAGTCCATCGTCGAACTATGAGCTGGCTCCTCAGCCCTCGTGAAGACATCACCCGCGGCAACGTCGAGCTGCGCTTCGGCCAGACCCGTGAGCTGGTCCGCGCGCAGCTGGCACGCGAGCTTCAAGGACAAGAGCAACCGCGCCTGCAACCAGACGGCGCTGCCGGGCCGCACCCGTTCACCTGTCCAACCTGTGCACCGAGATCGGCTGCGGCGATACCAGTCGCTGGGCGCCATCGCGCCGGACGTGCAGCCGCCAGCATGCAAGTACCGGCTTCCTGGCCTATAGCCGCTCGAGAGGGCGAGGCTCGCCTCTCGTCCCGGCTATACTGCGCAGAATCGAGGCGCTGCGGCGCGGCGCCACCCGCGCTTCGCATTGCCGAAGGCGTTGCCGAGGAAAATCCGAGTGTCCCAACCCGCAAAAAAGCCGGCTTCCTATGCAGATGTTCTGGCTGCGCCCGAGGGGGTGATCGCAGAGGTGATCGATGGGGAGCTGCGACTACATCCACGCCCGGCCTTCCCCCATGCGGCGGTGGCGAGTGCCCTCGGCTATGAGCTGGGTCCGCCCTTCGATCGGGGCAAAGGCGGCCCTGGCGGCTGGCTCATCCTGGATGAGCCAGAGCTGCACCTGGGTGCTGACATCATCGTGCCCGACCTGGCTGGCTGGCGCGTGGAGCGGTTGGCGTCACACGGTGACGTAGCCTACCTGACCCTGGCCCCGGACTGGATCTGTGAGGTGCTCAGCCCGCGTACTTCCAAGTTTGATCGCAGTGACAAGCTGCGTATCTACGCTCGCGAGCAGGTGCGCTGGAGCTGGCTAGTCGATCCCTTGCAGCGCACGCTCGAGGTCTTCCGCCTGGAGTCGGGGCGCTGGGTGCTGCTCGGCGCCTGGAAGGATGATGACGTGATTCGCGCCGAGCCCTTTGATGCCATCGAGCTCGAGCTGGCAGCCCTCTGGCGGCGCGTCGCCGCGTCCGACCAATGAGCAGTGCGTGTCTCTGGCGCTCGGGCAGCCAGGCGCTGGAGTAGAAGTAGCCGCTCGCGAACGGCCCGTCATGCGGTGGCTCACTGGCGGCGAACAGATCCTCGCTGCGCAGAATGGCGCCGGAGGCTTTCAGCCAGCGCAGAAGGTCCTTCGACGGCCTCCCCACGACGGCCTCCCCCGTCGCACGACCGTCGCGCTCCGCTCGGTGCGTTGGCTCGAGCAGCACGGCTACGTTCGCGAGGAAGCAGGAGGGCAGGACCCCAGCGAGGACGCGGAGGCTGGCTCGCCGTGGCTGCGTTGTCTGCAAGGCAGCCTGGGGGTAGGTGAGCTGCAGCGCTGGGCCGAGCACGGTCCGAGCGAGCAGAGCCGGCACCGGACCCGAGGTCGCCTGTTGCCCAAGCCGAGCAAGGGCCTCGTGGCGGAGCACCTGAAATTCAATCTTCACGCAGGAGTCAGCGTACCCGCAGGGCTGCCCGCCGCGCGCGAACGCCTGCTCCGCTACTGTGCGCGCCCGCCGCTCGCCCTCGAGCGCCTGTCCCTGCTCGAGGATGGCCGGATCAGCTACCGCATCAAAGACACCGACCAGGCACGGGTGATGACGCCGATGCAGTTTTTGGCACGCCTTGCGGCGCTCGTGCCCCCACCGCGGCAGCCGCTGGTGCGCTTCTACGGAGCATGGGCTCCGCACAGCCGCTGGCGCAGCCTCGTCGTGCCCATGGCGCCCGAGCAGCCTCCTCGTCACCACTGGTCTCGAGCGCCTGCAGCCACCGCTGAAGGCGAGTCGGATGGTCCGTGCGCAGACGCCGACGGTACCACATCGAGCACGACGGAGCGCCCAAACACCCCGTGCCCCGTGTTGCACTGCGTGCCGCCGGACGCGTCCCGAGGCCCCTCCGCCGCGGCTGCCACCGTTGCACCCGCGCCGCCGCAACGCAGCCCCGCCGCCGCGCCGCACGGCGCCGCCGAGGAGCTCCGGTTCCGCAGACTGTCTCGGCTGGCGTGGGCCACGCTCTACCAGCGAATCTTCGACATCGATCCGCTCGAGTGTGCCGGTTGCGGAGGGCGCCTGCGCTTCGTCGAGGTCATCGAAGATCCGGTTCAGGCACGGAGCGAGCTGCAGCGCCGGAACTTGCCTGCGAAACCGCCGCCACTGGGTCGGGCGCGGGCACCGGACTGGGTCGACTGAGTCCGCGCCACGACTGAGCTGGGGGGTGGCTGCCAACCAGGCGGCGCCGACGGGAGACGTGTGCTTTGGATTCGGTCAGCGTGGCTCTGAACCGGGGCGGAGAGGGGGCGGGACTGCTTCGTACATTGGACTTTACGTAAACCTGGGGCGTGGGGCAGGGGAGCCGGAGGCGTTTGGACTTCCTCTGAGCTGCGAGACGGGATCGACCTGTCGCTGGTCACGAAGGGCCCACTGTTCCGCCCCGTCAACCGCTTCGGCAAGATCCTGGAGTCGCGGCTGACGGCCCAGAGCGTGGCGCTCATCATCAAGAAGGGGGCCCTGGAGGCTGGCTTCGACCCCGCACCGCTGTCAGGCCACTCGCTGCGCGCCGGGGCCTCGCCACAGCGGCAGCCAAGGCCGGCAAGAGCGAGCGCTCCATCATGAAGCAGACCGGTCATCGCTCGGTCAGCGTGGTGCGGCGCTACATCCGCGATGCGGAGCTGTTCGACGACAATGCGGCGGCGGGTATTGGGCTTTGACGCGGGCAGTAGGGAGAAAAATCGGCGCCCATTCGGGGCCATTGGAGCCATCCGGGGATTGCACAAAGATTAAATAGGTTTTAATCTTCATGTGTGCCTCGGAAGCGTTCGGACGGGCAAGCGCCCAATTGGGCCAGTCTGTACGAGTTGGCCGCAGCGCAGGCGGGGTACTTCCAGCTCGCTCAGGCGCGTGCCGCCGGATACTCGCCGCCTTTGCTTGAGTACCACGTCCGGGAGGGTCGTGTGGAGCGCGTCGCCCGCGGCATCTTCCGCCTGGCGCACTATCCACCCAGCGATCACGAGGATCTCGTGGTGCAGTGGCTGTGGTCCGATCGGGCTGGGACCTTCAGCCATGAGACAGCTCTCGTCCTCCATGATCTGTCCGACGCGCTGCCCGCGCAACAGCACCTCACAGTGCCAAGTGCCTGGCAGCGGCGACGACTTCGCGTTCCCCAAAACCTGCTGCTTCACTTTGCGGACCTCGCCGAGAACGAAACGGACTGGAAGGGGCCTCTACCAGTCACCACCGCCCTGCGAACTGTCGTCGATTGCAAGACGGCCCACTCTCCGCCCGATCTCGTAACGCAGGCAGTGAACCAAGGCATGAAGCGCGGACTGTTCACACGCGACGAGGTTCGGCGCGCGTTCCGCACGAGTACACGCCGACTCCCAACGGATCCGAGCTGACAGATGACCCGGCGCTACGCATCTCCCGAAGCCTTCAAGCAGGCACTCGAGGCTCGCATCCGTCGAGAGGCTCGCGACAGGGGCGTCGACATGGGCCGCCTTCGACAAATCCTCGTCTTCGATCGGTTTCTCGCTCGCGTCTTCGAAGAGCTGAAGGACGCGGTCGTGCTCAAGGGAGGGGTCGTCCTTGAGTTCCGCCTCGAGCGCGCGAGAACCACGCGGGACGTGGACCTGAGGCTGACGGGTGATCCCGACCAACTGCTCGAAGCGCTTCAGCGAGCCGGCCGGCGCGATCTTGGTGACCACCTGTCCTTTCTCGTCGTGCCAGATCCCGAGCATCCGACCATCGAAGGCGATGGGCTCATCTACGGAGGACTACGTTTCCTTGGCGAAGCCAGGCTCGCGGGAAACCTCTACGGCATGTGATTCGGCATTGATGCAGGCTTCGGCGACGTGCTGACATCCGCACCAGAGATCATCAACGGGACGACGTTCTTGGAGTTCATCGATGTGCAGCCAGGCAGGTTCCGCGTCTATCCCAGAGAGACGCACGTTGCCGAGAAGCTACACGCGTACACGCTACCTCGGCCGCGCGAGAACTCTCGCGTGAAGGATCTGCCCGACCTGTCGCTGCTGGGCAGAACCGGAGCTTTCGACGCGCAGTCGCTGCTCCACGCGATTCAAACGACGTTCGCGTTTCGAAAGACCCACACTGTCCCGGCGCGCATCCCCAGGCCGCCAGCGAGCTGGGGACCGATCTACACGCGCATGGCACATGAGGATGGCTTACCCTGGCTCACGCTCGACGCGCTAGAACAGGCTGTCTGCGAATTCCTTGATCCGGTGCTGGGCGATGCAAGTGGAGCATGGGACCCCAAGAATTGGCGCTGGAGCTCACACGGGTAGGAGAAGTCCTCCCGCAGAGCCCGAGCGCTATTCCTTCCCTACTGCCCTTCCCCGCCCTCGCCTCTCTGCAGCTATCGGCACTTGGACATTGGACCAACCTGCTCAGTTGCATCGCAATGCCAATCGGGCTTCTGCCGCCCATGGTTCGAAGACTTGGACGGCGATGGCCACGGGAATCCCGCGGTCCAGAATACGCTGCTATGCAGTCCCGCGCCTGCGAGCGATACAATCATAGTGCAGGCTTCGGGGCGACTGATGCCCGTGTTCGTTGCCAACGGCAGGCGATTTGCAGCCGTTGGCGACGACTGCTGTGACGCAGTGCAGACTCAAGCCGGGAATGTTTTTCCCAGGTCAAACAAATGTTTTCATCGCGGGGCAGGCTGTTTGCAACACCGTGGCTGAATTTGACTACGACTGTGACGGGCTCCTTACCGATTCCGTTCAAGGCACTACAACCATTAGGGAGTGCGGATTCTCCTGCAACGAAAGCCTCTGGGTAGGAGAGCCACCGCCGTGCGGACAGCGAGGGACTTACCAGCAGTGCACACTAACTGCTGGTTCGTGCACGCTCAGTGCCCCTAACGACAGCCTGCGCGCCTGCAAGTAGCGAAGCCGTGCAACGCACGCGGCGGTAGGCGTGATCTCTCGCATCACACGTGTGAAGCGTCGGCCGTTCGGATATAAACGGGGTCGCAATATGCTGTCCATTTCTACTCGAGTCCTTGCGTCGCGTGCCAACGCGCTCCGTCTCACCTGTGCCGTGTTTTTCGGCTTGCTGGGGTGCAGCGCTCCCATCTCCGCCGACTCAGAGGATGAGGGCCCGCCGGCGTATAGTGGAGGCCTTGGTGCACCAGGAGTTGCTCCAATGACCGCTGCAGGTGGCTTGCAGCCCGCTCAGGGGAACGGGCCGTCAGCTCCAGGTGCCGGCGGGAGCTCGGGTAGCTCATCGCCTTCGGAATCTCCAGGCAGCAACGCAGCATTGAGCCCACCCTCGGGAAGCGGGCAGATGCAGGCCGGCAACGTCGGAGCGCCCGCCAGCAACGGCGCCGCGCCTGCCAGCAACGGCGCAGCCGGCAGCAGCGCAGTGCCTGCACCCAGTGCGGGGGCCGGTGGTGCGTCGATGACCGATCCACCTGCCATGCTGCCGCCCGTGGCACCTCCGCCCACTGCGATGCCGACCCCTATGGTGCCTCCCCCAGCCATGCCGGCGCCGCCCGTCACGACGCCCCCTTCCGATACGAATTGCCCAGGGCTGTTTTTTTGCGACGGGTTCGAGGACGTTGCTGCGGGTTCGTCACCGAATGCTGACTTGTGGCAGGTGATCGACGCATACGCGCCGCGGGATACGAGCGCTAACGTGCAGGTGAGCGCAGCCATGGCTCGCAGCGGAGGCCAGGCGTTGCGGGTGTTGGGCTCCGGGTCTCGGAACGGCATCGTCGCAAGCCTGCCTGAGCAGAGCTACTTCATCCGTGCTTGGCTGCGGCTCGATAGCGTTCCGCAAGGCCCTGTGTTGATTGGCGTCGGCGCTGATCAAAACAACGAGGTGCGCCTGCGACTGTGGAGCCCGAGCTTGGCAACGGTCAACGTAAGCCAAGGAGACGCAGTGCGGCCCAATGGCGCGACCTCCGGCAACTGCCCGACGTGCGTCACACTGGTGCCCGACACCTGGTTTTGCGCGGAAATGCAGATCGACAATGCGACCCGCTCGGCACGCCTTTGGATCGATGGCGTAGAAGCCGCGAACCTGCCCAACGGAGATGGTGGAGTACCGGCGCAGCCTGCGTCGCCCGTCGTCTTCCTTGGGAGCATGGGGCTGCAGGGCGGAACAACGGGCGTCTGGATCGATGACGTCGCTGCCGGTTCGGAGCGCGTCGGTTGTAACTAGCGCCGGCGCTCTCACTCTGCGAATTGCGCAAGGGCGAAGGCTCGCCCTTGCGCAACGCCGCGCTGCGGCCATTCATCGATGCCGTGCTTCGGTGTAGTCCGAGCGCTTGCGTCACCAGCTGTTGCGCAGCTCGCGCAGCCTCAGGAACACCGTCTCGGTGTCGGGCTGCTCGGGTAGGTCCGGGAATTTTTCCCGCAGGGAGGTTCCCCCGTTTCTTTTTCGACAGGGGATCTGTAGTCGAGAGTGGAGTGCAGTCGGCGTTGATTGTAGAAGCCCTCGATGTAGCCGAAGAGGATTCGGCGGAGTTCGTGAATGTCCGCTGGCACGTAGTCGCCGAGAGCCTCGGTCTTGATAGTGCCGATCGTGGACGCTCCCACCGCGTTGTCCCAGCAGTTGCCCTTGCCGCTCATGCTCGCAACCATCTCGTAGTCCTTGAGCGCCCTGCGATAGTCACCAGCCGTGTACGTCGAGCCGCGGTCCGTATGGTGCACGAGCCCAGCCGATGGTCGATGCCTTGCCACGGCATCGGAAAGGGCAGACAGCGCGAGCGCCGTGTCGCAGTGCTCGCTCACCGACCAACCCGTGATGCGTCGCGTGCAGAGGTCCACCAGCAGCGCCAGGAATGCCCATCCGCTTCGCGTCCAGACGTACGTGATATCGCCACACCATGCCTGATTCGGCTCGGGCGGGGATGGCCATGCTCAAGGCACTCCTCCGCGGCGACGCAAGGCCCGCTGCGATGGCGCAGTTCGCAAAGAAGCGTATGCGCCAGAAACTGGCCTGCCCTCGAGCTCGCGCTCGAAGGAAAGGTCGAAGAGCACCATCGTTTCGTGCTCGAAATGCAACTCTCCCGTCTGGAGCAGCTCGATGAGCACATTGGCAAGCTCGACGCGCGCATCGATGACAAGCTCACCCCGTATCGCGATCATCATCGGCGACTCGCGACGATCCCTGGGGTGGATCGCGTGCTTGCGGCAGTAATGATCGCTGAGCTTGGAGTCGACATGAGCGTCTTCAAGAGCAAGGCCCACCTTGCTGCATGGGCTGGCGTATGCCCAGGCAACAACGAGAGTGCAGGCAAACGGAAGCGGACCGACACCCGTAAGGGAAACGTCCACCTCATGACAGCTCTCGTCGAAGCTGCTCACGGTGCATCGCGCACGAAGAACACCTACCTCAAAGACAAATTCTTCCGTCTCAAGGCCCGCTGCGGCTATCTGCGGGCTGCAGTAGCAATCGCCCACAAGATCCTCAACGCGGCATATGTGATCCTCGGCACCGGCGCCGAGTATCGCGATCTGGGCACGGCCTACCTGGACAAAGTCGACTCGGAGCGAACGGCGGCCAACCTAGTCCGACGGCTCGAGCGCCTCGGTTACGACGTCAGGCTCGCGGCCCGCGGTCCCGATGTCGAAGGCGTCGAGCCGCTAGCGGCAGGATAGTCCCAATTCTCATGGCAGTGCTAGGCGTGGCGTGCCGGCGTCGCGAGGATGGCCGTGGCGAAACCATCCGCAAGCGACAGGTGTGGTCCTGGCTCGAAACCTGCGGCGCGAATCTCCGGGTCCTTGTCGTCCAGCCAGCTCGCGATGCTCGGCGGCTCGAAGCCGTTGATGATCGAGCTCAGCGCGCGTGGGACGAGCCCAGCGCTCGGCCTTGCGAAGTCGATGCTCGGCGGCGCCTTTGCCGAGGCCGGCAGCGCCATCGCCAGGGCCCCCGACGCCGGCGCTACACGGCGCGAAGCGGCGCGGATCCTGCTGGCGTGGCTGTCGACGTTTCGTGGCGTGGGGCCTTCGATGGTCCCGTCGCGGATCTGGCCGCTCAGCTGCGTCGTGAGCATCGCTGGAAGCTACCGGACGCATTGCAAGCAGCCGCCGCCAGGCAACACGGCCTGCGTCTGGCAACGCGCAACATCAGAGACTTTCCGCCGGCCCGCTACCGCTTCGTACGTGCCCTACACGCTCTGAGGTTGGCCCATCAGGAAGATGGGCGTAGCTCGGAGCGAGCGTTCTGCCGCTAGCAATTGCTTGCCAAGTCTGGCGGAGCCTTCGGGAGCAGCTGGACCGAGGAGGACAGGGCCTCCGACAAGCTCACCGCAGACGTCCGCTGCCAGCTTTGGGCTGGCCTGGAACGGACGCCCTGGCGAGCGCATAAAAACAGAAACGGCGCCTCCGAGGAGACGCCGCTTCGTTCACGCGGGTGAAGCCGTTACTTCTTGGCCAGAGCCGCCTCTCGCTCCTTCACCTGCTCCTTCACCTTCTCCAGGATATTCTTCGGCACGCTGGCATAGCGCGAGAACTCCATCGTGAACTGCCCGCGCCCCTGCGTGTTGCTGCGCAGATCACCGATGTAGCCGAACATCTCCGAGAGCGGCACCTCCGCGCGGATGCGCACGTTGGTCGGCGTCGGCTCCTGGCCGCTGATGATGCCGCGGCGCCGGTTCAGGTCGCCGATGACGTCGCCCACGTTGGCGTCCGGCACGAACACGTCCACCTTCATGATCGGCTCCAGGAGCTCCGGACCCGCCTTCGGCATCGACTGGCGGAAAGCAGCCTTGGCGGCAACTTCGAACGCTAGCTGCGAAGAGTCCACCGCGTGGAAGCCACCGTCCGTCAGCACCACCTTCACGTCGACGAGCGGGTAACCAACGAGCGGGCCCTTCGACATCATCACCTCGAAGCCCTTCTCGACGGCGGGCACGAACTCCTTCGGCACGTTGCCGCCCACCACCTCGCTCTCGAACACGAAGCCCGTGCCTGCCGGCTGCGGCTCGATGCGGTACTCGATCTTTGCGTACTGACCGGAGCCGCCCGTCTGCTTCTTGTGCAGGTAGCTGTCCTCGACCGTCTTGGTGATGGTCTCGCGGTAGGCCACGCGCGGCTCGCCCACCGTCGCCTCCACGCCGTGCGTGCGCTTGAGGATGTCGACCTTGATGTCCAGGTGCAGCTCGCCCATGCCCTTGAGGATGGTCTCGCCCGACTCCTGATCCACCTCGACGTGGAAAGACGGATCCTCCGCCACCATCTTGCCCAGGGCCGTGCTCAGCTTCTCGCTGTTGGCCTTGTCCTTGGGCGTGATGGACACGGAGATAACCGGCGCCGGGAACACCATCGGCTCCAGGGTGGCCGGGTTGCTCTCGTCCGCCAGGGTGTGGCCCGTGCGCACGTTCTTGAGGCCCACGATGGCGATGATGTCGCCGGCCTGCGCCGTCTCGATCATCGTGCGGTCGTTGGCGTGCATCTCCACCATGCGGCCGATGCGCTCGGTCTTGCCGGTGAAGGTGTTCAGCACGTTGTCGCCCTTGCTCACGCGGCCCGAGTAGATGCGCGTGAAGGTCAGGCTTCCGAAGCGGTCATCCATGATCTTGAACGCCAGCCCGCGGAACGGCCCGTTCGGATCGACGATGGCGAAGCCGCCCGTAGGGTTGCCCTCCAGATCGATCTCGGGCTGCGGATCCACCTGCGTGGGATCCGGCAGGTAGTCGACCACCGCGTCCAGCACCAGCTGCACGCCCTTGTTCTTGAAGGACGAGCCACCGTACGTCGGGAAGAACGCGCGCGCGATGGTGCCCTTGCGGATACAGCGCTTGATGTCCTCCAGCGCGGGCTCCTTGCCATCGAGGTACATGGCCATCATCTCGTCGTCCTGCTCGACAGCGGCCTCGATCATCTCGCCGCGCCACTTCTCCACCTCGTCCTTCATCGACGCGGGCACGTCGCCGACCTTGTAGTTCTCGGGCAGGCCCGTGTCGTCCCAGACGTAGGACTTGCGGGTGAGCAGATCGACCACGCCCACGAAGTCACCCTCAGCCCCGATCGGCAAGGTCATGACCAGCGGCTTGGCGCCGAGCACCGTCTTGATCTGCTTGACCACGCGGTAGAAGTCCGCGCCGAGACGGTCCAGCTTGTTCACGTAGATGATGCGCGAGACGCGCGAGTCGTTGGCGTAGCGCCAGTTCGTCTCCGACTGCGGCTCCACGCCGCCCGAGCCGCAGAACACGGCGATGCCGCCGTCGAGCACCTTCAGCGAGCGATACACCTCGATCGTGAAGTCGACGTGACCGGGCGTATCGATGATGTTGAAGCGATGATCCTTCCAGAAGCAGGTCGTGGCCGCCGACTGGATGGTGATGCCGCGCTCCTGCTCCTGCACCATGAAGTCCGTGGTAGCGGCGCCATCGTGCACCTCACCGATCTTGTGGATCTTGCCGGTGAGCTTGAGGATACGTTCGGTGGTGGTCGTCTTGCCCGCGTCCACGTGAGCAAAAATGCCAATGTTGCGATACTTGCTGAGGTCGGTCATGGCTGTGTCGATGTGAAGGGGGTTCGTCGGTCACCACATGGCTCGCCCCTCGCGGCCACGCTGCGGTCAATGATTGCTGCGTCGATTACTGAGAGAACGCGCCGCAGAGCATGGCCCGGCAAAAGGACAGGCGCCGGTGGCTCCGCCCGATAGTCGGTAAGCTCGCGGGTTGTCAATGCGCCCGCCGGAACTTCAGCGATCCGCCGGCAGGCCGAGCGAGAGCGTCTGTCAGGGTGGGTGGTCGATCCCCACACTGCTCGCCCGACGCCCGATCCAGACTTTGGCTGTGATCCGCGTGCAGGTGGTGGTGGCTCTATTGCTGGCGAGCTGGTGCCTGACCGCGCCCGGCGCCGCGCCCGTGCCGCCCGAGCTGTCCTGGTCGGCTCCCGCCGAGTGCCCGAGCCGAGACGATGTGGCTGCGGCGCTCGCGCGGCTGGCCGCCGCAGGCAGCAAGGTGGACGCGGCCAAGGTCGAGATCGTCCCGCTCTCCGGGCGCTGGCAGGCCACGCTTTCGACACGGGGGGCACAACGGCGCCTGCAGGGGGAAAGTTGCGCTGCCGTGGTGCAGGCCCTCACCGTGGTGCTGGCGCTGGCCGCGGAACAGGCCGAGCAGGAAACGAGCAGCCCCGCGGCTGCGCCCACCGCAGCAGTACAGCCCGCTCCAGCGGCGGCGCTCGCGCCAGCCTCCTCGCCCATCACCGATCTCCCGGAGCCGCCTACGGCTCCAGAGCCGGCCAGCGCTCTGCCCGCGCCCGAGGCGCCAGGCTGGAGGCTGCGCATGGGCATGCTGGCGGAGATGGGCCTGTTGCCGGGGCCAGCGCTCGGTCCCCAGGCAGCCCTGGGCCTCTCGCAGGGAGCCTGGCGGCTGGAGCTGGGGGCTACGCTGCTGCTCCCGCGGCACGCCGAGCTGGGCCGCTCGCCAGGGCCGAGCAGCGAGATCGACTGGCTCGGTGGCCAGCTCGGGCTCTGCCGCAGCTGGGGCCGCCACCTCGGCACCTGCCTCGGCGCGGAGCTGGGCCAGCTTTCCGGCACCGGCGCGGGAGTGGACGAGCCCGCGGCCGCACGCGGCTGGTGGCTGGCTGCCAGCGCCGGCGCGCGCCTGCAGGGCCTGCTCGCCCGGCGAGCCGCGCTCTCCTTGCAGCTTGGGCTGGAGCTGGCCGCCGCGCTGGCGCGCCCCGAGTTCGGCTTCGACGAGCTCGGCGTGTTGCACCGCCCCGCGCCCGTCTCGGGGCGGCTCTTTCTCGGCGTGGGATGGGGCCGGTGATCACGGAAACGCCCGACCCCGGCCATGGCTCCATGGAGGTGTCGGGCTCGGTGATGCAAGGCGCAGCGCGGCACCAGGAGCACCCGCCGGACGCCAGCCCGCCGCTGCGCCCCCACTTTGATGAGATCTACGATCAGCATTTCGACCCGACCTGGCGCAACCTGCGCCGGCTGGGCGTGCGCGAGGCGCAGCTGCCCGACGCGACGCAGGACGTGTTTCTCGTCGTGCACCGGCGCCTGCCCGACTTCTCGGCGTCGCGCGCGGCCGAGCCACGCGCCGCGCTGCGCTCGTGGCTGTATTCCATCGTGGTACGCGTCGCGCGCCAGTACCGCCGTGGCCTGCGCCGTAAGCCCACCGAGGGCATCGACGACGTGGGCGAGCTGCCCGACGCCTCCGGGCGAGAGCCAGAGCGCGACGCCCAGCAGAGCGAGGCGCTACGCCAGCTGCTCGGCTTGCTCGCCCAGCTCGACGACGACAAGCGCGAGGCCTTCGTGCTCGCCGAGCTCGAGGGCCTCAGCGCGCCCGAGATTGGAGAGATCCTGGGCGTGAACGTGAACACCATCTACGCGCGCATCCGCGCCGCCCGCCGCGCGCTGGCGGAGCTACACGCCCAGCTGCTGCGCGAGAGAGGAGAGTGAGATGTCGCAAGACAGCGAGCTCGTGGAGCTGATCGAACGCGCGCGCGCCGCCGAAGCGCCCGGCCCGCTCGTGCGCGAGCAGGTGCGCCGCCGCCTGCAGCGCCAGCTCCAGAGTGGGGCCAGCGATCCCAGCTTCGAGCAGGCCGTGTTGCCGCCGGCTCCACGTGCACTGCCAGGCGTCGTCCGCTGGGGCGTGCCCGCCGCCGTGGCGCTCGGCACCCTCGCGCTCATCGCGCCACGCCTCGCGCCGCACACCGCAGATCCACTGAGCCAGGCGCCAACGCCCGTGCTGGCACCAGCACCTGCAACACCCCCCTCGGAGCCAGCACCCCCTGCGGCCACGGCGGAAGCCCCCGCCACCAGCAGCGCTCCTGGAGAGACTGAAGCGACAGCCTCCCACGTCACTCAGCCCCACTCTCCCGCCGCCGCCCGCCGCGCCGCGCCCCCACGGCCGCTGCCCCCGCCGGATCTGCTCGCCGAGAGCCGCGCCCTGCAGCGGGTGCAACAGGCGCTGCGCGACGGCCAGCCCCAGCAAGCCCTCAGCCTCCTCGGCACGCAAGAACGACAGTTCGCGCGCGGAGCGCTGCACGAAGAGCGCGCCGCAGCCCGCGCCATCGCCCTGTGCAGCGCCGGACAGCACGCCGCCGGACAGCGCGCCGCAGCGAGCTTTACCCGACGCTATCCCCACTCCGTGCTCAGCGCTCGCGTGCAGAGCAGCTGCGCCTCACCAGGACCCCAGTGAGCCACCGACCGCGCCCGCCGCGCTCCCCCCGCTGCATCGCCCTGACCGTCGCTCTGCTCGCTTCCGCCTGCGCCGAACCCGTTTACGTCTCCCTCGGCCGCAACATCCAGACCGTTGCCGCACAGCCCGATGCCGGTGCTGCACAGCCCTCCACCCTGAGCGACCCCGCGACCCCCCTCTGCCCCCAGGACCTCATCACCGGCGACCCCACCGAGGTGCCCATCGACACCCCCTGTGAAGCGCGCATCCCCCTCACGTGCCCCGACGACCTCAACCGACTCCTTTTCGACGTCATCGCTCGCTGCACCGACCTCGCCTACCGCATCAACGCTACCTTCGAAGCCGGCTGCGCCACCGCATTCCACCTCGAGCCCCTCGAAGCCCTCGTCTCCCCCGCCGTCAGCGACTGCGTCAACGCACGCCTCTCCCAGGAACGCTACGACTGCGCGCCGGCCCCCTGCGCCGCCGCCAGCACCTATCCCATACCCACCCGCTGAGCCCCCCCGCGCCTCTGTCGCAACTTCATCACACCGCGCGCGTGCTGGCGGTGCGGCGCCAGAGCCACAGGGTCTCGCCGGAGTAGAGCACCAGGCCGAGCCAGATGAGGGCGTAGCCGAGCGCTTTGCTCGCTTGGAAGGGCTCGTGCCAGAGCACCACGCCGAGCAGGAGCTGTAAGGTGGGGGAGATGTATTGCAGCACGCCAGCGAGGGAGAGGGGGATGCGGCGGGCGCCGGCTGCAAACAGCACGAGGGGGATGGAGGTGAGGGGTCCGGCGCTGAGCAGCGCGAGGCGCTGGGCTAGCTGGTCTTCCTGAAAAAAGATGCTCTGCCCTTGCTGGCGCAGCCAGAGGAGGTAGCCGAGCGCGAAGGGAAAGAGCAGCCAGGTCTCGAGCGCCAGCCCTGCGAGTGAGCCGAGCTTCTGTGTCTTGCGGAGCACGGCGTAGCTGCCGAACGACGCGGCCAGGCCAAGGCCCACCCACGGCAGCTGGCCAAACTCGACGGTGAGCCAGAGCACGCCCAGCGCCGCGCAGCCGAGCGCCAGGCGCTGCGCGCGGCGCAGGCTCTCGCGCAGCAGCGCCACTCCGAACAGCACCTGCACGAGCGGCGTGATGAAGTAGCCAAGGCTACCGTCCACGACCCGATCGTGTGCAACCGCCCAGATGTAGATGAACCAGTTGACGCTGAGCAGGCCTGCGCTGAGCAGTGAGCCCAGAAGCAGCCGGGGAGAGCGCGCGGCCTCCCCTAGCCACTGCCAGCGGCGCTCTCCGGCGCGCACCCGCGCGACGGCGTGAATCACCAGCAGGAACGCCGCCGACCACACGATGCGGTGTACCAGCACCTCCAGCGGCTGTGCGCGCAGCGCCTTGAAGTAGAGAGGAAACAGCCCCCACGCGCTGTAAGCCGCCAGCGCGGCGAACACGCCCCGACGACGATCTTCACTGTGCAACATGGCCCCGGGCGCGTTGCCACACGCACTACGGTCGTGCCAGCTCTATTTGCGCCTTCAGGGTGGCCGGGCTGCCGCCCCACGTCACAGGCGAAGCCTCGGGACAGAAAGCGGACGGTAGCGCGCAGTGAGCGTGCGACGTGGACGAGATGGCGGCATCCAGCCTATTCGCGAGAGGCGCGCGCCGTCTCCACAGCCTCCGGGTGCTCCGGCGTCTCCTGCGCGGCGAACACGCCCAGCACGTAGCGCCGCCCCTCGCCCTCGAACTGCGCGTCCTCCTCCAGCGCCGCGATCTCGCGGCGCAGGTTGGCCTCCAGGCTCTTCAGCAGCTCCTGAAAGCGCTCCGGTCGCGCCACGAAGCTGATCGTCTTGATCATCGCCTGCTCGCGCTCCTCGAAGATCAATCGCTGCGCGACCGCGCGGGTCACGCCGCCGAGAAAGTGATTGAGCGCATCGATGCGGTGGTGGAACTTGTCCGAGCTGAGCACCAGGTAGCGTGCGGCCGTCTCCAGCCGGTTCTTCTCGCGGGTGACCCTCCCTTCGGCGAGCAAGGTCTCCAGCGCGCGCTCGATCTCCTCCTCGGGCCAGCCCGGCAGGCTCTCGTACAGCTTGCGCGCGGTGGGCCGCGAGCGGGCGATTTCGCTCTCCACCTCGCGCACCAGCCCGACCTCGCTCTCAGCCTCGAAGAAGTCACCCTTCAGCTTGCGCGCCAGGGTGCGCATGTGCCGCGCGGTTTGCCCGAGGCGCTCGCCCACCGCTGCCTGCGACAGCCCCTCGCGCCGCAGCACCTCGAAGTAGCTCAGCCGCAGCAGCTCCGCGAAGGTGCGCATCGGCACGTGGAAGCGCGCCGCCATGGCCACTGCCGGCTTGAGCAGGGAGTAGACGAGCCGGAGCTGTGCGGTCCTGATCTGTGACACTGACCTCGCCAGAGGGAACTCTACTTCCGCCTGCGCCGCCAGGCCACGCGGAAAGCCTCTCCGCAGGGCGCCGGAGGGCCGCGTGGGTCGACTCTGTGCCTGCGGCGCGCCGGTGAGCAACCCCTGGTGGCACACGGATAGGCAATTTTGTGCCTATGGTGAGCCAGGCTGGGTCAACCCATGGCGTCGCTGTCAGTCTTGCGCTGGCGCAACCCGCGACGCACTGCGGCGGCCGCGGCGGTTGTCGATAGGCATTTTAGTTCCTATCGCGTAAGATCCTGCCGCCCCTGAGCTCCAGGAGCGCCTGGCACGCACCCTGCAATCCGGGCAAGCACGCGAACGGACTCGTCTCGCGTTAGGAGGACGGAAATGAAATCAGCGAAATCAGCGCTCGGGACCTGTTGGATCGCATGTCTACTGGCGCTCGCGGCAGGCTGCTCGTCTGCGAGCGACTCTGGAGACGGCGCGCCGGGCCTGAGCGAGCAAAGCTCGGAGGAGGCGGCCCAGCCCGGTGCGCAGGACAACACCGCGCTGCTCAGTCAGGAGCTGGCGGCTCCCGGTGGCACGCCCACCAACCCCTGCGCGGCAGTCCTGTGCGCAGCGCCCAGCACGTGTGAAGTGGTGGACGGCGAGGCCGTGTGCGTGGATGCAGAGCCGGACGCTTGCGCCGGCGTGCGCTGCCGCGGCGGCCGCCACTGCGAGGTGATCGACGAGCGCGCGCGCTGCGTGCGCGACGAGGCAGCCAATCCGTGTGCGGCGGTCAGCTGCCTGGCACCCAGCACGTGTGAGGTGATCGATGGCCAGGGCGTGTGCGTGGAGCTCGACTCCTGCGCGAGCGTGCGCTGCCCCGGCGGCACCACCTGCCAGGTGGTCGACGGCGCTGCAGAGTGCTTGCCCGATCCGGATCCCAACCCGTGCGCCGCGGTGCTCTGCCCCGCGCCCAGCACGTGTGAGCTGGTGCGGGGCGAGCCGGTGTGCGTGCCGATCGAGGAGCCCAACCCGTGCGCGGCCGTGACCTGCCTGGCACCCAGCACCTGCGAGGTGATCGACGGTCAGGGCGTGTGCACCCCCCTCGAGGAGCCCAACCCGTGTGCGGCCGTGCTCTGCCCGGCACCGAGCACGTGTGAGGTGATCGACGGGGAGGCTGCGTGCGTGCCGATCGAGGAGCCCAACCCGTGCGCGGCGGTCAGCTGCCTGGCGCCCAGCACGTGTGAGGTGATCGACGGTCAGGGCGTGTGCGTGCCCGTCGGGCCGTTCTGCGGCGGCTTCGCCGGCTTCGCCTGCCCGGGCGCGGGCGTGTGCGTCGATGTCCCCGGCGACGGCTGCGATCCGGAGAACGGCGGCGCGGACTGCGGCGGCGTGTGCACCTGTCCGGTGCTCGCGCTGTGCGTCGAAGGCCTGGTCTTTGACGACTCGCCCGAGGTCTGCGCGTGCGTGCCCGCCGGTGAGGGCGGCGAGTGCCGCGAGTGATGCGGCCGAGCTGACACAGTCCGGAGTAACTGGAGCAGAGCAAGCGGGGCGTGCCAGTGGCGGCACGCCCCGCGCTTCACTTTCAGTCACCGGGGCGCCAGATGGCCTTGACGCCATCGGGGCGCCGCTCGAGCTTACGCCAATGAGCTCACCGAGCCTCCGGTGTCTGTACGCGTTGAAGATCTCGCCCTGGTCGGAGCGTGCCCGCTGGGTGCTCGATCATCACCGCCTCGCGTACCGCGAGATCGAGCACGTGCCCTTCATGGGTGAGCGCCGCCTGCGCCGCTTGCTCGGCAACCCAGAGGGGCGCGCCACGGTGCCGGTGCTGGTGGAGGGCGAGCGCGTGCTCACCAATAGCTGGGATATCGCTCGTTACGCCGACCGTGAGGGGCACGGAGAGAAGCTGCTACCGCCCGAGCTGGAGCAGGAGATCCGCGGCTGGCACGAGCGGGCTGAGATCAGGATGTCCGCGGGGCGGGCGCTCACGGTGGCCAGCATGCTCGCCAGCGATGAGGCGCTGGAGGAGTCGTTGCCAGGGCAGGTGCCTCGCCTCTTGCGCCGGTTACTGCGCCCCGGCACCCGCTTTGGCATGCGCTGGTTCGCGCGCAAGTACCAGCTCGATCTGGCGGGCACCGCCGCCGCCGAGCGCGTGCTGTGCGAGGGGCTCGAGGCGTTGCGCAGCGCGCTGCAGGGCGCGAGCTACGTGCTCGGTCGCTTCAGCTACGCAGACATCATCGCCGCATCGATGCTGCAAGGGGTGGTGCCTGTGGCCGATCGTTACCTGCGGCTCGGGCCCGGCATGCGCCGCGCCTGGACCAAGCCGGCGCTGGCAGCGCGCTACCCAGAGCTCATCGCGTGGCGGGATCAGCTGTACGAGCGGCACCGCGCGAAGCCGGAGCGAGCCCGGCGCGCTGAGCAGCTGGCCGCGTCGTGAAGGCGCAACCTCAGCTGGCAACATTGGGCGCCTTCGCCTTCGCCGCCGTGCGCCAGCTCTCCAGCGTCTCCCGCGCCTTGCCGCTGTCGATCATCTTCTCGGCGAGCGCGGCCGCCTCCTGCAGGCGCAGATCCTTGCTGATGGCCAGACCGGCGGCAGCGTTCAACACCAGCGCGCCGCGCGCGGGGTGCGGTGCGCCGCTCAACACCTCGCGCAGGATGCCGGCGTTGCGCTGCGCATCGCCGCCGTCGATGGCGCCCGGTGGGCTGCGCCGCAGCCCAAAGTCTTCCGGCGTGACCACGCCTTCCTCCACTCGCCCGCTGGTGAGCACGCTCACGCGGGTGGGCGCAAACGGGCTGATCTCGTCCAGACCATCCTCCGAGCGCACCACCCAGGCGCCCTTCACCCCCAGCCCTGCGAGCGCCGCAGCCATCGCCGGCCGCAGCTCCTCCGAGTAGGTGCCGATCAGCTGGTGGGTCGCCTGCGCGGGATTGCACAGTGGACCGAGCAGATTGAACACCGTCGGCACGCCCAGCTCGCGCCGGGGCCCTGCCGCATATTTGAGCGCGGGGTGATACTCCTGCGCGAACAGGAAGCAGATGTTGCAAGCGCGCAGCACCTCCAGCGCGGAGGCCGGTGGCATCTCGATCGGGATGCCCAGCGCGCCCAGCACGTCGGCGGCACCCGCACGGCTGCTGGCAGCGCGGTTGCCGTGCTTGGCCACGGGCACGCCCGCCGCGGCGACGATGATGGCTGCGCCAGTGGAGACGTTGACGCTGTTCTTGCCGTCTCCCCCGGTGCCGCAGATGTCGAACACCAGCGGCAGGTTGTGCTTCAGCTCCACCATCCGGGCGCGCATCGCCTTGGCGGCCACGCCCAGGATGGTGCCACTCTCCCCGAGCAGCTCGAGCGAGACCAAGAAGGCGCCGATCTGCACCGGTGTCCAGCCGCCGGCCAGGATCGAGTCGAACACGCGCCGGGCGATCAGCGGGCTCATCGTGCGCTCCGCCTGTAGCTCCGCGAAAACCTGCGAGAAGCTGGGCGGCGGGGTCATTCGCTTGGTGTTGTGCACAGTCCCTCCAGGTGGCGCGCGGCGGCGGCCCTCCGCTGCTCTTACGGCGAAAGCCGGGGCAGCCGATAGGCGCGCCGCCTCCAGGTTGCTCGAGACCTGGGGCGGCAGCGCACCGCCGTCAACCTGGACAGCGGCGGCCTCCGGTGGCATGTGCGATGGCCATGATCGACCACACCGGTGTGAAGATGAGCAATCCGGCGCAGAGCCGGAGATTCTACGAGCAGGCGCTGGCGCCGCTGGGCTACGCGGTGCTGATGGAGCTGCCGAAGGAGCACACGGGCGGCATCGTGGTGCTCGGGCTCGGGGTGGCGCCCAAGGCGGATTTCTGGCTGCAAGAGGCACAGCCGAAGGAGCGCAGCCACATCGCCTTTGCAGCGTCGAGCCGCAAGCAGGTCGACGAGTTTTACAAGGCGGCGCTGGCCGCGGGCGGCAAGGACAACGGCGCTCCGGGGCCGCGCCCGCATTATCACCCCAACTACTACGGAGCCTTCGTGCTCGACCCTGACGGGCACAACATCGAGGCCGTCTGTCACGATCCAGAGTGAGCAGGGCACGCTGCGCCGCCCCCGCAATCGGAGCGGCGCGAGCGTGACTGCCGGCGAACGTCAGTTGGCTGCGAAGCAGTAGAAGCGGCCTGCGCCGCCCGTCATCTGCAGCGCGGCGCTGCTGCAGCCCGGCGTGGCGTGCCCGCCGTTCCATGAGGTGAAGCGAGGCTCGGCGGTGTTCATCATCGGACCCATGCCGTCGCTGTGCCCCACCTGCGGGCCCGGGGTCACGGTGTTGGACGTCCAGTCGTTGCAGGTCGTCTGCTGCGGCATGTTCGTGTTCGGGTCGAGCGTGCTGATGAGGCGGCCATCAGAGCCGGAGCCCGTGATGATGTCGTGCTGGTTCGGTGCCACGCCGTTCCACTGGCCGTTGATGGGCTGACCGCGCTCGTCGATGAACAGGTCCGCGTCGCCGGTGAGCGAGTGCAGCGCGTCCAGATTGGCGGCCACCATCATGCCCATGGCGTTCATCCACGGCCCCGTGCCGATGCGGTCGCGCGCGTGCTGGGGCGAGCCGTTGTTGGCCGTGCTGAGGTAGGCGCGCCAGGTCTTGTCGCCAGCGCCCACCGCCGTGGCCAGCTCGTCGCAGATGCGATCAGCACCCTCGAGCCCGCCGAGGTTGCCATCGTGCGTGCTGCTGGTGACGAAGAAGCTGAGGTTGGAGCCCGGCTGGTTGCCTGCCGTCGTGCTCTCCGGGTCATCCTCCTCGTCGCCGCAGCCGCTCAGGGCGGCGAGCGCGCAAACACAGCCGAGCACGGTGGCGGCACGCTGGATGATGGAACGAAGGGCAGAAGCACGAGTGAATGAAGCAATCATCATGGGTTTTCCTCCGGATCGCGGAATCTCTGTCGAGACGGCGCGACCTTAGTCGGAGTGCCCGGAGTACATCAACCCACCCTGAACGACTCGCTCACGACAGCAATGCGCCGCACTCGTGAGTGCTCGCCCTGCGCGATCTTTCCAATGGTTCTGCTCGTGCGAGCGCGGCTCGCCAGGGACGCCGGGGCCTGCGCTGCGCGTCAGGAGCCGAAGGAGCGCGCGAAATCGTCACGCCGTGGCGGGGCTGCCGCCTTTGGCTTCTCGTGCCGCGACTCGCGGATCAAGCGCTCCAGCTCTGCCGAGTAGGCGGTGGAGTCGAGCGGCAGCGACACCGTCTCTGCCTGGAGCGCGGAGTAGATCATGGCGTTTGCCAGCTCCACGCTGTGGATGCCCTCGACCGCCGGAGCCACCAGCGGCTCCCCGTCGAGGATGGCGCGCACGAAGTTGTGCACGATGCCCAGGTGCTGTGGCGCCGCCTGCGGCAGCGGCACCTGTACGTTCCAGACCGGCGGGGTTGCGAACCGCTCGCGCGTGGTGCGGCTGAACTCGCTTGCCGACACCTCGTTGCGCGTGAAGTGCAGGGCGCCGCCCTCCAGCACCAGCTTGCCGCGCTCGCCCGCCACCTCCAGCCGATTGGTCCCCGGCGCCTCGCCGGTGGTGGTCACGAACACGCCCGTGATCCCGCTGTCGTACTCGAGGTACGCGGTGACCTGATCTTCCACCTCGATGTCGTGGAAGCGCCCGAAGCCGCAGAACGCGCGGACCCGCTGCGGCATGCCGAAGATCCATTGCCAGAGATCGAGGTTGTGCGGGCACTGATTGAGCAGCACGCCGCCGCCCTCGCCCCGCCACGTGGCACGCCAGCCGCCGGCTCGATAATAGGCTTCGGTCCGGAACCAGTCGGTGATGATCCAGTTGATGCGGTGCAGCTCTCCCAGCTCACCGCCCTGGACCAGCGCGCGCAGCTTCTGAAAGCGCGGCTCCAGCCGCTGATTGAACATCTCGGCGAACAGCTGCTCGGGGTTGGGCCGGCGCCGGTACGCCTCCAGCATCATCTCGCAGTCCGCCTTGTGCACGGCCAGCGGCTTCTCCGACAGCACGTGTAGGCCCACCCCCAGCGCGTCGATGCTGATCGGCGTGTGATCGTAGTGGGGCGTGGCGATGATCACGGCGTCCACCAGCCCCGAGCGCAGCAGCTCCGAGCTGTCGCGGAAGCTCGGCACGCCGGCAAATGGCTCGAGGGCGGCGGGCTCCACGTCGCACACGGCGCTCAGCTCGGCGTGCGGCACGCGGCCAGCGCGCAGCTCACGGGCATGGACGCTGCCCATGTTGCCGACACCAATGACCCCCAGGCGAACCTTCTCTTGCCGGTGCTGCACGGGCCGGACGCTAGTAGCCCACCCCGGGCGAGGCGACGGGTATTTTCACCGGCCCCCCAGCGGCGGCTCACGGTGCTGGTGAAACAGAGCGGAGCCGAGCGGCGCAGGGGGCGGCGCAGGCGCGCGAGCGCCGGTTGTCCCGGAGGGCTGCGGGGCGGCGTGCGACACGAGGTGGCGTGGTGATGGTTTTCAGTTGGAAAAATAGTTTCAAAAATTGATAATTACCGTGCAACCCACGAGAGAGGAGAGTAGAGATGAAACCCACCCCTGCTGGCTGGCCCCGCATCACCCCATCCGTGTATTATCTGGATCCGCACGCCGGCATCGACTGGCTGTGCAACGCCTTCGGCTTCGAGCTGCGGCTAAAGGTGGAAGGGGAGGGCGGCCGCGTGGAGCACGCCGAGTTGGTCTTTGGTGACGGCCTGATCATGGTCGGCCAGGCCGAGCCGCACTCGGAGCAGGAGCAGGCGGCTGACCGAGAGGGCGCCCGCGCTGGCCAGGAGAAGCCGCGGCAGCACTACGCCTCACCCGAGCAGCTCGGCGGTAAACACACACAAGGCCTGGCTGTTTTCGTGGACGACGTGGACGCGCACCACCAGCGGGCACGAGCGGCGGGCGCGGAGATCTTTCGCCAGCCCGAGACCACCGACTACGGCGCCGAATACTGGGCGGACAGGACGTACGGAGCGCGTGACCCCGAGGGCCACGTGTGGTGGTTCATGCAACGCATGCGCAATCCGGGCGAGCCCCCGCTCTGAGCTGAGCTCTGAGCTCTGGGCTCTGAGCAGCAGCGCAGCCGCGCCGGCGCGGCTTGCCAATTTCCATTCTGGGTCCACAATGGTTGCGTGGGGGTAATCGCGCGAGGCACGCGCTCGCGCGGACTCCCTTCCTGGGGCTTCGTACATGCGGGCTGCCCGCGGGGGCCTTTGTCCCGCTCCACCGATCGGAGGGAAGCATGAACGCAATGGATGGACAGGCATTGCCGGAGCAGTTGATCGCCGAGCTAAACCGCCGCCGCCAGTGGACGAGGCTGGGCGCGCTGGGTGGCCTGGTGCTGGCGCTGGGCGTGCTCTTCTTCGCAGCGATGGCCATGTACTCGACGGATCCCATCGCCGAGGAACAGCAGCGCCAGCAGACAGAGCAGGCGCAGCAAGCCTTGCAGCCCGGCGCCGAGCGCTAGCACGCGGCACGCGCGCGCCGGCACGATCAGGCGCGCGGCTTCGCGCTAGGAAGCCGCGCGTGAAGGATCGATATCCACCACCAGGTGGGTGCGGCCGATCACGATCTCGTCGCCGTTCACCAGCTCTTGCCGCGGCTGCGAGCGCACGAACACGCCGTTGCGCGAGTCCAGATCGGTGAGCACGATGCTGCCGGCCTGCTCCTCCACCAGGCAGTGCTGCGCATCCACCAGCGGATCGTTGCTCAAGATCAGATCGCCGATGGCGGAGCCCACTTGCAGGGTGCTGCCGCGCGCCACCAGGCACGCTCCGCGCGCGCCGCCCGCCAGCACCTGCACCACGCGGAAAGATGAGGGCCAGCGCGGCGACGAGTAGAAGTACGTCGGATGGGGATCGGGAGCGTCGTCGCTCACCGGATTCTCCTCCACGCGCAGCAGCTGATCGCCGACGATGAACTCCTCGCCGTAGTTCATCACCACCGGCTTCTGGATGCGCAGGAACACGCCATTCTGGCCCTCCAGGCGCTCGAGGAACAGGCGCCCCTCGCGGTACTTCAAGGTGGCCTCGCGCGGATGGCAGAACACCTCTCCCGGCAGCGAGATCTCGCCACCGCTGCCGATCACGGTGTCGCGCCGGCCCACGGCGTAGCGCCCGGGGCCTCCGCTCAGACTGCGCAGCACGTGCAGCGTGTACAGCTCGCGCTGCTCGCGCACGGCGGGCATGGCCGGCGACGTGGGGTTGATCTGTGGCACGGTGCGCGCGCGCGCCGGGCGGGCCGCCGCGGGAGCAGCGCCGCGCGCTGCCAGGCGCTCCGGAGCAATTGGCGGTACGGGCGGGGGCGGAGGCGGCGAGGGGGCCGCCGCCGGGGCGGACGCGACCTTCTCCGGTGCGCGTGCCGGGCCCGTCTCGCGCTCGGGGCGACGCGCGCCCGAGCGGCCCCCGCTGAGCTTGGACAGATCCACGTCCGGGTAGTGCTCGCGCACCTCCAGCCCGCCCACGGCGTTGCCAGCCAGGATCTCGTCGAACTGACCGTTGCGCAGCGCAAACACCATCTCCAGGTGCTGCGCCTTCATCAGCTGGCGCACGTACGCCGCGATGTCCGGCTCGCGATCGATGGCGGCGGCGTACGAGCGCTTGAAGCTCTTCACCACGCGCCCGCCATCGGCGAACAGATGCGTGATCACGTGCGGCGCATTCAGCCCGGAGTCCTCCGTCTGAATGTGAAACACCTGATCCTTGGCGCGGATGTTGTTGTTGAAGCCGATCTGCGCGCCCTTGAAGGTGGGGCCCTCCAGGCTCTTTTGCAGCCGATCCAGCTCGGTCTGATCGAAGCGCTCGAGCGCGGCCTCGAGCTCCTCGTGTTTGCCGCGGATGCCTTCCATCCGCTCGAACGCCTGCTGGGCAGCCTTTGCCCCGGGATCGATGCGCAGCGCCTCTGCCAACAGGCCTTGCCCCGCGCTGTCGTTGGGTCCGCGCGCGGCCCATGCTGACAGCAGCGCCACCGCTTCGTCGGGGCGTTCTCTCTGCACCAACCAGCGAGCCACGCGCGCGGCGACGCCGCGACTTTCCGTCACATTCTGGCTCACCGGAGAATGATGTTCGCGGGCGCGCGGGTCGTGCAAGTGTTTCGATCCTCGGCTGTTAGGCCGGTTTGGCCACCTTGCTTGACGGGGACGAAGGGGCGGGCTCCAATGGGCCGTGGCTTCGCTCGAGATCTACGACACAACCCTGCGCGACGGAACGCAGGGCTTCGGCGTGGACTTGAGCCTCGCCGACAAGCTCGCTCTCACGGAGGAGCTGGACGCGCTGGGCGTCGCCTTCATCGAGGGTGGCTGGCCCGGGTCCAACCCGAAGGACCGCGCCTACTTCGAGGAAGTGCGCGCGCGCGGTCTTGGCCGGGGCAAGATCAGCGCTTTCGGCTCCACCCGCCGCAACGGCGTGCGCGCCGAGGATGACCCCAACCTGCGCGCGCTGGTCGACAGCCGTGCGGACGTGACGTGCATCTTTGGCAAGTCGTGGGACCTGCACATCGCCGAAGCGCTGCGGGTGTCGGAGGAGGATAATCTCCGCATGATCGGCGAATCCGTGGCATTCCTGCGCCGCGCCACGGAGCGCCCGGTGTTCTATGACGCGGAGCACTACTTCGATGGCTGGCGGGCGAATCCGCGCTGCGCGCTCGCCACGATCCGGGCGGCTTTCGAGGCCGGGGCGTCTCGCATCATCCTGTGCGACACCAACGGCGGCTCGCTGCCCGCGCAGATCGTCGAGGGAGTTCAGGAAGCGCAGCGCACCTTGCCCGGCGCGGTATTCGGCATCCACGTTCATAACGACGGCGGGCTGGCCACGGCCAACACACTGGCTGCCATCCAGACCGGGTGCGTGCAGGTGCATGGCACGATCAACGGCGTGGGCGAGCGCTGTGGAAATGCCGATCTCACGCAGATCATCGCCAACTGCGAGCTGAAGCTGGGCCTGACATGTTTGCCCCAGGGGCGGCTCACCCGCCTGACCGAGATCAGTCGCCTGGTCTGGGAGCGCATCAACCTGCTGGGCCCGGATAACCAGCCTTTTGTGGGGCCGGCGGCATTCGCGCACAAAGGCGGGGTGCACGTCAGCGCCATGCAGCGCAACGAGCGCACGTACGAGCACGTGGTGCCGGCCAGCGTGGGCAATGTGCGGCGCGTGCTCATTTCTGAAATGGCCGGGCGCAGCAGCCTGCTCGCCAAGCTGGAGGATCGCTACCCCGAGCTGCGGCAGTCGGCCGTCGCCGCCGCGGTGCTGAACGAGGTGCAGGAGCTGGAGCACCAGGGCTACTCGTTCGAGGCGGCCGACGGCAGCTTTGATCTGCTGGTGCGCCGGCACCTGGGGCGGCTGCAGCCGGCGTTCGATCTGAAGTACTATCGGGTTCACGGCATTGGCACGGCAGCGCGCTCGCGCAGCGTGTCAGCAGGCGCGCCGTCTGCGAGCGCCGGTCCGCCCAGCTGGCGCAGCGGGGACGACGCGGTGGAGGCCACGGTCAAGTTGGACGTCGGCGGGCATACGCGGCTGTGCGCAGCGGAGGGCAACGGGCCCGTGGATGCGCTCAGTCACGCGCTACGCCAGGCGCTGGAGGGCGCGTTTCCCGTGCTCGCGCGCATGACCCTCACAGACTACAAGGTGCGGGTCGTCAACTCCGCCGACGGAACCGGTGCTCGGGTTCGAGTGCTCATCGAACACGAGATTGAGCGCCGCCGCTTCAACACCATCGGGGTTCACGCGAACATCATCGAGGCCAGCTGGCAAGCTCTGGTCGATGCGATCGACTACGCCGTGGCCACGAGCGCGTGAGCTCTGTTGCCTGATTGCCTGATTGCCCTGTTACTTGGCTGATTACTCGGTGATCGAGGCGTACAGCTCGGGGTCGTCCGCCAGGGTGGCCTCGTCGACGCAGCCCGTCCACTCACCTCGCGCACACACGTCGACGCCGTGCACACAGTTGGCCAGATCGCCGTGCTGGCCCAGCCAGATCGTGCAGCTCTGGACCGCCCCGGATTCGCACCTCAGCGCCTGGGTGGTGGTGCTCGTTAACGCGGTCTCCGAGTCGCTGGCGGTGTAGCGGGGGTTCTCATCCCCACCCGCGCAGGCGACGCTGAGGAAGGCGAAGGAGGCGACGAGCAGGGAGGCCAGGTTCTTCGAGGCGGGCTTGAGCACGGACATGCCCAGGGTTAATGCAACGCCTGTGCCCGTTAACGGCAACGTTAAAAGCCGTTAAAAACGCATCCTCTTGTGAAACAGTGACGAAAGCTGTCACTTCCTTTCGGAACGAGTGCCGCTTTTTGTCGTTAAGAACGGTTTAGATTCTTGAGCTGGACGCCCTCCTTGGCTACCAAGCGATTCGCCTGAATCGGGACCGTTCCCTAACGCGGGCCGAGCCCGCGGAGTGCCGTAACGGGATCGTCCGCTGTCCGCCCCTGCGCCACCGCTCCCCAAGGGAACGGGCGCTGGCGGAGCCGGCTGCCCCACTGCTGCAGCGCTGTTGTTGCACTGTGGAGCACGGAGGTGGAGCCAGGCCCCCCGCGGCGCGCCCCCTGAGTTAACTCACCATGAACATTCGAAACATCGCCATCATCGCCCACGTCGACCACGGCAAGACCACCTTGGTCGACGCCATGCTGCGCCAGACCGGAGTGTTCCGTGAGAACGAGGTGGTGGCCGAACGGGTGATGGATAGCAATGACATGGAGCGCGAGCGCGGTATCACCATCACCGCGAAGAACTGCAGCGTCACCTACAAGGGCACCCGCATCAACATCGTCGACACCCCCGGCCACGCCGACTTCGGCGGGGAGGTGGAGCGCATCCTGAAGATGGCGGACGGAGCACTGCTCCTGGTGGACGCCGCCGAGGGCCCCCTGCCGCAGACCCGCTTCGTGCTGGACAAGGCGCTGCAGCTCGGCCTGCAGATCATCGTGGTGGTGAACAAGATCGACCGCCACGACGCGCGCGCCGAGGACGTGGTGAACGAGATCTTCACGCTGTTCTGCGATCTGAACGCCAGCGACGCCCAGAGCAACTTCAGCACCATCTACGCCATCGGCAAGAACGGCGTGGCCGGCCACGCTCTGACGGAGATCGCCGGCAACCTCGATCCACTGTTCGAGACCATCCTGAAGGTGGTGCCGGAGCCCAAGGCCGACCCGAGCGGCCCGCTGCAGATCCTGGTGCACAACATCCAGCACGACGACTACCTCGGCAGGCTGGCGATCGGTCGCGTGCACCGCGGCCGGGTCAGCTCTGGTCAGAACGTGGTGTTGATCCAGCAGGATGGTACGGTGAACGGCCGCATGGGCGTGCTGCAGTGCTTCGAGGGGCCGAAGCGCGTGCGGGTGAACGAGGTGGAGGCGGGCGACATCCTGTCGTTCGCGGGCTTCGAGGACATCCAGATCGGTGACACGATCGCCGTTGCGGACGCGCCGGAGGCCCTGCCGCGCATCTCCGTGGACGATCCCACGATCAAGGTGCGCTTCACCATCAGCGACTCGCCCTTTGCCGGCAAGGTGGGCAAGTGGGTGACCACGCGCCACCTGCGCGAGCGCCTGCACCGCGAGGCGCGCCACAACATCGCGCTGCGAGTGGTGGACACGGAGTCGCCGGATACCTTCGAGGTCTACGGCCGCGGTGAGCTGATGCTGGCGGTGCTGGCAGAGACGATGCGACGCGAGGGCTATGAGTTCTGCGTGGCCATGCCGGAGGTGGTGCGGCGCGAGATCGACGGCGTGATGTGTGAGCCGGTCGAGCGCGTGACCCTGGACGTGAACGAGGAGCACATGGGCACGGTGGCGGCGCTGCTGGGCGAGCGCCGCGGGCAGATGGTGAACGTGACCAACCTGACCGACGTGCGGCGCCGGCTGGAGTACCGGGTGCCCTCGCGCGGGCTGCTCGGCTTCCGCTCGCTGTTCTTGACGGAGACGCGCGGCACGGGCCTGTTCAACTCCATCTTCGACGGCTGGGAGCCGCAGCCCGGGCCGCTGATGCGGCGGCGCAACGGCTCCATGGTGGCGGATCGCCCGGGGCAGACCATCCCCTACGCGCTGTTCCACCTGCAGCCGCGCGGCGTTCTGTTCGTGGGCCCCGGCGAGCCGGTGTACGAGGGCATGATCGTGGGAGAGCACAACCGCCCCAACGATCTCGACGTGAACGTCAGCAAGGAGAAGAAGCTGACCAACATCCGCGCTGCCGGTCGTGATGAGAACATCATCATCTCGACCCCGCGCCGCCACACCATCGAGTCTGCGCTGGACCACATCGACGCCGACGAGCTGGTGGAGCTCACCCCCGACGCCATCCGCTTGCGCAAGCGCGTGCTCGACAAGCGCACCCGGCCTCGCCGCAACGAGGCCTGAGCCGCAGGGCGGCAGGCACGCTCGGCCGCTGGCAGCTCAGCCCACGCGGAAAACTGCCACGCGCAGTGCCTCAGGTCCTGGGACCGGGTGGATCTCGGCGGCCGCCGCTTGGCTTTCCGCCGGGCTATCCTGGATACTCGACTGCTCAGGAGGACAGCCCGTCATGTGGATCAAACCGACGTTCGTGGAGCTGCGCTTCGGCTTCGAAGTCACGATGTACGCGGAGTACCGCTGAAGCCAGAGTCCGGCGCTCGCCGCGGGCAGGCCACGCAGGCCGCCGGCGGCGGGCGCCGCGCTTGCCTGGCGGCAGCCGTGCATCAATCATGAGGGCGCGCGTTCTCGGCTCCGCTGCGGGCGGCGGCTTTCCGCAGTGGAACTGCAACTGCCCGAACTGCGCCGGCCTGCGCAGCGGCAGCATTGCGGCCACCCCGCGCACCCAGTCCTCCATCGCCGTCTCCGGGGATGGCCTGAGCTGGGTGCTGATCAATGCCTCCCCGGATCTGCTCGCGCAGATCCGCGCTTTCCCCGCGCTGCAGCCCGCCCGGGCGCTGCGCGACACGGCCATCAGCGACGTGCTGCTGGTGGATGCCCAGATCGATCACACGCTCGGCTTGCCGATGCTGCGCGAGGGCCGCCAGGCGCTCCGCGTGTGGTGCACGGAGCGGGTGCGCGCCGAGCTGACCTCCAGCAATCCTCTGTTCGGGCTGCTCCAGCACTACTGCGGAGTGGAGTGGCAGCGCCTGCCGATCGAGCCCGGCAGCAGCTTCAGCATCCCGAGCCTGCCCTCGATCCGCTGCCGCGCCATCGCGGTGCCCGGCAACGCGCCGCCCTTCTCTCCGGCGCGCGACGCGCCCCAGCCCGGCGACAACATCGCGCTCAGCTTCACCGAGAGCCGCACGGGCCGGACCTTGTTCTACGCGCCGGGCCTGGGCGCCATCGAGCCCGCCGTCGCGGAGGAGCTCGGCCGGGCCCACATTCTGCTGGTGGACGGCACCTTCTGGAGCGACGACGAGCTGCCGCGTTTGGGCGTCTCGGCGCGGCGTGCGCGGCAGATGGGGCACCTGCCACAAACGGGCGCGGGCGGCATGCTGGAGGTGCTCCGCCCGCTGCCGGCGGCGCGCAAGATCCTGATCCACGTCAACAACACCAACCCCATCCTGGACGAGCGCTCCGCGGAGCGGGCGCTGCTCGAGTCGGCGGGGGTGGAGGTCGCCTTCGACGGGCTGGAGCTGGAGCTCTGAGCTCAGCCTCGACGCCCGAGGGCCAGGCGGTTACGCTCTGCCGCTGGCGGCATGAGCTCCATCCGGTTGAAGATCGGTCACGGCAACGTCCGCTTTGAGGAGCGAACGCTCGCGCCAGGCAAATACGTGGTGGGGCGTGAGGGCTGTGACATCCTGGTGGCGGACGAGAACGTGTCTGCGCGCCACGCGGAGCTCAACGTTCAGCCCCACCGCCTCGTCATCACCGATCTGGGCTCGCGCAACGGCACCTTTGACGCCAATGGCCGCCGGCTGTCGGCGCCCTACGCGCTGGTGCCCAATCGCTCCATCTGGCTCGGCGCCAGCAGCTTGACCTGGGTCCAGCCCCCGATCGTGTATCGGCCCCGACCCAGCTCGGCCGCCCTGGCGCGCACCGAGCGCCGGCGCCGGGTCGCCGGGCTGTGGCTGTTCTGGATCGGCTCGCTGCTGGGCGCGGCGCTCTCGGTGGCGTTGTTCATCTTGCCGCCGCTGCGCGCGGGGGACGTGCGGGAGCTGAACGCCATGCTGCAAGGCGCGCTGCTCGCGTTTCCCGCCGGGCTGGTCTACCTGACCGTGCCGCGCATCCTCGATCGCTATGATCCCGAGCCGTGGTACGCGCTGTGTGGCTGCCTGGTGTGGGGGGCGCTGGCGGCCGTGGGCTTCTCGGCGCTGATCAACACCAGCGTGGCCTCGATGGCGGGCGCGGTGGGCGGGCCATCCGCGGCGGCGCTGGCGGGCGCAGTGCTGAGCGCGCCCATCGTCGAGGAGTTCTGGAAGGGCCTGGCCGTGCTGGGCGTGTTCCTGTTTCTGCGCCGTGAGTTCGATGGCGTGATCGACGGCATCATGTACGCCACGTTCACCGCCATCGGCTTCGCCACGATCGAGAACGTGACCTACTACGCCAGCGCCGCCAATAGCGGCGAGGGCGTGTTGCAGGCCACCTTCCTGATGCGCGGCATCCTCTCGCCCTGGTGCCATCCGGTGTTCACGTCCATGACCGGCATCGGCCTGGGGCTGGCGCGTGAGACCACTCGGCCCCGCATGCGCTGGCTGGCGCCGCTGCTGGGCTACCTGGCGGCGGTGGGCCTGCACGCCTTCTGGAACGGCGTGGCCACCCTGCAGGGCTTCGTGGGGACGCCGCTCCTGGCCATCACCTTGCCGCTGTGGGCGCTGTTCGTGGCCTCGTTCTTCGGCTTCGTGCTGGTGCTGGTGGTGCGTCGCAGCCGCATCATCCGCCACTTCCTGGAGGACGAGATCCACGTCGGCAATCTGTCCCGCGCCGACGTGCAGCGCGTTTGCCATCCGCTGGGCTTGTTCCGCGCCCGCCTCACCCAGGGCCCCGTGGGCGTGGAGTATCTGCGCACGGCCGCGCGCCTGGCGCTGTCGAAGTGGCACTTCACGCGCGCCAACCGCGCCAAGCAGGAGACGCTGAGCGCGGATTTCATCGTCCCGCTGCGCCAGCAGCTCGCGCGCTACCGCGGCCAGCTCCAGGCGGCGCGCCCCCTGCCAGCGCGCTAGCAGGCGTGAGGGTATACCGTTTTCGTCGCCTTCTTGACGAATCGGACCACGCCGCCGAGCAGGCCGCCGCGTGCTGCGCCGGTCAGCTTGAAAAGGCATAAAAAAGCAGAAGCGGCGGCTGATCCAAGGCAGGGAGCAACCGCCGCCTCACTTCCGCTGTGGTTCGTCGATGGGGGGCTGCGGCTCAGAACCAGCCGCTGATGGTCTTCCACACGCTCTTGGCGCCCTCGTACACCTTCTTGATGTCGTCGGCGTGCTTCACCACCCACCTGCCGGCGTCGATGATGTGCTCGACCACGTTCTTGCCGCCCTGGACCTGCGCCAGCTCGTCCAGGGTGAGCTCGGTGCCGATGATCGCTTCGTTCATGTCTTCTCTCCTCGGGTTGTCTGAAAAACGGACCGTCAGAGCCTGCCTCCAACGTTCGTCGTGACGGTCGGCGCGCACAGCGCCGCGGTTGCCGGCGCGCACGGCGCTTTCGCATTCCACGCTGCGACACCGGGGAAGATTTGCCGGCCGTGCCGGCCCCGTTTTGTCGCAACTGGCCATGCGCGAGGCCCGACCTGATGTCGAACGGTGTCCAATCCCAGGCATCGCCGTGCTGGCGCGGCTGGAGGCAGGAGAGAGCAGCAATGACTTTGAAGCAGCAGTCGATCGGCCTTCAGCGCAGCGCAGGCGCCGCGCGCAGCCGCCTACCCTGGCGCGGGGCCGCAGGCGCCGCCCTGGCGCTGGCGGCGCTGTGGTCCAGCCCGGCGCACGCACAGCGGGGTGAGGCCTACGCTCTGGATGAGGAGCTGGCCGTCTCCAGCAGCCCGGACGATGGCTTTCCGGGGCTGTTCGATACGCAGCTCGCGCCCGCGGGCAGCGTCGTCACCAACTTGCCGGCCGCGGGGGTGTACCTGGGCCTGACTCGTGAGCTCACGCTCGGCACCGTGCTCTGGTCTTATCTGCCGCTGGCGAGCGGGTTGCCCAGCGGCTCGTTGCACGCGCGCTATCGCCTGGGCAGCACCAGCTGGTTTCGCAGCACTGCGGACGTGATGTTCTTCGGCATGCGCACCCGCCAGGACGGGCGTGAGGACTCGCTCTGGGCGGGGTTGCTCGGTAGCAACACGGAGTTTGCCTTGCACGATGCGCACCGGCTGACGGCCACGGCCCTGCTGGCTCATCTCTCCGGCTCCCCGGAGGATGGCATGGCCGCGTCGGCCACGGCGGTGCTGCTGGGCGGCACCTATTCGCTGGTCTTTGCGCACTGGGCGTCACTGCAGCTGACCGGTCTGTACCTGGTCTCGGGCACCGGCGCGGCCGGCGGCACGGGGATGAGCATCGATGTGGACTGGACCAACGGCATCAGCGCCGGTGATCGCTTGCTGGCGCGCGGTCTGTTCAATTTCCGCACGGGCAGCTGGTTGTTTGGAGTCGGCGCGCTGCGTACGGGCTCCGCGGTCACGCCGTGGCTCAACATCGGCTTCCAGGTGGGGGGCTGAGATGGCGCCGAGAGCATGGGCACTGACCTCCGCGCTGGCAGGCTCGCTGGCGCTGCTGAGCGCCAGCGGCTGTGTGAGCCAGGGCGAGCTTCTGGGGCCTCCCTATGAGCTGGTGGTGCTCGATCGTGTAGGCGCCAGTGGCGACGAGTTTGAGCTGCGCCGCGGGCGTTTGTCGACGGTGGACGACTTCGATCAGCTGGCCGCGCCCGGCTTCCGCATCCGCCAGGCCGGCGTGCTCACCGCGGAGGAGCTGCACGGCGACATGGTCGTATCCGGCTCCTTCGAGGGGGATACCGCACCGACGTTGCGCTACGTGGTGGAGAACGGCGTGGCCGTGCCGCGTGACTACTCGACCCTGCTGATGTTCAGCGCGGCCTACCAGTTCGAGACGGTGCTCGCCGGGCTGCGGGCGGCGCTCACGCCGAGCGCGCAGTCGCTGATGGACGAGCGAGGCGCGGTGGACGTCATCGTGGGCCCGGTGATGCGGGCGCGGATAAAGGGTGTGGAGGCGTCTGTGCGCATGGACACCAACGCCTTCTTCTTCGCACCGGGCTGGCAATTTGGCCTGGCGCAGAGCTCCTCCCTGGAGAAGGCGCCGCTTGCGGCGGACTCGCGCGTGATCGCGCACGAGCTGGGGCACGCCGTGTTCCAGACCGCCTTCGCCGGCGGCGTGAGCGAGACGTGCGACGCAGAGCAGGCGGCGCAGAACGAGCAGCAGCCCTGGTTCGAGGGTAGGATCGAGGAGGAGCTGGTCATTAGCGGCCTGAACGAGGGGCTGGCGGACTGGATCTCCTTCGCGGTCACGGGCGGCCTGGATCCGATCACCAGCATCGCCGTCGGCCAGGATCCGGATCTGGACCAGAACGTGGCGGAGCGCGCGCTCACGGACGATAACTTCCGCTGGAGCAACATCGTCAAGGAGGCGGCAGACGCGAGCGCCGATGAGCGCTGCGACGGGAAATATTGCATTGGCACGCTGTTCGCGCGCTCCTTGGTGGCCACGTACCGCGAGCAAGGCAACGAGCTGGATGACGCGGAGGCGCGCGAGCGCTTCTCGCGCGAGGTGGTGGCGGCGCTGGAGGGCACCCTGGCGCGCATGAAGGAGCGCGAGCTGCCGCTGCCCAGGCCAGAGCTCGCGCGCTGTGAGCTGCGCGACGAGGTATCCAGCGAGCAAGATCCGCCGGTCATCGGCGCGTTCCTGCGTGCTTTCCTGGAGGGCACTCCGGATGACACGGCGGCCTTGCTGTGCCGGCAGCTGGAAGAGCGCTTTGAAGAGGGGTTTCCCGCCGAGTTTCGCGAGGAGTGTGAGCCATGAGCCAGCCTGTAGCGTCGATGAGCCAGCAACTGTGCAGGGAGCAACATAGCCCGGGGACCGGCCTGTGCCGCAGGCTCGCGGCGCTCGGCACGGCCGTGGCCGCGCTCTCGTTCCCGCTCGCGGCGTCCGCGCAGCAGTACGCGCCGGCGGGCTATCAGTCAGCCGGCTACGAGCTGGCCAGCCCCGAGCCGCAGGGCCAGCAAGAGCTGGGCGAGCTCAGCTTCGCTGCCGGGCTGTCGCTGGGCTTCCTGCGCGTGCAGGAGCTGGGGGACGTGCACCGCTTCAGCTTCATTCCGTCTCTGGTCGGGTTCGCCTACGTGCCGGTGCTGCCGCGCGTGTACCTGCGCCCGGGGCTGCGTCTTGGCTACTCCGGCCTGCAGCAAGCACAGTTCTCGCATGGGGCAGGGGTGGAGGAGCACAGCCTGCAAGGCACGGCGGAGCTGGGAGTTCAATACGATGCGTGGCTGGTGCCCGCGCTCAGCGTGGGCGGCGGCGCGCAACGGCGCGAGATCGACTTCATGGGTCGTGGCATCGTGGTCGACTCGGACGCCATCGACCGCACCGAGTGGCTCGGCTTGCTCTACGCGCAGGTGGGGCTCGGGCTGCCGCTCTGGGACGGCCTGCTGGTGATCGAGCCCTATGCGCGGGTGCAGCACACGTTCTCCGACGCGCGTTCGCTGCTGCAGCTGGGCGCCGACATCACCATCGGCTTCTGAGGTCTCTGCCCCGCCGGCTGGCTCGGCTCAGCTCGGCTCAGCTGTTCGCATCCAGCGGGGCAGGGCACTTGTCGCGCACGCGGCAGCCCTTGCACTCGCGCCCGCTCCAGATGCGATCGAAGCGGCGCTGCGCGGCGTCGACCAGCACGTGATCGCTGGTCACCACCCCCAGCTCGAAGTTGCGCCGGCCGTCACCCTTGGCGCCCATACCCGCGCCCGTGAAGTTGGCGCTGCCCAGATACAGCTCCGTGCCATCCACCACCAGCAGCTTCAGGTGCACGCGCGGGCACTGCCGCAGCCAGCTGCCGGTCTCTGCCAGCGCCTTGCGGCGTGCCAGCGACTCGCGAAACGGTCGAGACGGGGGCGCTGCCAGCAGCACTCGCAGCTCCACCCCGCGCCCGAGCAACCCCGAGAAGTGATCGGTGACCGAGACGAAGCGCTTGCGAGCGCGCGCCACGCTGCCAATGGGCGCCTCCAGCCGCACGTCCTTCAGGTTGGCGGTGGCGATCCACAGCGAGTGGCGGGCGCGCGAGAGCGCGCCGAGCGCGAAATCGTAGTGAGCGCGATCCTCCAGCCAGCGCAGGGGGACCTGGCGCATCTCCAGATCGGGGGCCCGGGGCAGTCGCCGCATCGCTGAGCGCGGAGACTGCCCAGCCGGTGCTCGGCGGAGCAAGAAAGCGGTGCCGAATCCGCGTTCAGCCGTCCAGCGGCTGGCGCGGCGTTTCCAGCAGCAGCTGATAGAAGGCGAGATCCAGCCAGCGGCCAAACTTGAAGCCCGCCTCGCGGATGGTGCCGCAGTGCTCAAAGCCCAGGGAGCGGTGCAGCGCAATGCTGGCGGCATTGCTGGCATCGATCCCCCCGATCAGCGCGTGGTAGTCCTGCTGGCGCGCGCGCTCGATCAGCTGTTGCATCAGTACTCGCCCCACCCCGCTGCCGCGCCGCTCGGGGTGCACGTACACCGAGTGCTCCACCGTGTATTTGTACGCGGGCCGCTCGCGAAAGGTGCCGTAGCTGGCAAAGCCGAGCAACGTGCCGTCCTCTGCCACGGCGCCGAGCACGGGAAAGCGCCTGGCCAGCTTGCTCTCGAACCAGCCCGCCATGCTGGCCAAGGTGCGTGGCTGATAGTCGTACAGCGCAGTCGAGTTGAGGATGGCCTCGTTCAGGATGTCGAGGATGCTCGCTGCGTGAGCGCCCGGGGTACAATCGATGACGCGCATGGCACTCCACTGGCTAGCGCGCCCGCCCTCAGGCGTCCAGTCGTTGACCTTGCCAGTCGCTCGTGGAACGCTGAGCTGCGCGCTGGTTTCTGGCTACCATCACCGCGCCGCGAGTGGACTGCGCCAGTTGACCGCCCCGGGACCAAGGCTGAAAGAAAGCCGCACGAAGGAAGAAGGCTGCGACGCATGAACGTGAAGTGGCATCAGCAGCACGTGTTGCCCCGAGGTGCAGTGCTGGAGCAGCGCGTGGAGTGGCACCGCGAGCATCAAGAGCAGTGCGCCTGCCGGCCCATCCCCGCCGGCTTGCGCGCACAGATGAGCGAGGCAGCCAGAGCCGGAGCGGCTCCCTCCGCGGCAGAGACCAAGTTCTCCAACGTCGTGCTCGCGTTCGCCGACGAGCCCTCCGTCAGCTACGGCGGCAAGGGCTTCGGCAGCCGCGCGCTGAAGCTGGGCGGACAGATGTTCGCGATGCTGACCAGCCAGGGTGAGTTCGTGGTGCGCGTGTCGCGTGCGCGGGCGGAGGAGCTGGTGGCGCAGCGCAGGGGCCAATACTTCGACCCGGGGCACGGGCGGCTGATGAAGGAGTGGCTGGTGCTGCCCGCGGCCAGCACGCGCTGGCTGGAGTACGCGCGTGAAGCGTACACCGCCGCCCAGGACCGTCGCAGTAGGGCATCCAGTGCCACGCGGCGTCCGCACAGCAGCGAGCCACCACCTCGTGCTGCAGCGCGCACATCCACCGTGCAGCGGTCTGGCGCTCGCGCGAGCACACGCAAGGCGCGAGCAAAATCAGGCTGAGCGAGCCGCCCGCGCGAGACGCGCTTCTTCGCGGTACGCTCTCCTCCTCTTACGCACGCTCTCCGCGCCGCCCGCCGCGCGGGGACACTTAACGAGGCCCAAGCGCGCTCCGTACTTCCGCCCAGCAACGAGGCAGGATGCAGCGAGGTTTGCGCGGGAGCTGGGGTGGGGGCGAGCGCTGGACGCTGGCAGGGCTCTCTTGCGCGCTGCTGCTCGCGCTGGCCTGCACTGGGCCGCGGCAGTTCGGCCGCTCCAGCAATGCGCCGATGCCGAGCTCCATCGGAGGTGGCAGCCCCGTGCTCGCACAGCGCGCGCCCACCATGCTGCGCGCGGCGCGCCCCGTGCGCTTCGCCCCGCCGCTCTACGCCGATCAGACCAAGGAGGGCGAGCCGTGGTCTGGCTTGCAGCTGGCCATGCAGCCCTCGCCGCAGGGCATCTTCGTGGGCAACGTGAGCCGCGGCTCACCCGCAGAGTCGGCCGGTATCCAGGCCGGCGATTACATCTTTCAGCTCGACGGGCAGAGCGTGAAGGACGCGCTCGACGTGCTGGCAGAGATCTCCCGTGTGGGGGTGGGTGGGAGCGTGAGGCTCGGGGTGCACCGTGGCGAGCGCGTGCGGCTCTTCCGGGTGGAGCCCGTGGCGCGTCCGGCGGAGGCGGCTGCGCTGTCCATCGAGCCCGAGCGTCCGTCCGCCGCGCTCGATGGCGCTGAGCCAGCGGTTGCCACGCCGCCCCCCGCTGCCCCGGCGGGAGGCGTGCTGCCACAGCAGGCCTCCGCCAACTAGCGACCGGCTGCCGGCCGCGCGCGGCTTGGCAGATCCGCAGGATGGCGCCATAGTCCCGGCTTGCCTTCGATCTTGCCGTCAGGTCATCCGTGCCCGGGGCAGTGCCGTATCCATGCTCGTCGCCACGCCCCAGCTGTCTTCACGTTCTGCCTCGTCGGGAGGCACGCCCTGCTCGCCGCCGCCCAGGCCGGTGCTGACGGGCGGTCGCGCGCGCGAGGTGCCGCTGCGCTCCGCTAGCAGGCCGCCGGGCGCGCGGGCTGGCCGTTGCACCTGTTCTGGCCGGAGCAATCCGTGCTCTGTGGAATGTCAGCCGTGATGAGCGCCAAGGGTCCTCGACACCGGCTGGAGTTCCTGACCCGCGAGGTGTCTGCAGCGGAGTGGCGCCTGCTGGCCGCGCTGGCAGTGGAGCGGGAGCTGGGGCTCGGCGTGTTGCAGCGGCTGGCCGCGCCGCTCGGTATCACCAGCGCACGGGGCGCGAGCGCGAGCGGCGCGCGCGCGAGCCTGCCGTCGCGTGCGCTGGCGCCAGCGACGGCGCCGCCGGGCTCGGGGCTCCTGGCCACGCTCGAGCGCTGGCGCGAGAGCGGGCTCTTGCTGGCGGTGACCGGCGCGCGCCCAGCGGGAGCGCTGCGCGGCAGCTCCGAGCCGGCCTTTGCCGTGCACCCCGACTACCGCCAGCTGGTGATCCGACGGGTCGCGGCCGAGGGGCAGCTGCAGGCCGTGGTGGAGGTCGCGCATGGCGTGCTCGGGGATCGCTCGCTCGGCGTGCTGGTGCTGCTGTTGCAGACGGGGCGTCTGGGCGAGTTCCAGCGTTACGTGTACACGCTGCCGCGCGCAGCGGGGCGCCTGGTCACCGAGGTCGACGCCGAGGAGCTGCTGCGCGAGGCCATCTCCAGTCCCTTCGATGCCGCCTGGTTCGAGGCCACCTGGGGTGAATCGGCGCTGGCGGTGGCGCAGCGTGTGGCGCGTGATGCGCTGCTGCGCCTGTACGAGTGCGATCAGCTGTTTGCCTGGCTGCTGGCGCGCGCCACCGCGGCGCAGCCGCCGGCCGCGGCGCTGCCGCTGGCTGCCGAGCCCGACGCGGAGGCTCGGCCCAGTGAGCAGAGCCTGCTGCAGCTCCTGTGCGAGCATGCCTTCCTGCGCGATCGTCCGGAGCTGCTCGAGCAGCTGTGTGAGGCGCTGCCGCGTGCGGAGCGCCTGGGCTTTCAGGCCGCTGCGGCCTATCAGAGCGGCGCTCAGGCAGATGCGCAGCGCCTGCTCGATGTGCTGTGCGAGGGCGAGCCCGCGGAGGGTGCCGGGCTCTTGCCGGAGCGTGACTCGCGGCGTCCGCGGCCGCGCGCGGTGATCCCCGACCTGGGCGTGGCGGCTCCGCTGCTCGCCCTGCTGGAGCTCAGCCGGGGCAGTGCGCTCGGCTCGCGTGATGCCAAGCGCTGGCTCGCCACGCGCGCGCTGGGTGAGGCGCTGGCGGGAGTGGAGCGGGGCTTCCGCACGTTGCTGAAACACGCCTCCTCGCCCCAGGCGGAGCAGCAGCGGCTGGATGTGCACCAGCTCTCGGTGCAGGCGCGCGGCTGGGAGCTGCTGCTGCTGGGCCTGACCGTCCACCTGTACCAGCAACAGGACGTGACGCGTGCCTCGTGGGCGCTGGCGCTCACTCGCTCGGGCGCCGCCTGGCAAGAGGCCGGCTACTCCTGGCTCGGGCGGCAGGCGCTGCTGCTCGCGCGCGGGCTGAGCGAAGGCCACTTCGAGCGCGAATACGCCAGCCTGGCGGTGAGCGCGCACTGGGGGCCCTTTGCGCAGCGCCCCGGTGAGTTTGCACTGTGTGATCTGATCACGCCCAAGCCCGACTGGGAGCGCGCGCTGGACGCGCTGGAGCGGCTGGCAGAAGAACCGCTGGCGAGTGGTGAGCTCGCGCGCCGCGTGGCCTGGTACGTGAACATGGTCGAGCGTAGCCTGGAGCGCCCGGCCCTGCAGGAGCTGACCGCCAGCGGCTGGTCGCGCGGGCGCCGTGTGCCGCTGGCGCAGCTGTATCCGCTGGCCGCCGAGCTGCCCGCGGAAGATCGCGCGGTGCTGGCCTGCACGCGAGAGCCACTGGAGGGCAAGCGGGAGTTCTTGCCCGAGGCGTTCGAGGCGCTGATCGGCCACCCGCGCGTGTACAACGGCGCGCGCGGCGGCGTGCGGGTGGAGGTGGTGCGCGGCCAGTGCCGGGTGCAGACCAGCGACGAGCACGGCTTCCTCGCCATCCATGTGGAGCCGGCGGGCGCGCGGCTGGGCGTGAACGTGCTGGCAGAGGGTGAGGCGCGCCTGGCGGTGTACCGTGTTACCCCCGCGCTGCAGCGCGTGATCGATGTGCTGCCCGCAGGGTTGCGGGTACCGCAGCAGAGCGCGCCGCAAGCGCTGCGCGTGCTGGGCAAGCTGTCGCAGGGAGTGGAGGTGAGCAGCAAGCACCTGGGGGCCGACCGCCAGGTGGTGGCGGATCCCACGCCCTGCTTGCGCATCTCACCACACGCCGGGGCCTGGCTGGTGCAGGCCGGCGTGCGTCCGTTCGGCGCCCGCGGCCGCTTCTTCCTGGCGGGTACCGGCGCCGCCAACGCCTCGCTCTACACGGGCGGCGAGCGCCTGCTGTGCACGCGCGATCTGGAGCTGGAGCGCGCGCGCCTGTCGCTCTTGATCAACTCCTGCCCGACCTTGCTGGAGCACAGCCTGTCCGCGCTGGAGGAGGATGAGGCGTCCAATCCCGGCAGCTGGGATCTGGGGCTGGAAGGGCTGCTGCAGCTCCTGCTCGAGCTGCGCGAGTCCAGCGAGCGCTATGAGCTGGAGTGGCCGGAGTCCGAGGCCGTGCGGGTGCGCGGCAAGATGACGACGCAGAGCCTGCAGGCCACCCTGCGCCGGCGCAAGGGCTGGTACCTGGCGAGCGGCACCGTGCAGCTCGAGGGGCAGGCGCCCGAGGCGCAGCAGGAGCTCGAGCTCGGGCTGCTGGCGGGCTCCGTGGCGGTGGCGCAGGGCCGCTTCGTGCGCTTGCCGAACGGTGACTACGTGGCGCTGGAGGAGCGCGTGCGCAAGGTGGTGGCGGCCCTGCAAGCCACCGAGCCACTGGCGCACCGCCCGCGCGAGCTGCGCATCCACGAGGCGGAGCTGTTCGCGCTATCTGCGCTGGGCGAGCTGGCGGCAGCAGAGCGCGGTGGGCTGTCGCTCGACACCGAGACGCGCGACTGGCTGGACAGGGTCGACGCGGTGAAGGCGCAGCCCTTCTCCCCGCCGCCCGAGCTGAAGGCAGAGCTGCGCAGCTACCAGCTCGCCGGGTTTCGCTGGTTGTCGTGTCTGAGCGTGCTGGGGCTGGGCGCGTGCCTGGCGGACGACATGGGCCTGGGCAAGACGGTGCAGATCCTAGCGCTGCTGCTGGCGCGGCGGCGTGAAGGCCCGGTGCTGGTGGTGGCGCCCACCTCCGTGTGCAACAACTGGCGCAGCGAGGCGCAGCGCTTCGCACCCGATCTGCGCGTTTTCGAGTACAGCGGCGCCGAGCGCGCAGAGCTGCTCGAGGGGCTGCCGCTGGTCGAGCCCGAGGAGCCGGCGGCGGATGCGCCCGCGGCGCCGCCGGCCGAGGCCGAGTTTCCGGTGCTCGTGTGCAGCTATGGCTTGCTGCAGCAAGATGCCGAGCGCCTGGCTCGCGTGTCCTGGGGCACCCTGGTGCTGGACGAGGCGCAGTTCATCAAGAACCCCAAGTCGCAGCGCGCGCAGGCGGCGCGCGCCCTCAGCGCTCGCTGTCGCATCGCCGCCACGGGCACGCCGGTGGAGAATCACCTGGGCGATCTGTGGAGTATCTTCACCTGCTTGAACCCGGGCCTGCTCGGCTCGTATCGCAACTTCAGCTCACGCTTTCTCAAGCCCATCGAGCAGCAGGGGGATGACGCCGCCCGCGCGGCGCTGCAGGAGCGCATCCGCCCGTTCATCCTGCGCCGCACCAAGAGCGAGGTGCTGGCCGATCTACCGCCGCTGACCGTGGTGCACCACTCGGTGCAGCTCAGCGAGGCGGAGGCGCGCGGCTACCAGCAGCTGCGGCGCGAGATCAGCTTTCGCCTGACCAACGCCGGACGGCGCGACAACAAGCTGGAGATCCTGGCGGAGATCACCCGGCTGCGCCGCTACTGCTGTCACCCGCGCCTGGTGTATCCAGACGCCGGCAGCGAGGCCGCCAAGATCGACGCCCTGCTCGATCTGGTGCTGGAGCTGCGCGAGAACCAGCACCGCGCGCTGGTCTTCAGCCAGTACGTGGACTTTCTGGAGCTCGTGCGCGAGCGCCTGGACGAGGCTGGGGTCAGCTATCAATACCTGGACGGCTCCACGCCCCGCGCGGACCGCCAGGCTGCGGTGGAGGCCTTTCAGGCAGGCCACGGCACGCTGTTCGTGATCAGCCTGAAGGCAGGCGGATTTGGCCTGAACCTGACCGGCGCGGACTACGTGATCCACCTCGACCCCTGGTGGAACCCGGCGGTGGAGGCGCAGGCAACCGATCGCGCGCACCGCATCGGGCAGGAGCGGCCCGTCACCGTGTACCGCCTGATCACCAAGGACACCATCGAGGAGAGCATCGTGGCGCTGCACCAGACCAAGCAGGCTCTGGCCGATGCGCTGCTGAGCGAGGGCAGCCAGGCGGCGCAGTTGACCGCGGCGGAGCTGGTGGGCTTGCTCCAGGTGGAGCCGTCCGGGCCCTGACCTGGCTCTCGGGGGAGGGCCGTGGCTCGGCAGGCGCCGTGCGTCCCCCGAAGGCGCTGGAGCGGCTCGGCAGCCATTCGGTCAGAGCCAGTGGCGGTAGCGAAACCAGGCCAGCATGCCGATGGGTGTGACCACACACGTGGCGATCATCACGTGCATCAAGGCATGGGAGTGCGTCCAGCCCGGGTAGCCGGGTAGATCGTCGAAGTTCTGGCCGAAGAAGCCCACCACGAAGGCCAGCGGCAGGAACACCGCGCTGAGCAGGGTGAGATACTTCATGATCTCGTTGGTGCGATTGGAGACGGCGGACAGGTACGCCTCCAGCGCGTTGCTCAGCAGATCACGGTTGGCCTCGATCGACTCGTTCAGGCGCACCAGCTGGTCGTACACGTCGCGGAAGTACAGGGCGGTGCGCTCGCTCACCCGCGGATCTCCCCGCCGCGCCAGCATGGCCAGCGTATCGCGCTGCGGAGAGAGCACCTTGCGCAGGCGGATCAGCAGGCGCTTGAGCGAGAAGATGCGCGCCAGATCGCGCCGGTCCGGGCGGCTCAGCACGCGATCTTCGATCTCCTCCAGGGCGTCGGTGATGCGATCGAGGATGGGCTGGTTCAGCTCCACCATCTGGCTCGAAAGCAGGTAGTAGACGAAGTCCACACCCCGCTCGAGCGCGCTGGCGTTGGCCGCGGCGCGGCGCCAGACCTCGTCCACCGCCGGCAACGTGTCCGCATGCACGGTCACCAGGTAGCTCGCACCGAGGAACGCATGCAGCTCGTGCAGGCTCACCTTGCTCGGGCGTTCACTGGGGCAGGAGAAGCCCTGTGTGACCAGGAACAGGTGATCCCGATACTCCTCCAGCTTCGGGCGCTGATCGAACTGCTGGCAATCCTCGATCGCCAGCGGATGAAAATCAAACCCCACGCGCAGCTGCTCCAAGGTCTCGTTCGACTCGCCCTCGAGATCCAGCCAGCGCGCGCTGCCGGTGGGCGGTGGAGCCAGCGCCGAAACGCCGCCCTCGCGCACCTCGAGCTTGCCGTCCGGGCTGAGATCCATCACGCGCAGCATGGGCGCCAGCATGGCCGTGCGCCACTGCGCGCGTCAATCTGCCGCGGTCCGCGCCTGCGCAGGAAACAAACCATGCGCTTTGCTGCCGGGTCATTCTCATTGATCCGCCCTGTCAACCTGGCTACCGTGCTTCACCGGGTTGCACACCAACAGCCAGAAACAAGGAGCTTGCGCACACCATGGCCATTGAACTTCCCCCGTTGCCCTACGAGCACTCCGCGCTCGAGCCGCACATCTCCAAGCGCACGCTGGAGTTTCACCATGACAAGCACCACGCGGCGTACGTCAACAACTTCAACGCAGCCGTCAAGGGCACGGACCTGGACAAGCTCACGGTAGAGCAAGCCGTCAAGGCCACCGCCGGGGATCCAGCCAAGCAAGGCATCTTCAACAACGTGGCCCAGGTGTGGAACCACACCTTCTACTGGCACAGCATGAAGCCGGGCGGCGGCGGCAAGCCCACGGGTGCGCTGGCCAGCAAGATCGACGCGGACCTGGGCGGCTACGACAAGTTCGTGGAGCAGTTCAAGGCCGCGGGCGCCACGCAGTTCGGCAGCGGCTGGGCCTGGCTGGTGCTGGACGGCGGCAAGCTGCAGGTGACCAAGACGCCCAACGCCGAGACGCCGCTGGCCAAGGGTCAGGTGCCGCTCTTGACGATGGACGTGTGGGAGCACGCTTACTATCTGGATTTCCAGAACCGCCGCCCCGACTACATCACGACCTTCCTCGAGCACCTCGTCAACTGGGACTTCGCCGCGAAGAACCTCGCGGGCGCCTGAGCGCGAGGCG
>JAICQL010000038.1 GCA_025937895.1 Polyangiaceae bacterium | reverse complement strand
TGCGACTTCAGCTTCTCCCAGAGCGTCTTGCGCGAGATGCCGAGCATGCGCGCCGCCTCGCACTTGGCTCCGCGGCTGTGATTGAGCGCCACCAGCAGGCACTGGCGCTCGAAATCACGCATCGACTCGCTCAGTGAGCGAATGGCCGACGTGCCCGCTTCTTCCGGCGGCGCTTCGCCGCGCAGGTCGTGTGGCAGGTGCCAGATGTCGATCTCTCCGCCGCGCGCCAGTACCACCGCGTGCTGGATGGCATGCTCCAGCTCCCGCACGTTGCCCGGGAAAGAGTGGCTCAGGAGCGCCGCCCAGGCGCGCGGTGCGATCTTGAGCTCCGCGTGCTCACCGGCAAAGCGCCGGTAAAAATGGCTCACCAGCAGGGCGAGATCAGAGCGGCGCCGCCGCAGCGGGGGCACCTGGATGTCGAGCACGTTGAGCCGGTAGTACAGATCTTCACGAAATGTGCCGGCCGCGATCATCTGCCGGAGATTGCGGTGAGTGGCACAGATCAGTCGCACATCCAGCGCTTGCGAGCGGTTGCTGCCGAGCGGCTCGACCACGCCCTCCTGCAAGACGCGCAGCAGCTTGGCCTGCACGGCGGGCGGGATCTCGCCCACCTCGTCCAGCAGCAGGGTGCCGCCATCGGCCGCCTTGAAACGACCCTCGCGCCGGTGCGTTGCCCCCGTGAAGGCGCCGCGCTCATGCCCGAACAGCTCTGCTTCGATCAGCGACTCGGGGAAAGCGGCGCAGTTGACGGCGACGAAGGGGCCGGCGGCGCGCGCGCTCGCCTCGTGCACCGCGCGAGCCACCAGCTCCTTGCCCGTGCCGCTCTCGCCCACGATCAGGACGCTGGCGTTGGCGGGAGCGATGGTCTCCACCCGCTGGATCAGCGCGCGCATCAGCGGCGAGCGGCCGATCAGCTGCGCGCCGGCTCCGGTGGCGGCCACCGTGGCCTGGGCCGAGCGAAGCTCGCGGTGGATGCGCCGCCGTTCACCCAGGCGCTCGACCCGCAGGACCAGATCGTGGATCTCGAACGGGTTGATGACGTGATCATCCACGCCGTTCTTGATCGCGTGCTCCAGCTGGCTGCCGATGTCGCGCGTCAGCACCAGCACCACGGCGATGGAGGCGGCGTGCGCCTTCACGTGCTGCAATAGCGTCAAGCCGTCCACGCGCGGCATCAAGGCATCGCTCACCACCACGTCAAAAGGAGCGTCCGCCAGGCGCGCCAGCGCGGCCTGCCCATCTTCGACTGCGACCGTGACGTGGCCTGCGGCCTCCAGCCCTTCACAGATCGCGGAGCGCAAAGCTGCGTCTCCCTCGGCGACCAACACCGCAAGTTTCATTTCATTTTCCCGTCTTTTGACGGGCGCAAACGCCCACCCTGGCACTGCTGGTCTCTCATTTTGAACGGCAAGTCAAGCTGACGAGCGCACCGCGTGAGAAGCGAGCGCCTTTGCCACAACGAGCGAGGCTCTCCACTGCTCGCTCTGCCATTCGCTGCGCGAGCGCGCGAGCATTGGTCGCTACGTGCTGACGCCAAGATGAGCAGTGTGCACTGCACTGGACAGCCGGGTGGCGCTGCACCTGGTTGGAAAGCAACCGGAGGATCGCAGGCGCGAACCAGGCTCGGCATGGACTCCGGCCCAGCGCTGCCGAGCGCGCTCTCATACCAGAGCCACTCCGGAGAGGGCACAGGTGCGCAGGACCAACGTCAACGCCGTGCTGACAATTTCTCGTGGCCGGGCTGCTGACTCGGGCTGCTGATGCCGCGCGTCGGCGGCTGCGCCGCCGGCTGCTCCCTGGCTAGCTGGAGCGGCGCGCGGCTTGCTGTCGCAGCGCCGAGATCAGCGTGTCGGCGGTGAAGGGCTTGTGGACCAGCAGGTCGCTCTCTCCCAGCTGCACGCGGCTCTCCACGAAGTCAGCTGGATAGCCCGACATGTACACCACCGGCACGTGCACGCCGCTCTCACGCAGGCGCCGTACCATCTCGGGCCCGCTCATCTCGTGCAGCACCACGTCGGTGAGCAGCACGTCGAACGCCTCATTCTGGATGCGTGTCAGGGCCTGCTCGGCGTCCACCATCTCGGTGACCTGAAAGCCAGCACCGACCAGGATGCGCTTGGTCAGCTCCCGCACCATCTTCTCGTCCTCCACCAGCATCACGCGCAGGGAGGCAGAGCTGCCCTGTGGCGAGGGCAGGGGCAGCTCGCTGGGTTGCTCCGGGACCTGCTCGGTGGCAGGCAAATAGACCTCGAAGCGGGCACCGCCGAGCGCGCCCGTGCCGAGCTGGATACGACCCTGGTGCTGCTCGACGATGCCTTGCACCACGCTCAGCCCGAGCCCGCTGCCCTGCCCGACAGGCTTGGTGGTGAAGAAGGGCTCGAACACCCGCGCCTGAAGCTCCGCCGGGATGCCGGGCCCCGAGTCCTCCACCGCGAAGCGGATGTATTCGGCGCTGCGTGGCAGATCCGGCTCGCTCTCCGGCGCTGGCACCTGGGCCGCGCTGATCTCGATCCGGCCGCCCTCCGGCATGGCCTGCGCTGCGTTCACCACCAGGTTGGTCAGCACCTGGTGCAGCTGCGTCACGTCCACCAGCACTCGCCCGCGGCACTGGCCCGGATCCATGTGGATCTTTACGTTCTCCGGCAGGGTGCGGCGCAGCAGGCCCAGCACGTCGCGCAACACCACCTCGGGCGCCACCGGGCGGCGCTGCAGCGCCTGGCGGCGGCCGAACGCCAGCAGCTGCCGGGTCAGGTCGGCAGCGCGCAGGGTGGCGGCACGGATCTGCTGGAGGTCACGCTGCCCCTCGCCCTCCGGCAGCTTGTCCTTCAACATCTCGCAGCAGCCGAGGATGCCGGTCAGGATGTTGTTGAAGTCGTGCGCGATGCCACCGGCAAGGCGACCCACCACGTCGCCGCGCTGAGCGGCGCGCAGCTGATTCTCCAGCTCGGCCACGCGCCGGCGCAGCGCGAGCTCTTCCGAGACGTCGCGCACGCCACCGAGCGAGAGCAACGTCAGGCCAGCGGAGTCGTACGTGGAACCGCCGAACACGTGCAGGTGACGGTAGGCGCTCTCCCCGTGCTTGATGCGCAGCACGGAGTCGAACGGCACCTTCTCGGCGATGCCGCGCTGGATGTCGGCCGCGGCGCGCGCGCGATCATCCGGGTGGATCTGGCCGAAGAGCAGCGCGGGCGAGAGCTCGGCGTCCAGCGGCAGGTCGTGCAGCGCTCGCGCCAGAGGCGACCAGTCGAACTCGTCGCTGATGCGATCATCCATCCACAGGCCCACCCCGCCCAGCGCCAGCATCCTGCCGAGCGCGCCCGTGAGCCCGCCGGGCAACTGCTCCAGCACGGCCCGGCCAGAGGCCGGACGCACCGAGAGCCGAGCGCCCCCGGGCTGCAGCTCCAGCCGTGCGTGCACCCACACGCGCAGGCCCGTGAGGCTGCGGTGCAGCATGATCTGCTCGAACTGTTGCCCCGCGCTCACCGCCTGGAAATGCTGTTGCCAGTCGATGCGGCCCAGGTCGTTCAGCAGCACGTCAGCGAGCGGCTTGCCCAGCACCCCCGCGCGCTCCACCCCGTAGAGCTGCTGCGCCTCAGCGCTGATCTCGGCCACGATCAGCTCCGAGGATAGGTCCAGGAACGCTTCGGGACGCGACGCGGGCACGAGCACCGCTTGTAACGTTTTTGGTGCGCTCGCGCCACCGTGGCCTGTCATGGCATGCAAATCGCGGGTAGCTCAGGGCGGGCGCTGCCCGCCGCGCAGGCATGACCGGAGCGGGGTTTGTAGGACATCGGGGCCTCGTGGAGGCGGCTCGGGGCGCGAGCGGCGCCAAGGGGTTGCCGCCTTCACGGGCGCGGGGCCCTGGGCCTTTTGTCGGGCCGTGCCGGGTGCCCGGCGAGTGCGCTGCACCGCTGCCTGGCGCTGCCCTCTTGGCGGCGCCGAGCGTTTCCAGGCGCACATGACTGCGCTAGAAACCAGCCATGTCATCGAGCTCGGCTCCGCCCCTTCGCGTCTGCTTCGTGTGCCTGGGCAATATCTGCCGCTCGCCCACGGCCGAGGGCGTGCTGCGCAGCCAGCTGCAGCGCCACGGGCTCTCGCAGCGGGTGCAGGTGGAGAGCGCGGGCACGGCCGACTATCACGTGGGCGCGCTGCCGGATCATCGGGCGCGCGCCGCTGCTGCGGCGCGCGGGGTGCAGCGGAACAGCCGCGCGCGCCAGTTCGTGCGCGAGGACGGGCAGCGCCTGGACTACGTGCTGGCCATGGATCGAGCCAACCTCGACGCGCTCGCCGCCAGCGCACCCAGCGCCGAGGCGCGCGCCAAGCTGCGCCTGTTTCGTAGCTTCGATCCCGCGGCCCCGCCCGGCGCCGAGGTGCCCGATCCCTATTACGGGGGCGCCGACGGCTTCGAGCACGTGCTGGATCTGTGTGAGGCGGCGGCGGAGTGCTTCATCGCGCAGCTGCGCAGCGAGCACGGCTGGTGACGCCGGCCACCTGCGCCGCGCTGGCAGAGCTTCTCGGCTCGAGCGTGTGCAGCATGCAGCCTCTCGCCGGCGGCGACATCAATGAAGCTCATGTGCTCTCGCTGGCGGATGGGCGGCGGGTGTTCGCCAAGAGCAATGCCCGTGCTCCGGCGCGGATGTTCGAGGTAGAGGCGCAGGGGCTGGCCTGGCTGGCGGCGGCGCGGGCCTTGCGCGTGCCGGAGGTGCTCGGTGTGTTGCCGCCCTCGGCAACATGGCCCGGGGTGCTGGTCCTGGAGCTGATCGAGCCGGGGCCTAGAGCGCGCGACTTCGACGAGCAGCTGGGGCGGGGGCTCGCCCACTTGCACCGGAGCGGCGCCGGCGCCTTTGGGCTCGAGCATGACAACTTCATCGGCTCCTTGCCACAGCTCAACGCGCCGGCAGCCGAATGGGCTGAGTTCTACGGCGCGCGCCGGCTGTGGCCCCTGTTCGAGCGGGCTCGCGCGCGGGGCTTCTTCGATGCAGCGCTGGCGAGCGCGGGCGAGCGATTGCTGGCGCGCCTGCCTCAGCTCGTCGGTCCACGGGAGCCGCCGGCCCGCGTGCACGGCGATCTGTGGGCGGGCAATGTGCACGTGGCAGCCGACGGCATGCCCGTGCTGATCGATCCGGCCGTGTACGGAGGCCACCGCGAGATCGACCTGGCCATGATGCGCCTGTTCGGCGGCTTCGGTTCACGCGTCTACGCCGCGTACGAGGAGGCGTTTCCGCTCTCTGCCGGCCACCGCGAGCGAGTGCCGCTGTACCAGCTGTATCCGCTGCTGGTCCACCTCGAGCTGTTCGGCGCCGGGTACCTGCCTCAGCTACGCGCGTGTCTGCGCAGCCTGGGCTGAAGTCTTCCGGACTGCAGACATGCGAGCGCCGCGCGGCTCTCTCGAGCCGGCGGCGCTCGGCGGGGCAGGTGCTCCGCGGGGTGGCTCAGTCGTTCGAGCCGCCGCACGCCTTGCGCGCGGTGTTGCGGACGCTGGCCGTGTGGGTCTGCAGCACGCTGCTACCCGTGGCCGTCAGGTTGTTTACCTTGCCGTCGCGGGTGAGGTTGTTCTCGTTGCCGTACGGGTTGTACCAGTCCCACCACAGCCAGCCGATGCCGTTGGCCTCGGTGGCCGACATCAGTGACTGGTAGTCCGCCACCGCATCCGAGGGGAAGTCAGTGACGCGGTCCAGGCCGAGCTGGACCGGGAAGGGCGCGCTCGCAGCGGCACGTACGCCCTCTTCCAGCGACATGCCATAGTGGCCCTGGTAGTAGCCGTTGTCGCTCCAGTACGCCTGCCACCCGAACACCGTGTTGCCGAGCGGATCGGCCGCGGCGATCTGCTCGCCCAGCTCGAGGATCGACGGCAAGTCGCGCCCGAACTGGTTGGCAGTGACGGTCAGCGGCACGCGGTAACCCCACTCGCGCACCCGTCGCAGCGAGTCGGTGGCCTCCTGGAAGAAGCGGTCACGGTCGTCGAAGGTAGGCTCGCCGAAGGCATCGATCAGGATGTACTTCTCGTGCTTGGCCAGCATGGCCCTCACCTCGGAGCGGCCCAGCCACGCGCCGGCCTCGTTGCCGTAGGGGGTGACGTACGCCACCATCCCGTTCTTGGCCACCGCCTGCAGCAGGCGATCCACATCGGCAACGGAGAGGGTGTTGGTGCCGGCCAGCACGCGCACGGCGTTGACGCCGCTCGCTGCGATCTCCTCCAGCAGTCCCACCCAGTTGTTGCCCTCGGGCAGCTGGTTGCCGAAGATCTGCTCCACGCCGCGCGTCACGAATACATTGCCGCAGCTGTCGAGCAGTCGGCGACCTTCCGTGCGCATGGTCGGGCCTGGCACCGGAGCGCTGGACACGTCGGTCTCTGGCTGGGTGACCTCCGCTGGTTCAGTGCTGTCCACGACGCTGTCGTCGCTCGAGCCCTGTGCGGTCTGCTCCGCGGGATCGTTCGCTGGAGCGGGGGCCACGGGCAGCGGCTGGCTGCCGACCTCACCCGTGCTGGGCGAGGCGCTGCTCTCTTGCTGGACCGCGTCGCCCGGCTCTTCTGCCGTCGTGCCCTCGGAGCCCACGGCCATCGTCGTCAAAGCCGCGCTCGCGGGTGCGCCGCGGCTTTCACCGCTGGAAGCGCCTTCGGCGGTCTCAACATCGCCCAGCACCAGCTCGTCTTCCGTGAGGTCCGACCCATCTGCACAGGCAGGCAGCAGGGGTAGCAACAGCGCCAACACGGGAGCGAACCGCTGCAGAGAGCGGGTGCGCGACGCGCGCGGAGCGAAGGAGGAATCGGGCGTAGTGTGCTGTAGTGAGAGGCGGAACTTCATCTCTTACCTGTCTTGTCTCTTTCCTGGTCGTGGAGTGACCATCTCGCGGGACGACGAGCGAATCGTGAACACACGAGGCCCGTTCGCCACGCACCGAACACTCGATCTGCGAGTGCACGAGGCCTGGGCACGCGCGCCGGCTGCGGCGCACGATGTGTGAAAGCCCCCCTGGTTGCTGCTGAATGACTGAGCGGTTTCCCCAGAGCGGGCTGGTCCGACCTTCGCTGGCAGTGGCGCGCCGAGGCGCCGCAACATCCCTACGCTGTCAGTCCGCGCTGCTCACCCGAAGCGGCAAAGGCTTGGCTGCAACGCGTTTCGAAGTGCCGAAGTGATGAGAAAGCTAGCTGCCGGGGCCTGGGGGGTCAACGCGATTTGTCGCGGGTTGCCACGTGACGAACTGTCCACGCGAGGCGCATTGCCACTGCCCCATGTGGGATGCGCGTGCAGCTTCCCTCGTCTTCATGCGCTCTGCAGCGGGTTTTTCGCTGCAAAGCTCATCAGCGCGCCCGCCGATTGATCTCTGCCATTTCTACAAAATCGGGGCTTCAGCCACCCGTCTGGGTGACGCTCCGGACCATCGCTCGAGCACGGCCGCAGCCATTTTTCCGGCCTCTGCTCGCGATCACAGCAACCGGCTCAGCTTCTCTAGCTCCAAATCTTCAGCCAGCTGCGAAAGCGCTGCCACCGTCACCGCATGTTCTGCACCCACACCCGACAGCAGCGCCGGGATGCGCTGCACATAGCCGAGCTCGATCGCCTCGCGCACGGCGTTGACGGCGTGCTCGCCCAGCGCTGCCACTTGCTCGCGCGTGAGCGCAGGGCCCTCGCGCTTGCTGGCAGCGGGCGTGTCGGGCACCAGACCCACGCCCAGGTGCTGCTCCAGCGCGCTCCAGATCTCCGCCACCTGAAAGGGCTTGGCGATGAACTGATTGGCGCCCGTCTGCAGCACCGCGTGCCGCTCGTCATCAAAGACCGAAGCGCTGAGCATCACGATCGGCACGTCGCTGCCCTCGGGCAGCTGGCGAATGCGGGCCGTGGCCTCCACCCCGTCCATGCCCGGCATCTTCACATCCATGAAGATGAGGTGCGGCCTCAGCTCGCTGAAGCGGGTCACGGCGCTGGCCCCGTCCTCCGCCTCGAACACGCGGATGCCGGCGCTCAGCAACATCTCGCGCAGGAACGTCCGGTTGTCCTCCTGATCATCGACGATCAGGATGGTGAGCTCGCGCCCGCCGCTGGCGTCTGGCCGGCGGCCGTCCGCCACCTTCAGCTCGACCAGTTCCGCGCGCGAGCCCACGGTCGCCAGCAGCTCGACGCAGAAGGTGGTGCCCTCGCCCGGCGTGCTCTGCAACGTCAGATCTCCGCCCAGCAGGCGAGCGAAGTCACGGCTGATCGAGACACCCAGGCCCGTGCCGGTCTGCTTGCGAAGCCCGCTGTCCGTCTGCACGAACGGCTCGAATACCTTGTCCAGCTCGTGCGGCGCGATGCCCACGCCCGTGTCCGCCACCTCGAAGCGTAGCCGCGCCTGTCCGTTGGCCAGGCCCTCCGCCGCCGCGCGCAAGCTGACGCTGCCCGCGGCAGTGAACTTGGCCGCGTTGCTCAGCAGGTTGATCAAGATCTGGCGCAGCTTGGCCACGTCCGAGCGCACGTAGCGCGGCAGCGACTCGACCCCCGTCACGAGGAAGCGGAGCCCCCGGTCCTCCATGCCCTTGCGCATCATCGCGTCCACGTGGGCGATGGCCGCGTGCAGATCGAACGTGGCGTGCTTTACCTCCACCCGCCCCGCCTCGATCTTGGACATCTCCAGCACGTTGTTGATCAGCTCCAGCAGGTGATAGCCGGCCGCCATGATCTTGCTCAGCCGGTCGCCATCGCGCGGGGAGAGATCATTCTCGCGCTCCATCAGCTGGCCAAAGCCCAGGATGGCGTTCATCGGCGTGCGGATCTCGTGCGACATGCTGGCGAGGAACGTGCTCTTGGCCCGATTGGCGGCGTCCGCCTGCTCCTTGGCCTGGTGCAGCGCCAAGGTGCGATTGCGCACCAGGTCCTCCAGGTGATCGCGGTGCTCGCGCAGCTCCCGCTCGGTCTCGAGCTGCTCCGTCACGTCCCAGTTGATGCCCACCATGCGCAGGGGCCGCCCCGTCGCATCGCGCACGGTATGGCCCAGCCCCTTGATGTAGTGCAGCGAGCCGTCCGCCCAGCGCACGCGAAACTCTGACTTGAAGTCCCGCTCGCCGCGCAGCGCGGCCTCCACGTCACTGGTGGCGCGCTCCACGTCTTCCGGCAGCAGACACTTCAGCCAGGCCTCGTATGCGGCGCTGAACTCCTCCTTGCGCAGGCCATACAGCGTGTACATCGAGTCATCCCAGAGCATCTGGTTTTGCTCCACGTCCCAGTCCCACACGCCCAGACGTGCGACCTTGACGGCGAGCTGTACGCGGTTCTCGCTCGTGCGCAGGCGGGCCTCGCTCGCCTCCAGCTCTCGCTCCCGCGCCTTGCGCGTCTCCACCTCTGCGCGCAGGTCCTCAAACGAGCGCTGCAGGCGCTGCGCCATCTCGTTGAAGCCCACCGCCACCGCGCCCAGCTCCTCCAGGCGGCTTGTGGGCACTCGCTGCGTCAGATCGCCCTGTGCCAGCGCGCCGGTGGCGCGCGAGATGCGCTGCAGCGGGGTGGTGACCACGGAGGCCAGCGGCGCGGCCACGGCCAGCGAGAGCAGCAGCGCCAGCGCAAAGACCATGGCCGAGCGGCTGTTACCGGTCTTTACCCCCGCCAGATAGTAGCCCTCGGGCATGGCCGTGACCAGCAGCCATTCCGAGTGCTCGCCCCGGCGATCACGGTAGGCCTCGGCCCGGGCCAGCCACGTCTCGCGCGAGAGCGGCTTGGCGGTGACGTGCGAGAAGCGGAGCTCCAGCTCGTTGCTGCCGGCGCGCAGCCCCTCTCGAGTGCTGGCCACGGCGTGCGCCAGCACCGGATCATTGCTCGGGCTGGAGGCCGCGATGATGCGCCCCGTGCGATCCATGATCAGCGCTCGACCGTCGCGGGCGATGGGCAGGCCGGTGAGCAGCTGACCGAGCTCCGCCTCGAGCGGGCCCGAGCGGGGCGTGTCCAGGTACTCATCCAGCTGCAGGTTGATGTTCTGCGCAATCTCCTGGTGCAGGCGCATGGCCAGGCGGTTGGCGTCGTTCTCCGCGCTGCGCAACGTCACGTAGGCGGTGCTGCCCACCATCAGCAGCACCAGCACCACGAACGGGGCCAGGATGAACATGCGGATCGGCAGTCCGCGGTTCGTCTCTGGAGCCTGCCGAGCGCCTTCGCCCGCCGTTTTCCAGCCGCGGCGCGCGCCGCGCCAGCGGCGCTGCAACACGTGGCCCGGAATCTCGGCCCAGTACAGGCCTAGACGCCGCGCCAGCGGCAGCGCGCCCAGCATGGCCAGCGGCGCGAGCAGCCAGGTGATGCTGGTGGTGAAGAGCAGCGCGGGAGTGATGCTGCGGTACGAGATCTCCGGCGTGAACTTCTCAGCGCAGATGAAGCCCCAGAGCGCTGGCTCCAGGCCCATGAACAGCAGCACGAACGCCGCGTATCTGCCCCAGGTGCCGGAGTGGCGAAAGTCGGGATCTCTACCCAGCAGCTGGTATGCCAGCCAGAAGCAGGTGGGATTGATGAAGTACCCGGGCAGCCACGCGAACAGAAACGCTGGCGGCACGCCCTCGATCAGATCCGAGAGCCCGTAGGCAAAGGGCACGCTGATCAGCGCCGGATAACCGAACAGCACGATGCACAGAAAGACCACCAGGTCTTTCAGCGACTCGAACGTCTGCGCGCCGGGCACCAGCACGATGAAGGAGCCCAGGTAACCGCTGACGATGATCAGCAGAAACGTCAGCGGGATGCACAGGAAGGCCTTGGCGTCCCAGGCTTGTCGCTCGCGCCCCAGCCCCCAGCTGCCGCCCGGGCGAAAGGTGAAGCCCGCAAAGGCGGCCAGCGCCAGCGCAAAGCCGAGGAAGAAACTCAGCCCGCCCCAGACCTGCAGCAGGGGCAGCGGGATGCGCGCAAAGGTGTGCTCGAGCCACTGAATGATTGGCGTCATCGCCCGCCTGACCCCGGTGCAGACGGTACTATCCTCGAATGGCGCTCAGCAACACGGAGCGAGCCCAGCCGTGAGGCCAACAAAGGAGCATGCCGCCGTGCTGCAACCATGATATTGCTGCACGCGAGCGGAGGGCAGGTGCAGTCGAACGGAGTGGGAGCCAGCGCGGGGCCCGCTGGCGGAGCGCCAGCGGGCGGTGTGCCAGCGGCAGGAGCAGCACCCAGCGCCGGGCAGCCGTCTCCGGGGCAGGGCTCGGCAGGGCAGGGCTCGGTAGGGCAAGGCTCGGCAGGGCACGCGGGCGGCGAGGGACCTCCGGAGCGCGCGAGCATCCTGGTGGTAGATGATACGCTGGAGAACCTGCGGTTGCTGGCCAGCATGCTGAACAGCCAGGGCTACCAGGTGCGGCCGGTGAACGGCGGCAGGCAGGCCTTGCAAGCCGTCGAGCGGGAGCCGCCGGATCTCATCCTGCTCGACATCAACATGCCGGAGATGGACGGGTACGAGGTGTGCCGCCGCCTCCGCCAGCAGGAAGGCTGCCGCGACATTCCGGTCATTTTTCTCACCGCCCTGACCGAGATCGACTGCCGGGTGAACGCCTTCAACGTGGGCGGGGTGGACTACATCACCAAGCCGTTCCAGCTGGATGAGGTCTATGCACGCATCCGCACTCACCTTCGGCTGAGGCGCCTGCAGGCCGAGCTGGAGGAGCGCAATCGCACCCTGGAGCAGAGCTATGAGCAGCTGCGAGCCCTGGAGAAGCTGCGGGATGATCTGATCCACATGGTCGTGCACGACATGCGCTCGCCCCTCAGCAACATCCTGATCATGCTGGAGATGCTGGCCGGTGATCTGCCGGAGGGCGTGCCCGAGCGGCTGCGGCGGGACGTGGCGGCTGCGCGCACCTCCACGCGGGAGCTGGTGGAGATGGCCCGGCAGTTGCTCGACATCAATCGGATGGAACAGCGCTCCATGCCGCTGGACCTCGCGCGCCATGACTTGCTGCAGCTGATCGATCGCGCGATCAGGGAGCTCACGCCGCTCGCGAGCGTGTGCAACGTGCGGCTCCAGCAGCATGGCGAGGACGTGGCGGCCCATTGCGATGAAGCCATCGTGTGCCGCATCATCAGCAATCTGCTGTCGAACGGCATCAAGCACGCGCCGCGCGGCAGCGCGGTCGTGGTGCAGCTCGAGCGGCACGGCGAGCGCTTCGCACGCATCTCGGTGGTGGATCAGGGCCCCGGTGTGCCCGAGGAGTTTCGCTCGCGGATTTTCCAGAAGTTCGAGCAGGTGGAGGCGCGCCGCAGCAAGCAGTATCACTCCGTCGGCCTGGGGCTTGCCTTCTGTCGCCTGGCGGTGGAGGCACACGGCGGCCATATCGCGGTGGAGCCCAGCGCACCGGGCGCGGCCAGTGCAGGCCCCGCGGCGAGCGCTGGCACAGGGCAGGGGGCTCGCTTCTGGTTTACCTTACCCCTCGCGTGACACATTTCGCAGCGCCGAGCCCCGCCTAGGAGTCGAATGAAGCGCGAAGCGCGTCTGCTCCTGCTCGCGTACCTGGCGTTCATCTCGCTCGGTCTGCCCGACACCATCTTTGGCGTCGCCTGGCCCTCGCTGCGCCAGCAGTTTGGGCTGCCACCTCAGGCCATGGGCGCGGCGCTGGTGTCAGGAGTGAGCGGCTACTTCTGCTCCGGTCTTCTGGCGGGGGGGCTGATGGCGCGCCTGGGGGTGGGCGGCCTGCTCTCGCTCAGCAGCGCTCTGGTCGCGCTCGGGCTCACGGGCTTTGCGCTGGCGCCGAGCTGGTCGCTGTTCTTTCCGGTGGCCTTCTTCGTGGGGCTGGGCTCCGGCGCCATCGACGCCGCGCTGAACGCCTATGCCGCGCGCCACTTCTCGGTGCGTCACATGAACTGGCTGCACGCCTCCTGGGGGGTGGGCGCCAGCGCGGGGCCTCTGATCATGACCGCGGCGGTGGCAGGGCCCGGCTATCGCTCGGGCTACGCGCTGCTGGCCTGCTTGCTCGCGCTGATGGCGGGCGCCTTTGTGCTCACCCGGCGCCAGTGGAGCCAGCCCGCGGGCCCCGCGCCGGCGCAGGCAGCGCGCAGCGCCACGTTGCAGGCCACCTTGCGCAGCCGCAACGTGTGGCTCTCGATGGCGGCGTTCTTCTGTTACACGGGGCTCGAGTCCACGGTGGGACAGTGGTGTTTCACCTGGCTCACCGAGGGGCGCGGCCTGCCGGTGGCCGGGGCCGGCGCGTGGACGGCTGCGTACTGGGCCAGCCTCACCCTGGGTCGCATCGCGCTGGGCTGGGTGGCGGAGTGGTGGGGGCCCGATCGGCTGTTGCGCCGCGCCAGCGTGGGCGTGGTCGCTGGCGTGGCGCTGCTGGTGCTGGCGCCGGGGCTGGGCGGGCGCCTGGGCTTGCTGCTCCTGGGGGTCAGCCTGGCGCCGATCTACCCGACGTTGATGGCGCGCACTCCGCGCCGCGTGGGCGAGGAGCGGGCGGCTCACGCCGTGGGCTTGCTGGTGAGCAGCGCCACCCTGGGCTCGGCGCTGCTGCCGGCGCTGGTCGGCTTCCTCGTGGGGCGCCTGGGGCTGGGCGCCATCGGCTTCACCGCCCTGGCCCTGGGGATCGGCTTCGCCCTGCTGCACGAGGTGTGCCTCCATTCGCCCGACGCGACGGCGCCGCCTCCTGCGGGCGCGGCCGAGCCCCTCCAGGGGTGAAGTGTTTCAGAGTGGATCGCAGGGTCGGCCGCAACCTGCGTAAAAGTGCACGCTCCTGCCCGCGGCGCGTCGCTTCACAGTCAAGCCCGGCCGGCCACCGCCGCTCTGTCGAACACAGAACGTGAACTCTGGCATAAAACCGGGCGACGACGGCAGGGTGTGGCTGCTGCCCCACACTGGGCAGGAACGAGTGCCCGAGCAGGGGCAGACGGTCTGCCCGTGGCCCGCAGGCAAGCAGCACGGGCTCAAGTTCTTGCAGGTGTACGGCGGCGCGATCTCGCACACCGGCAAGCTGGTGCACGGCGAGGTGTGCGTCTGGGCCGAATACGAGGCACCGACTCACGCGCGCCCGGTGGAGGCTCGCGGCCAGGGGCCGCGCTTCGTGCAGACGCCCTCGATCAGCGTCAGCCAGCCCGAGCTCGACACCGACCCCTGGATCTTTCACCCGGGCTTCGTCTGGTCGCTGCGGCAGCACCAGAGCGCGTGGCAGCAGCCGCCACAGCCCGGCGACGTGCAACCGCAGCCGGGCGATGTGGTGCTGTTTGGCTCGCCCCTGCCCGGCGCCAGGGACTCGCTCGACTGGGTGCTGGACACGGTCGTGGTCGTGAAGCGGCGGCTCAGCAGCCACGCCGCGGCCAATCTCAAGAATCACTACGGCAAGCTGGTCGAGCCCGCGCTGCGCGGCCAGCCGCAGCAGCCGTTCCTCGGGCAACCGCATGGGGGCGCGGAGCGCTTCTCTTTTGCGCCCTGCAAGCTCGGTGAGGGCAGTCGCGCTCGCTTCGAGCGCCCCAGCGTGAGCGCGCTCTTCCGCGAGCTGCGTGCGCACGGCACGGGCAAGTGCCCGACCGCCGCGCAGGCGCGAGCGCTCACTCCGTGTCAGCCGAGCGCAGGGCTCACCCGGTTCTGGAAGCACTTGACCGAGCTGATCTGGAGCCAGGGGCTGGCGCTGGGCACCGATTTTGATCTGCCCGCGATCCGGGTGCTCGGCCCCGACGCGCCGCTGGCCAGCGCCCGGCCGTCGAAGAGCAGCGTGCGGCGCAAGCGCGCCCACGCTGCGTGACGGACCGCGGGCTGCTCGCCGCGGGTAGCGGCGCTTTGCGTCGCAGGCGCGAAAGCTCGCAGCGCTCCATTGACGGCGCGCTCGGTCACGCGAAGGAGAGTGGATGCAACACTGCCCTCCACGTTGCCCTGCACGTTCCGCCGTGTGCCGTTCAGGCCAGCCCCGTCGCTGGCTGGCGCTGACCCTGGCCTGTCTTGCTGCCTGCCTGAGCGGAGGCGCGCCCGCGAGCGCGCTGGCCAGCGACGCCAGGCCCAGCGCAGAGCAAGAGGCGCCGGGCTTTTCGCTCACCGTGCGGATCAGCGGGCTGCGCAACGCGCGCGGTCGGGTGGCAGTGGCGCTGTTTGCGGCCGCGGAGAGCTTTCCCGATCAGAAGAAGGCGCTGGCCGGCAAGCTCGCCAGCATCAGCAAGGATCGCGCGGCGGTCACCTTCACCGGCGTGCGCCCCGGCGTGTATGCGGTGGCGGTGTTGCATGACGAAAACGGCAACTCGAAGATGGATTTCAACTTCCTGGGCATGCCGCAGGAGGGCTACGGCTTCTCCAACGATGCCTCGGCGCCGTTTGGCCCACCGAGCTTTGCCGCCGCGGCGTTCCGGCTGGCGCCGCGCCCCTCGGCCATCGTCATTCAGGCGCGTTATCTGCTGTAGCGCTGGCATCCGCAGCGGGCAGGGCGGCCCCATGCGCAGCGGGCACCGCGGCCGTACGCGCAGGATGAGTGACAGAGTCGACGAACGAGCGGAACGCCGCCGCGGCGTCGAGCCGGGCAAAGCTCGCGGCCAGCGCGCGCGCCGCGCGGCGCAAGCTCGTATCGTGCAGCCCGCGCTCCAGCGCTGCGCGCAGCCCTGCGGCGTCCGCCAGTCGTGCCTTGACGGACAGGCCCGCGCCGGAGGCGTCGATCGCGGCCGTGGCCAGGTACTGATCGAGGTTGCTGGGCAAGCCGAGCACCGGCGTGCCCTGGCTGAGCGCCTGATAGCCGGTGGTGCTGCCGCCGTTGGAGACGACGAGCGCCGCACGCCGTGCCACGTCCGCACCGCGAACGAAGCGCTGCACCTTGACGTTGGCGGGCAAGGAGCCCAGCTCCGTGCGCCCGGCGGTGGCGATCAAGGCGCGCACCGGGAGCGCTCCGAGCGCCTCGACCAGCGCAGGTAGCAGCGAGAGGGTGCCGGAGGAGCCGAGGGTGGCATACACCAGCGGCGGCTCCTCGCCCGCTCGGGGGCTGTCCAGCGCGGCCCTGTCTGGCGCGGCCCTGTCCAGCGCAACCCTGTCCGGCCCCGCGTCATCATCGGGCACTTCGGGCTGCCACAGCACGGGCCCGAGGAAGCGATGGCTGTCGGGCGCACCGTCCACGGGGGTAAGGCTGGGGTCATCGGGATACAGCGTGAAGGAGCCGTGGCAGAGCGCCTCCAGCAAGCTGCCCACGGGAGCCAGACCGTGGCGCGCGCGCGCTTGATTGAGCGGGCTGGCGAAGTGCCGGAACACGTGCGGCAGCGCCCGCGGGAAATAGCGCTCGGTGAGCTCCTCGCCCAGCCACCGCAGGATCGGGTGGTCGGGCACGGGAAAGCCGGCGCGCCGCGCGTACGGGCTCCAGTAGGCGTTGATCAGCACTGCGCACGGTACGCCCATCAGCCCTGCGCTCGTGGACAGCGAGAGCCGGAAGTCTCCGATCACGAGCCGTGGCTCGATCTGCTCGATCAAGCGGCGCTCCGCGTCGATGTAGCGCAACAACGTGGCCTTCTCGTACAGGCGCTGGCCTGACTCCAGCGCGCGTGCCGCTGCCGCCGGTGAGAGGCTCACGAGCGGGTGCCGCACCAGCTCGTCACGCGCGAAGATCAGCTCCGGAAAGTCGCTGCACGCGAAGTGCACCTCGTAGCGCTCGCGGTCCAGCGTGCGCGCGAGCGCAGCCAGCCGCACGCACTGAGCGAGTGTGACATTTTCGGCAACGAACAGGACACGGCGGCGCTCGGCGCTGGGCATGGAGTGCATGCATGCAGCTCCGTGCGCGTTTGACAAGGCGCTCGTGCGACGTTGCGGGCGCGTAACCAGGCGGGCTGTTTTGCCACGCAAGCAGCGACGGCGAGCGGCGCATGTTGCGCGGCGCGCGCGAATTCAGAGCGCTCAGGTGCACGGTGCCTTGACGATAATTGTAGCGCTCCTACGAGGTGTAGTGTGGTTAGCGAGCGTGCCGGCTCCAGTGAGGAGGCCAATGATGGCGCGCAGCTCAACCACGCCGTGGCAGAGCGCCTCGAGCCAGTGGCGAGGGATGAACGGGACGAATACGTCCTCGTGGGTGGTGGCCTGCAGAACGCCTTGATCGCGCTGGCGCTGCTCGAGCGCCGTCCCGACACGCGGCTCACCCTGATCGAGCGCGAGCCAGAGCTCGGTGGCAATCACACCTGGTGCCTGCACGAAGGGGATGTCCCGGCTGAGCTCTCCTCGGTGGTGGCGAGCCTGATGGAGCGCCGCTGGCCGGCTCACGACGTGATCTTTCCGCGCGCGAGGCGTCGCTTGCCGAGCGCATACCTCGCCCTCACCAGCGCTGGCTTGCGCCGCGCGCTCTCGAGCCGCTTCGCATCGGCACCCGCTGCGCGGCTCTTGACCGCCAACGTACTGGCGGTGGAGCCCGGTCGCGCCGTGCTGCAGGGCGGCGCGGCCGTCCACGGGCAGCTGCTGGTGGATGCGCGGGGGCCCGGGCAGCTGGCCGCGCGAGCCGCCGGTTATCAGAAGTTCCTGGGGTTGGAGCTGGAGCTCTCGAGCGGCACGGCGCCGGAGCTGCCGCTGCTGATGGATGCCAGCGTGCCTCAGCTCGACGGCTTTCGCTTCGTGTACGTGTTGCCCTGGGCGCCCGCGCGGGTGCTGGTGGAGGACACCTACTATTCGACCAGCCCCGAGCTGGATCGGCCGCTGCTGCGCGAGCGCGTGCTCGCATATGCCGCCGGCCGCGGCATGCAGGTGCGCTCCGTGCTGCGAGAGGAGCACGGCGTCTTGCCGCTGCCCTCCGAGCTGCCCGAGCCCGCCTCACCTGCTGGGCTGGTCTGCGCGGGTTATGCGGGCGGGCTGTTTCACCCGACCACCGGCTACTCGATGCCAGTGGCGCTGCGCTTCGCCGCCTTCCTTGCGGCGCGGCCAGCGGCCGCCGCGCTGGGCGCCGACTACCAGCGCTGGCGCGCGGCGCATGCGCGCCAGGTGCGCTTCTGCTTGCTGCTGAACCGGATGTTGTTCGGCGCGTTTGCACCCGAGGAGCGCTATCACGTGCTCGAGCGCTTCTATGGCCTGCCACAGAGCACAATCCGGCGCTTCTACGCGCTGGAGACCCTCGCCTCGGATCGCGCGCGGATCATTTGCGGCCGTCCTCCGCGGGGCTTCTCCATGCGTCGCTGGCTCGCCGGGGGAGCCCCTGCATGAACGATCCGATGCTCGCCGAGCCCAGCCAGCATCCCTTGCGGCGCCTGCTGGACGCTCACTTCTCCGAGCGCGCGCTGGCCGCGCTGCTCGGGCCAGAGTCCGCGGCGCTGGGCGAGTCGCTCTGGCAGCGCGCCCTGCACGGCCCCGTGCGCGATTTCGTGGAGCGCCCGGGCAAGGCGCTGCGCGCGGGCCTGCTCGCGCGCTGCTACGAGCTGGCCGGCGGCGGCGGCCGTTGCCCCGAGCAGCTCGACGCCATGGTGGAGATCTTGCACGCCGGCTCGTTGATCGTCGATGACATCGAGGACGCCTCCAGCTCGCGCCGCGGCGCGCCGGCCCTGCATGTGCTGCACGGCGTGCCCGTGGCGCTGAACGCGGCCAACTGGATGTACTTCTGGGCGCTCTCGCTGGTGCAGGAGCTGCCGCTCGACGACTCCGCGCAGCTCTCGCTGCATCGCTGGTGCCTGCGCACGTTGCTGCGCTGCCACCACGGTCAGAGCCTGGATTTGACGGCCAACGTGTACGAGCTCGCGCAGGGGGAGATCCCGCGGGTGGTGCGCGCCACCGCCGAGCTGAAGACCGGCGCCTTGATGGAGCTGGCGGCGGTGCTGGGCGCGGTCGCGGCAGGCGCGGCGCCGGCGCTGATCGAGGAGCTGGCCCGCTTCGGGCGAGAGACGGGCGTGGCGCTGCAGATGCTGGATGACGTGGGCGGGCTGCTCAGCGAGCAGCGCTGTCACAAGGGTCACGAGGACCTGCTGCTGGGCCGCCCCACCTGGCCCTGGGCGTGGCTCAGCGCGGAGCTGGGGCCGGAGCAGCACGAGCCGCTGCGCGCCATGGGTCGCCGCGTGGCCGCGCGCGAGCTGCCCCCGGAGTTGCTGGCACGCAGCCTGCGCGAGCAGCTGCACGGTTCGGGCAGGGTGCGCGTGCGGCGCCACCTGCACGAGAGCTTCGTGCGCCTGCGCGCCGTGACGGGCCCTGCGCCGGCGCTGCTGGCGTTGCGTGCGGAGCTGCAGCGCATGGAGCGCAGCTATGTCTGACCCCCGGCTGGCTGCGCGTGGGAAGGTGGCGGTGATCGGCAGCGGCTTCGGCGGCATCGCGGCAGCCATCCGGCTGCAGGCAGCCGGGCAGCAGGTGGTGCTGTACGAGGCGCGCGACAAACCCGGCGGGCGCGCCTACGTGTACGAGCAGGACGGCTTCACGTTCGACGCTGGCCCGACCGTCATCACCGCGCCGCACTGCCTGGAGGAGCTCTTCGAGGTGGCCGGCGAGCGCCTGGCCGAGCACGTCGAGCTGCTGCCCGTGTCGCCCTTCTATCGCCTGCTCTGGCCCGACGGCGAGCGCTTCGACTATGGGGGCTCCGGCGATCAGATGCTCGCGCAGATCGCCGCGCGCAGCAGCGCGGACGCGCGCGGCTATGAGCGCTTCCTCGACTACTCGCGGCGCGTCTTCGCCCGGGGCTACGAGCAGCTCGCGGCCACCCCCTTCCTGCGCTTCTCGGACATGCTGCGGGTGGCGCCCGACCTGGCCTGGCTGCGCGCCGATCGCTCGGTGTACGCCACCGTGGCCCGCTTCGTGAGAGACGAGCGGCTGCGGCAGGCGCTCAGCTTTCACTCGCTGCTGGTCGGTGGCAATCCGTTCGACACCAGCGCGATCTACACGCTCATCCATCACCTGGAGCGCAAGTGGGGGGTCTTTTTCCCGCGCGGCGGCACGGGCGCGCTGGTGCGGGCGCTGGTGCAGCTGTTCCAGCGCCAGGGTGGCGTGCTGCGGCTGAGCACGCCCGTGCAGAGGGTGGAGGTGGTGGAAGAGGGCGGCCGCAGCGTGCATCGCGTGCACCTCGCGGGCGAGGTGGAGACGTTCGAGCGGGTGGTCTCCAACGCCGATCTGTATCACACGTATGAGCAGCTGTATCGCGGGCACCCTGCCGCTGCGCAGATGGCGCGTCGCCTCGAGCGGCTGGAGTGGTCGATGTCGCTGTTCGTGCTCTACTTCGGGGTCAGCGGCAGCTACCCAGACGTCGCGCATCACACCGTGCTGTTCGGGCCACGCTACCGCGAGCTGCTGCGCGAGATCTTTGCCGGTCGCCGCCTGCCGGACGACTTCAGCCTGTACCTGCATGCGCCGTGCGTCACCGATCCGGGCATGGCGCCCGCGGGGCACGCGGCATTCTACGTGCTCAGCCCAGTGCCGCATTTGGGCAAGGCGGCCATCGACTGGAGCAGCGAGGGGCCGCGCTACGCGGAGCGCATCCTGGCGGAGCTGGAGCGCCGCGTGCTGCCGGGGCTGCGCGGCCGCCTGGTCACGCAGCGCTTCATCACGCCGCAGAGCTTCGCGCAGGAGCTGGCAGCGTACCACGGCTCGGCCTTCTCCCTGGCGCCGCGCCTGACCCAGAGCGCCTGGTTTCGCCCGCACAACCGGGACCCCAGGATCCCGGGGCTGTTCATCGTGGGCGCGGGCACCCATCCCGGCGCCGGGCTGCCCGGGGTCATCAACTCGGCCAAGGCCACCGTCGGGCTGATGCTGGGCGAGCCTGCGCTGGAGCCGGCGGCGTGAGCGTGGCCAGCTGGTCGCCGCGCGCCGCTGGCGTCTCTCCGCGGGTCGACAGCGTCGCTCCGCGGGCGGCCATCGAGCGCCACTCCAAGAGCTTTGCCCTGGCATCCCGGCTCCTGCCTGCGCGAGCTGCGCGCGACGCGGCGCTCCTGTACGCCTGGTGCCGGCGAGTGGACGATGCCATCGACGAGAGCGACGGCGGTTCGTCGCTGGAGGCGCTGGAGCGGCTCCGCAGCGAGCTGAGCTCGCTCTACTCCGGGCCGGAGCCCGCCGAGCCGGAGCTGACCGAGATCCGCAAGGTGCTGCACACCACTGGCATCCCGCGCCAGTATCCGGCGGAGTTGCTGGCGGGCATGGAGATGGATGTGGCGCAGCACCGCTATCACGGCTGCGACGAGCTGCTCTGGTACTGTTACCGGGTGGCCGCCAGCGTGGGCCTGATGATGTGCCACGTGCTCGGGGTGAGCAGCCCTGCCGCGCTGCGGCCTGCTGCGCACCTGGGGCTGGCGATGCAGCTCACCAACGTCTGCCGCGACGTGGCGGAGGACTGGCAGCGCGGGCGCCTCTATCTTCCGGACGAGCTCTTGCGCCGGCATGGCGCGGGGGGCCTGGCGCGAGAGCTGGGCGGGCCCTTTCCCGAGGCAGCCACGGGCGCGTGCCGCCGCGCCATCCGCGAGCTGCTGGAGCTGGCGGAGCGTTACTACGCCTCGAGCGATCGCGGCCTCGAGTATCTGTCGTTGCGCAGCGCGCTGGCCGTCAACGCGGCCCGCCGCATCTACTCGGCGATCGGGCCCGAGCTGGCGCGCAACGGCTGGGATCCGCGAGCGCCCCGCGCTGTCGTGCCGCGCTCGCGCAAGCTCTGGCTGTGCGCCCGTGCGGCGCTCACCACGGTGCAACTCAGCCGCCGCGGCAAGTTCCGGGCGGCGCAGCTGGATACGGTGCTGGATGGAGCAGAGCTCATTCCTCTCTGAGCTGCGCGTCTACGTCGGGCGCGTGCGCGAGTTCGACGGCACAGACTGGGCCATTTATGTCGCCTGGGTGGGGCTGATGTTCGGGCTGGTGCTGGCCACCGGTGGCTTTCTGTTCGCGGGGCGCTCGGCGGGCGCACCATTTCCAGCCGTGGCCTACTGGGTGCCGGCAGGCGCCCTGATCTTCGCGCTCAGCATTGCAGTGGATACCGTGGGCCATCGCACGGTGTACAAGCGGGAGATCCAGGCCGCCGAGGGCCTCGTGCACGGCATTACCATCGCCTGCGGCATCGCCAGCTGCGTGCTGCTGTGCGCGGCGCACTCGCAGCCTGCGTTCTGGATCCCGGCGCTGGTGCTGACGGTGCTCTCGTTCGTGTACAGCCTGATCGATGAGGCCTTTCACTGGCGCCGCTACGTGCAGAAGCACTCCGACCGCGTGGAGATGTGCAGCCATGTCGGCATCTTCGTCGGCCACGGGGTGATGATGCTCGCCTGGTGGGTCTGGTACTTTCAGGGCTACACGGGCGTGCCCGAGGCAGTGAACGCGCTCGGGCTGTGAGCCCAGCGTGCCGCGCGGGCGCGCCTGCGCTGTATGCCGCCGCTAGTCTGCGCTGCGCCGTGCCAGCAGGTGCCAGCCGGTCGCCAGCAGAAAGACCAGCGCAGAGCAGGCGAGGGAGGTGTGGATGTTGCTGATGCTGCCCGCCAGGCCCACCGTCAACCCGCTGAACGTGCGCAGCCCGGAGCTGGCCATGCCGAACAGGCCCAGCACGCGGCCGCGGATCTCCTCCGGCGCGTGCATCTGTACCAGGGTCTGGGCCAGGCTGCTGAAGGAGAGCTCGAAGAAGCCCGCCAGAAAGAGCAGCGGCAGCGCCAGCCCGAAGCGACGGGTGAGGGCGAAGGCCACGAGCGCCGCCGCCCAGCACAGCGCCAGCCGCAGCGCGGTGACGGCGCGCGTGTCGAAGACCCGCCCGCTGCTCTCCAGCACCAGCCCCGCCAGCAGCGCGCCGGCAGCATCGGCGCCGAGCAGCGCGGTGTAGGCGAAGCCCGGGTCGCCGTGGCCGAGGTCTCGCGCAAAGCCAGGCATCTGCGCCTGATAGCTGTTACCCACGAAGAAGGAGGCGGCCCCCGCCAGGAGCAACATGCTGCTCAGCGCCGGCACCCCGCGCACCTGGCGCAGGGTATCCAGCACGTCCGCGAGGCCCCGGACCGCGCGCTGCGGCCCCGCGTGCTGCACGCCTGCAGCGCTCGCGGCCCGATAGTGGCGGCCATACGGGGCGCGTGCCAGCCACGACAACAGCGGCAGGTAGAACAGCGTGTTCAGGAAGATACCGCGCATCGGGCCCAGGCTGAGCATCACCAGGCTGCCCACGCCCGGGCCCACCAGCACGCCCAGGTAGCGCGCCGTGGCGTTCAGTCGAACCGCGCTCTTCAGCTCGGCGGGGCCGACGATGTCATACAGCAGCATCTGGCTGGACGTGCTCCAGAACACCCCTGCGCAGCCGTGCAACACCAGCAGCACCATCGCGTGCCACATCTGCAGCGTGTCCGTGAGGAAGAAGTAGCCCCAGGCGGCGGACACCAGGAGAAACAGTGCCCCGCCCAGCTGGATCAGCCGGCGTGAGTCGAAGCGGTCATTGAGCGCGCCGACCGGCAGCGAGAAGGCGAGAAACGGTAGCCAGTGAGACACCACGGCAAAGCCGCCCAGGGCTGCCGACTGGAACTTCTGAAACATCAGCCAGTAGCTGATGACGTGCTCCACGTTGTCGGCCATCATCGTCAGGAAAAACGTGGCCAGGTACGGGCGAAAGCCCGGCACGGCGAGCACGCCGAAGGCGCGCCGCCGGGAGCGCTCGGGGTCAGCCGCCATCAGCCCTCGCTGGCGCGCGAGTGTTGTCGGAGCAGCACTCGTTGCAGCCGAGCTGCTGCTCGCGGAGCAGGTAGCCTCCCGAGAATGGGGGGTGCGCCTGAAAAATCGCAGCACTCTTCACGATGGTCGCGCGCCAACATAGTTGGCATCGCACGTGCTGAAAGCAGCGATCAGGAGAATGTGTGCAAGCCTGTGTCCTGCCGCTGCCCGCTCGTCCCCCGCCCGTGACGGAGCCGTCGCGCCCGCTCGCGCGGAGCGCTCCGCTCCGCTTGCTGTCCTGGGCAGTGCTGCTGCTGGGGTTGCTGGCTTGCCGGTCCGAGCCCACGGCCCAGACCACGACCGCAGCTGCTCCCGCGCCGAGCGGCCAGCGCGTGGTGCGCCTGGGCTACCAGAAGATCGGCACTCCGTTCCTGCTGCGTGCGCGCTCCGAGCCGCCGGAGCGGCGACAGCTGATCCCGGCGGCCATCCGCGTGCAAGAGGCGTTCTTGTCTGCCGCCGCGTACACCTCGCGCTGCCGCATCCGCGCGCGCGGCACTGGCGCACCCCGGCGGGCAGGGCCGCAGGGTAGCGGCAACAGCGTATCGAGGTTTTGCTCCCGTCTCGAGCCGGTGTCCGTTACAGTGCCCCGATGAGCATGACCAAGAGCGCGAGTGGACTTTCCTTCGAAGACACGCTGGTCGGTAACGGGGCCAGCCCCGCGGCGGGCCAGACCTGCGTGATGCACTACACGGGCTGGCTGTGGGTCGATGGTCAAAAAGGCGCAAAGTTTGACAGCTCGCTGGACCGCGGGCGGCCATTTTCGTTTCCGCTCGGTGAGGGTCGCGTGATCAAGGGCTGGGACGAAGGCGTGGCCAGCATGAAGGTCGGCGGCAAGCGCACGCTGCTGATCCCGCCGGAGCTGGGCTATGGCGCGCGCGGCGCGGGCGGCGTCATCCCGCCCAATGCCACGCTCCTGTTCGAGGTCGAGCTGCTCGAGCTGCGCTGAGGCGCCAGGCGCTGGTGATCCGCGCCCGCCTCCGCGGGGGGGGCCACTAGGGGCTGGTCTCCTGCTGCCGTCCGGCGTATGGCCGCTGGATGAGCTATCGACTGTACGGGGAGAACGGTAGCGGCGCCGGCATCGTGGAGCTGGCGCTCGTCGAGGGCGGGCTGGCGTATGAGTGGGTGAATGTCTCGCTGAGCGCCGAGGAGCAGCGCGGCGCCGCGTATGCGAGCCTCAATCCGCAGCGCAAGCTGCCCACCTTGCTCACGCCTGCCGGCGAGGTGCTGACGGAGTCCGTGGCGATCCTACTGGTGCTGGACGAGCGGCACCCGGAGGCACGGCTGCTGCCCGCGCGCGGCACGCCGGAGCGCGCGCAGGCGCTACGCTGGCTCGCCTTTCTGGCGGCAGAGCTGTATCCTCTGATCGAGATCTGCGACTATCCGCGCCGCTTCGCGCCGGATGAAGCGAGCGCGCCCGGCGTGCGGCAGGCAGCGCTCGAGCTCTGGCGCCAGCGCTGGCGGCTGGTCGAGGCTGCCGTCTCGGGCGAGCCCTGGCTGCTGCCGAGCGGGCCGTGCGTGACTGACTTCTACCTGGCGGTGCTGAGCCGCTGGTGCCTGGAGGCGGACTGGCGCGCCCGCGAGCTGCCGAAGGTCGAGGCCATCGTGGCGGCGATCGCCCGCCGTCCGGGGCTGCAAGCAGTCTGGCAGCGCCATCACGGCGGCTGAGCCCGGGCTGCGCAGGCTCCGCCGCGGCGCGGAAGGGACTCGCGGGGCCCGGCGGCGGCGCCACGGCGGTGGTCCGCCGGATGAAACACCTGCTGTCCCGCTCAGCAGCGGTTGCCGAGCCTTCGCGACGCAGGGCTCGAATGGCTGATTTTGCACGGAAATCCCGCGTAGCGCCGCGGGCTCGGCGCTCGCGTGAATATGTAACTGTACACGGCTGGATTCCGTCGAATCGCCACTCGACGATCGACGCAGAGCGCCAAATCCACCGCTCTTTTCTCATTGCTGGTGCGGGTGATGTAGGTGCTGCACGAGGCAAGCGAACATGCCGCACAGCGGCGAATCACTTTGAAAGAGCTTTGCGTGAGGATCTTTCTGGAAACGATTCTACGTTCCGCGCATGATGCGCGCCGCATGGGCGGCAGTCTCTCGGCTCGCAGCAGTGAATTGGTCTTTGTCTCAAAGGCTCCTGTTGATACGTCGAGCGCTGTTGCTCAAAGGGTCCCCGGGGGCAAACGAGCGCGAAAGAGTCGCGCTTGCAAAGGGCGAAGGACTCGCTGACTGTTTGCGGAGCGTCGACACAGTACGGAGGTTGCAGTGAAGAAGATTCGTAGGGCTCGTTCCAGCTTGGTGCTTTCGACTTACGCGCAGCGCGCGGGGGTTGCGTGTGCACTGTGGGTGTCGACGGGCTGGGCACAACAAACGGATCCGCCGGCAGAGCCCCCGGCAGCGCCGGCAGATCCAGCGCCCGAAGCGCCGCCCTCCGCGGAGCCGGCGCCTGCTGGGTCCACTCCCACCACGCCCCAGGCGGATGCGCCGGTGGGCGTAGATCCAGGAGCAGACTCGCTCGACCCTGGCTCGCTCGATCCGGGTGACGTGGGCACGATCGAGGACGTGAGTGATCCCAACCCCGGCGGGATCGACGAGGTGGTCATCACGGTCGACCGCCGCCGCAAGAACCTGCAGGACTACTCCGGTACGGCGGCCGCGTTCTCCAGCACGCAGCTGACCAACCTGGGTATCAACAACGTCACCTCCCTGTCTCAGGTGGTGCCCGGTCTGCAGATCGGCATCAACGATCAGGGCTCCAGCACCGTGTACATCCGCGGCGTGGGCTCGGACAACACGACGGAGCTGGGTGATCCCGCCGTCGCCGTGCACCTCGACAACGTGTACCTGCCGCGCGTGCGCGGCCTCAACGCCGCCTACCTCGACGTGGAGCGGGTGGAGGTCAACAGCGGTCCTCAGGGCACGGTGCGCGGCCGCAACGCCACGGGCGGCTCGGTCAACATCATCTCCAGGCCGGCCGTGTACGGCGAGTACCAGGCCTACGCCGAGATGACGATCGGTACGTACCACCGGCGTGAGTACCAGGGCATGGTGAACGTGCCCCTGGGCGACAGCCTCGCCCTCCGCGTCGCCGCGGCGTCGACCAGCATCGATCCGACGTGGGAGAACGTGGGCCCGCTCGATCACCTGCCCGGCGCTCAGGACACCAACGACTACGCCCTGAAGGGGCAGCTCCGCTTCAAGCCGGCACCCGGCTTGGACATCACCCTGGCTGGCGACTACACGCTCTCGCGCGGCGCGGGCTACACCGGCATCAACCTGCAGAACGGCTTCCAGCGCCGCATCGACGTGAACAACACGCCGAACACGCAGGCGGACGACGTGCTGACCCCGATCGATCCCGACGCGATCGACAACCCCCGTCAGGTGTGGCAGCGCGGCCGCTACCCGGAGTCGTCGTTGACGCACTGGGGCGTGCGTCTGAACGCCACGTACGACGCGGGGCCGGTGAACTTCGAGCTGCTCGGCAGCTACCGCTTCCAGGACTGGATCCTGTACGGCGGCTCCAACGCGGGCTACTTCGCTCCGGGGACGCCGGACAACACGTTGCTGACCCAGCAGTGGGATAACTGGTCCTTCGCGCAGCAGCAGCACAACGACTCGGAGTCCTGGGTCGGTGAGTTCCGCGTGGCCTCGCCTGATGACCAGCAGTTCGTGTGGAGCGTGGGCGCCTTCGGCTTCTACGAAGATCAGGGCGCATTCCTCGGTCAGGTCACCGCGGATCCGGGTGGCTTCAACGAGTTCAACATGCCCTCCACGGTGGGCTACTCGTACGCCGGCTACGCGGACGCCACGTTCAAGGTCACGGACACGTTCCGCGTCCTGGCGGGCATCCGCTACTCCTGGGAGCACAAGGATCGCCTGGGCGGTCTGTGGATGATCGGCAACGGTCTGCCCACCAACGGCAACACGCTCTGTGCCGCGCAGAACAACATGGGCGTGTGTACTCAGCCCGGGCTGGCGAACAACGGCATCGGTCGCTTCGGCACGGAGGGCTTCCGCTTCCGCGGGCTCGAGCGCGACAACTACGACGTGCCGACGTCCACCGCCACGGTGGAAGAGCGCGTCAACTTCTTCCTCGACGGCATCGAGAGCTTCGGCGTTCGTGACCAGGCAGCCATCGCACTGTGTAACGACGTGCCCGCGGAGGGCTTCACGGATGCCGCTGGCAACGTGACGGTCGGCAACCCGCAGCGCATCGCCCAGGACGCGGAGGGTCACTGGCGCTGCGTGAACGGCGTACGCTCGTCCGTGCCGGCAGACTTCACCAACCCCCGCGCGCAGAACGGTGAGGCCGACGACGACTACGCCGACTGGAAGGTGGGCGTCGAATACGACGTGGTGAAGGACTCCATGCTGTACGCCACGCTCTCCAGCGGTCACAAGGCGAGCGGCTTCAATGACAGCTTCCCGGATCCGGATCGGCCCGGTGAGTACCTCACCCCCGACTACGGCGCCGAGGAGGCGTATTCACTGGAGATCGGCGCCAAGAACCAGTTCCTGGACAAGAAGCTGCGCGTGAACGCGGCGGCCTTCGCGTACCTGTACTCGGACCTGCAGTTCCAGACGATCCTCACCGTGGGTACGGCGCCGCCGATCGATCCCAACACCGGCATGATCGAGATCGATCCGCTGACGAACATGCCGTTCGTGGACACCCGTGGTGGTGCCGCGGCACGCCAGAACGCCAAGGAGACGGCCACCGCATACGGTCTGGACGTGGACGTGGTCTACGCCCTGCCGTGGGGTTTCGAGGCGGATGTGCACGCCCTGGTCATGGACGCGCGCTTCCCCGACAAGACCTACGTCAACGACGACCGCCTGGGCCTCGGCACCGAGCCGGCAGAGGTGGACATCGGCGGCAACTGGCTGCCGCGCGTTTCGCCGTACACCCTGAACTACAGCCTCTCGCAGATCATCTTCACCGCCGCCGGCACCTTCGACTGGATCATCCAGGGGCAGACCCGAGGCCCACACTTCTTCAACGCCTTCAACGGCGACGGCAAGAACTTCGAGAAGCGTGGTCCAGGCTGGGGTATCAACCCCATCACGGGCGAGCCTGATCCGATCGAGAACGTGGAGGATCCGGCCGGCGCAATGCTGTGCATGATGTACAACAACACCAACACCTGCCAGCAGTACACGGCGCTCGCGAACAACATCGAGCGCTTCAACGACCGGGTGCCGACCTACACCACGGTCAACATCAGCCTCGGCTGGAAGCGCACGGATGGCATGATGTCCATCCGCGGCTTCGTGAACAACGTGTTCGACACCGTCTATCCGACGAACATCATCTCGCAGTCCGGCTTCCACTCGCGCTTCTACAACGATCCGCGTATGGCAGGCGTCCGCATGCGTCTGGACTTCTGAGCCCAGCGTAAACGACAGCGGACAATTCGGAGCCGCCGCCCCACCCGGGCGGCGGCTTTCGTCGTTCAGGGGGCAAGGGTTTCAGGAGCAGGCGGTCGCGAGCCGCCAAAACGTGGCCATGGCAACCGGTTCTACCAGCCTGCCTCCGCTGCACTCTGGTGCGCAAAAGCGCGGCGAAAACCCGCGCTTGCTGACAAACCACCTCAGCAGCGCAAACCTGCGGCGAGTCCCGAAGTACATCGGTGCAACAAATTTACGCTGGTGATATCCTCGACAGCTTCGGTGTGTCAGCCTTTCCGTCTCGGCGGGCGGGCGACCAGCGCGCCGAGGGGTACAGGCTGGGGGCAGGAGCGGAGGTGCTGCGATGGCAACGGTGTCTCAATTGCTGATGATCAAGGGATCGACGGTACACACGATCGATCGCACCGCGACGGTGTTCGACGCGATCTCGAAGATGGTGGAGCGCAACGTGGGCGCGCTGATCGTGCTGGACGGCATGCGTCCGTGCGGGATCCTCACGGAGCGTGACTACCTGCGCAAGGTGGCGCTATTCGGCCGCTCCTCGCGCACCACGTGCGTGGAGGAGATCATGTCGAGCGGGCTGATCTCGGTGGGGCCAGACACACCGATGGAAGAGTGCATGAGCCTGATGACCAGCAACCATATCCGCCACCTTCCGGTGTTTGATGGCACTCAGCTGGAGGGCATCGTCTCGATCGGCGATATCGTGAAATACCTCGCCAGCGATCGGCTCTCACAGATCGAGCAGCTCACCGCGTACGTGCAGGGCAGCGAGTTTGTCTACCGCACATCGGCCTGAACCAGCTGGCTGACGTCCGAAGGCCGTCCTCCTCGCCAGCGCGGGGAGGGCGAGCTTCGCTCGGGCGCGCTCACTGCTCGCGCCAGGGATTGGGATCGAGCTGCCGCTCACGCCGCAGGATCACCTGCAGCGCCGAGTTCCATTCCGATGAGAGCCTGCGCACGTTGCTCTCCCCGTCACGCAGCCGCTGCGCCCAGTAGCGCAGCTGCTCCCTGGCATCCGCCTGGTCCGGCTGCTCGCAGCCGCCGTGAGCCGGCGTCTCGAACAGGCTCTGCGTGAGCCCCTGCTTCTCGAGCGAGAGCGCACGGTTGCGCGCCTCGAGCTGCTCAGTGCGCGCGATCGCGGCAGCCAGCTCTGTGGCTTGCTCCGCGCTGCTGGCGCTGCCGCGCGCCGCCTCCAGCTCCTTTACCTTTTGCTCGAGCTCCGCGATGCGCCGCTGCGCGGATATCTCGCTCGCCGTGCGGCTGCTGCTACCGGGGGCGATCGCCTGCGCCCAGCGCTCCGGTTCGGCGGCGCGTGCGACGAGCCCGGGCCCCGCAGAGAGTACAAAGCCCACGGCGACGCAGCCCACGATGACGAAGCTCTTGCGAACATCCAGCATTGGCGACCTTCACTCAGCTTAGCGCGAATTGTCGCGCTCGCCGCCCGCGAGCGCAGGCGACCGCTGCTCGTCTCACCGTGAAACGCCGTGCAGATCGAGACACCTGGACGGAACGCTCAGCCGTGGCGCCCGGCTGCTTGCTGAATATCGCCTGCGTCTGCAGCGTGGGGTAGGGGCTCGCAGCCGGTCCCGCCCGGCGGGGTCGTCGATGGCGGGTACGGGCGGCTCTTCAGCCATCGCCCGGGCGAGCAACCGGCGACCCTGTTTGGCCCCTGCAGCGGCTCATCGAAAACCGCGTCCCGGAACGGCGCGACCGTTGACAGCGTGGATCGAGGCTGCCAGAGTCCGCGGCGGAGAGATGACCGAGTGGCCGAAGGTGCCTGATTCGAAATCAGGTGTATCCGCAAGGGTACCGTGGGTTCGACTCCCACTCTCTCCGCCAGGCCCTGGGCGTTCTGTCAGCGGATAGACAGCACGCCGTGGGCACGGAGAGGTGACCGAGTGGCCGAAGGTGCATGATTGGAAATCATGTGTATCCGCAAGGGTACCGAGGGTTCGAATCCCTCCCTCTCCGCAACAAATAGCCTGCGTCACGCATCACTGCAGCGCAGTATGACTGCAGCGCAGTATGACTGCCGCGAGTGTGACCGCCGCGAGTGTGACCGCCGCGAGTGACTGCCGCACAGCGATGGAAAGCTAACGCTGCAGTGCCACGCCGCCGGGCAGGCCGCGCGCCACGGCGGCGTTTGCTTCAGGTGCGACCTCCGGTGCCCACTGCCTCGAGTTGCCGGACGTGCAACACGTTTCCATCGCGTATCCCCAGCCTTTGAAAGCCGCAGCCAAGCGCCACGCGCAGCGAGGCAACGTTGTCGGGCGCCACGAGCACCTCGATCACCTCGAAGCGCGCGAGGGTGTCGAGCCAGCTGCACACCAGGCGCACGGCACGCTGGGAGAAGCCGCGCCTTCGATACGCCGGGCGTGTCCAGTACGCCAGGCTGACCGCGTGAGCGCGTCTGGACTGGACTTCGCAGCCACCCACTGATTCCCCCGCCAGCGTTCGCACGGCCAGCACGCAGCGATGGCCTGCGCGCCGCCCGGCTTCCCACGACTGGATGACGGCCAGCGCATGCTCGATGGAGGGCACATGGTCCACCGGCAGCTCAAACCGCCGGCGATGCTCCGGATCCCGATCGCACTCGTAGATGGCGACGGCGTCACTGGCTGTGAAGCAGCCGAGTTGAACGACGCCATCTTTGCACGCGCCTGACTCGACGGGCAGCCAGTCCGCTGTTGAAAACAGTCTGACAGGTGCAGAGTCCGCCAGCGTCATCCGGGACGCATAGTGCCGCTCGCTCCCAGCGTCCAGCGGACCAGCCCCGGCGCTCCGCGGCGAGTGCCCCGAAGCACCACGTACAAAAAGGGAGCAGCGATGGCTCCTTGGGGGGGACAGGAGCCATCGCTGCTCGACGAGGTGCGCAGGTCACCCCCCCGGGGGGGAACAGGGGCATGACCCGCGCAGAACAGGGCGAGGTGCGCTCCAGAACCAGCGCGTCCCTCTGCCCCCTGAGGAGCACGGTCCATGCCAGCCACCGCGCGAAGTAGTTTCGCGAGCTAAGACTCGCGGGTGCGCTCGGCGTCGTTCAAGTTCGCTTTTGAGCATGCAACGATGCAGTGGCGCGGGTCGCTGGGCGGAGACGCGGGGCAGTGCTCCTCATCGAGCAACTCGCGGAGAAGACCACGTCGTCTCCCTCTCACGGCGTATAGATCTCGGGACAGCGCGGCCGCGTCGGATCCGCCGGGCAGCCTAGCTTCTGATAGAAGGACAGTGGGTGGGCCGGCGGCTCGAGCTCCGGCGGCAGCGGCAACCCTGAAACACTGCCAAAATACCCGAGCGAAGCGTCGCGCCACCACCTGGCCTCGTCCACCTGCAGCTTCAGGAACGCGGCAATCTCCTCAAAGCGCTGCTCGTCGAGCAGCCCGCGCAAGGTCTGCCAGGTGGTGTGCAGCGCCCGAGCCTGCTCCACTCCGCTGCTGTAGCGAGCGGCCAGCTCCTCCCAGAGCGTCTTCCCCGAGCGCATGCGCTCCGTCCAGCCCACGTGGTGGAAGAAGAGCAGATACTCGTCCGGGATCGTGTCGCGGCTGGCGAACAGGTTGCCGACGGCGGGCGCGTATTGCGCCACCGCGTTGCTGCCCGTCGCCGTGCGATCGAAGCCGATGCCGGCCGCGTTTGCGCGATGATAATACGCGGGGTTCCACTCGGGGCGGGGCAGGTCGTTCACCCATGGCCCGGGGCCGTAGTGGTGGCCCGTGGCCATCTGATGTGCCAGCCCGAGCGGGGTCATGTAGCTCACCAGCGCCTCGCGCGATGCCATCATCATGCCGGTGGCGGGCGCGACCAGGCTCGGATCGTTGGAGAACGTGGCGCGCACCCACTCCTCGGCGATCTGCTGCGCGCCGAGCTCGGGCTCCCACGCCATGCGCCCGAACACGTACCAGTTGGCCTGGTTGAAGTGAGAGCCCGTCCAGTTGCGATCCGTGCCCACGTTGGCCACGCCCGCGATCGCTGTCAGCCGGTGACCTTGCAGGGAGCCGTCGATCACCTTTGCCACGGTGGAGCCCGTGCCGGCCACCATCGTGTCGGCGTGCAACACCTCCTGGAACAGCGGGCCCAGGTACGCGAGGTGGGTGTCTTGCCCCAGATACTCCTTAGTGAGCTGCAGCTCCAGCGCGATGGGCGTGCGCGGCATCGCGCCCAGCAGCGGGCTGAAGGGCTCGCGCGGCTGGAAGTCCAGCGGGCCATTCTTGACCTGCACCATCACGTTCTCGCGGAACTTGCCGTCCAGCGGCTGAAACTCGTCGTACGCCTGCCGGATGCGATCGACAGGGCTCTCCGAGCTGTACACGAACGCGCGCCACATCACGATGCCGCCGTGTGGCGCCAGCGCCTGGGCCAGCATGTTGGCGCCGTCCGCGTGTGAGCGCTGGTAATCCTGCGGCCCGGGTTGCCCCTCCGAGTTGGCCTTCACCACGAAGCCGCCGAAGTCGGGGATCAAGGTGTAGATCTCGTCGATCTTGCGCTGCCACCAGGCCTGCACCTCGGGCAAGGTGGGGTCGGCGCTGGCAAGGCCCCCGAGCTCGATCGGCGCGCTGAAGCGGGCGGTCAGATACGTGGTCATGCCGTACGGGCGCAGCTCCGCGGCGATCGCACGCACCCGCGCCAGGTACTCGGGGGTGAGCACCTGCGCGCTGGCGTTGACGGTGGTGAGCACGGCGCCGTTGATGCCGATCGAAGCGTTGGCGCGAGCGTAGTCGCGGTAGCGGCTGGATACGCTGCTGGGCAGCGCCTCCCACTCCCACAGCGAGCGGCCCGCGTAGCCGCGCTCCACCGTGCGATCGAGGTTATCCCAGTGATTGAGGATGCGGCGCTGGATGCGCGGGCGGCTCTCCAGCGAGAGCTGCGCGAGCGGGCGGAAGGTCTGCAGGTGCCGCAGCAGCGCGAACACGCCGTACAGCACGCCCACCTCGCGCTGGCCCGCGATCACGATGGCCGGCTTGCCCTCGATCAGGGTCGCCTGCAGGAGGAAGCCCTCGTCGCCCAGCGCAGCGAGCTTCTGCGCGGGCACCGCCCCGGGGGGCAAGCTCGCTGCCGTGCCCAGCACGATGTTGCCCTGCTCCTGCAAGGCAGCCTTGCGCGCGGGCGCCGCGCCGAGCAGACCGCCGAGGCCACGCTCCAGCTCCTCCGCCGCGAGCGCGAGGGTGGGGGAGCCCTGTCCCACCACGAGCGAGCGCAGCGCCGCCTGATATTCGGCGAGCAACGCGGGATCGGCGACCTTCGGATAACGCAGCCACAGGCTGTAGCCGTCTTCGTCGGCGAACGGCCCCGCAAACCAGGGCGCGCTCGGCCGCACGGGCTCTGGCTCCGTGCGGCTCGGCGCCGAGGTGACCGGCGAGTTGCTGCCCGCTCCACCGCAGCCCACCAGCGCGACCAGCATCAACCCTGCCCACGAGCGACTCTTTCTCAACGTCACGGCTCCAGCTCCCGCCGCCACCATCGCAGATGCGGCCAGGATCTGCGAGCGCGAGACGACGAGCGGGGCGCCGGGCATGGCCGCACGTGGGCTCCGCGCTCGCTGCTCGAACATTGTCCCGAGCTGCCGGGCTGCGGCGTGTGGCGGCAGCCCGGCCCCCCTATGCCCAGCTCCGCTCTCAGGCCTTGGCGATGCCGTAGCCCACGTCGTGCTCGTTGAGCCGGCAGGTCTCGCTGGTGGCGCCCTCGGCGAACCGGGTGGCGAGCACCTCGCGCGCGACGATGCCGCTGTGCTCGAGCAGCGCCTCGCGCACCTCGGGAGCGCTGCTCGACCAGCTGACGGTGATGCGGTCGGCCACCTCCAGACCGGCTTGCTTGCGCGCGTTCTGCAGCACGCTGACGAACTCGCGCGCGATGCCCTCGCGCCTGAGCGCGGGATCGAGCTCGGTGTCGAGCACCACGGTGAGATCGCCGTTGGTGGCCACGACAGCGCCCTTCAGCGCGCTGCGCTGCAGGATCACGTCGCCCAGCTCCAGCGCCTCGCCGTCCACCTCGATCTTGCCGCCGGCCTCGAGCTGAGCCACCTCGCCGAAGCTCCACCTGGCCAGCTCGGCGCCGATGGTCTTGAGCTTGGGGCCGCAGCGCTTGCCCAGGGTCTTGAAGTTGGGCTTGACGGTGATGCTGGTGAAGGAGCTCTCGTCCGCCTCGGCGCCGATGGCTTTGACGTTCAGCTCGTCGGCGATCAGCGCCTGGGAGGCGAGCGCCATCTCGCGCAGCCGGGCGTCGCGGTGCACCACCGTGAGCTTGCGCAGCGGCTGGCGTACGCGCAGCCGCTGCTCCTCGCGCAGCTTGCGGCCCAGCGCCACCACGTCACGCGCCACCTGCATGCGCGCCTCCAGCTGCTGATCGATGGCCTCGAGCGCCGGCTTCGGGTAGTCGCAGAAGTGCACGCTGGGCGGCGCGCCCGGGTCCACCGGGCGCACCAGCCGCTGGTACACCGTCTCGGTGATGAAGGGCATGAAGGGCGCCAGCACCTGCGCGAAGGTGACCAGCACCTCGTACAGGGTGGCGTAGGCGCAGGCCTTGTCCGTGTCGTCGCTGGATTTCCAGAAGCGCGGGCGCGAGCGGCGCACGTACCAGTTGGTCAGATCGTCGATGAAGTGCACCAGCCGCGGCACCACGTTGTACAGGCGGTACGCTTCCATCTCGCTGTTCACGTCGGCGATCAGCGACTGCAGCACCGACAGCACCCAGCGATCGATGTCGGGGCGCTCCGCCAGCGGGGGCGGAGCCTGCCGCCGCGGGTGGTAGCCGTCGACCTCCGCGTACGTGGTGAAGAAGCTGAGCGCGTTCCAGAACGGCAGCAGCACGGTGCGCACGATCTCCTGCAGGCCGCGCTCGCTGAAGCGCAGCGGCTCACCGCGCACCACCGGTGAGTCGATCAGGTAGGCGCGCAGCGCGTCGGCGCCGTAGTCCTGCAGCACCTGGTTGGGCGCCGGATAGTTCTTCAGGCGCTTGGACATCTTCTGGCCGTCTTCGGCCAGGATCATCCCGTTCACGATCACGTTCTGGTACGGGCTCTTCTCGAACAGGCTCGTGCCCAGGACCAGCAAGGTGTAGAACCAGCCGCGCGTCTGATCGAGCCCCTCGGCGATGAAGCGCGCCGGGAAGAACTGCTGCAGCGCGTCCTGGTTCTCGAACGGGTAGTGCACCTGCGCGTACGGCATGGAGCCAGACTCGAACCAGCAGTCCAGCACCTCCGGGGTGCGGCGGTACGTCTTGCCGTCGCGCTGGATGACCACCTTGTCGACCACGTCCTTGTGCAGATCGCTCACCCGCACCCCGCTCAGCTGCTCCAGCTCGGCGATCGAGCCCACGCAGATGCGGTCCTCCGGATCCTTCTCGTTGATCCAGACCGGGATGCAGGAGCCCCAGAAGCGGTTGCGGCTGATGTTCCAGTCGTTGGCGTCGCGCAGCCAGTTGCCGAAGCGGCCGGAGCCCACCGCCGGCGGCACCCAGCGCACCGTGTCGTTCTGCGCGACCAGATCGGCGCGCAGATCCTGGACCTTGACGTACCAGGCGTCGATGGCGCGATAGATCAGCGGCGTGTCCGTGCGCTCCTCGAACGGATAGCTGTGCTCCAGCACGCCCTGGTGAAACAGCTTACCCTCCTGCTTGAGCTTCTTGATGATGGCCGGATCCGCGTCCTTGCAGAGCTGGCCGGCAAAGTCGGGCACCCGCTCGTCGAAGCGCGCCTCGGCGTCGAGCGGATCCACCAGCTCGATGCCCGCCGCGCGGCAGATGCGGAAGTCATCTTCGCCGTACGCGGGGGCCATGTGCACGATGCCCGTGCCGTCTTCGGTGCTGACGAAGGCATCGCACAGCACGACGAAGCTGCGCGGGTGGCTGGTGAAGTAGGGGAGCAGCGGCTCATAGCCGATGCCCGCCAGCTCGCTGCCGCGCAGGCGCTTCAGCACCGTCAGGCCCGGGCGCAGCTTCTGATATTCCGGCAGGCGCGCCTCGGCCAGCACGTAGGTCACGTCGCCGTCCCTGGCGCACACGTAGTCGATGTCGGGCCCCACGCACAGCGCCAGGTTGCTGGGCAACGTCCAGGGGGTGGTGGTCCAGGCCAGCAGCTCCACCGTGCCGGGGTCTGTCAGCCCCAGCTTCTCCAGCCCGCTGCGCACGCGGAAGGAGACGGTGATCGCCGGATCTTGAACGACCTTGTAGTTGCTGTTCGCCTCGAAGTTGGAGAGCGGGGTCGTCAGCTTGTAGCTGTAGGGCATGATCCGATACGACTTGTAGATGCGCCCCTTGTCCCAGAGCTGCTTGAAGACCCACCAGACGCTCTCCATGAAGTCGGCGTCCATGGTCTTGTAGTCGTGATCGAAGTCGACCCAGCGCCCCATGCGCGTGACGGTCTTGCGCCAGTCGGCCACGTACGTGAGCACCATCTGCCGGCACTGGCGGTTGAAGGCGTCCACCCCCAGCGCGAGGATCTGACTGGTGCCCGCCAGCCCCAGCGCGTCCTGCGCCAGCGCCTCGATCGGCAGACCGTGGCAGTCCCAGCCAAAGCGGCGATCGACGGGGTGCCCGCGCATGTTCCAGTAGCGAGGCACGATGTCCTTGATCGTGCAGGTCAGCAGGTGCCCGTAGTGTGGGGTGCCGGTGGCGAAGGGCGGGCCGTCGTAAAAAACGAAGGGCTCGCCGCCGGCGCGCCGACGGTTGGACTCGTGAAACGCGTCGAGCTCCGCCCAGAGCTCCAGCACTTGCTGCTCCAGCTCGGGAAAAGTGGCGCGCGCGTCGACCTTGCGAAACGGGCTCAAAGAGGCGTGATCGGTTCGATCCGGGTGATGGCTCGAGTTGGAAGACATGAGGTGATGTAGGGATATCAGCGCCAGAAGCGCGTCACTAGTGAACAGGGAAGCGTTTCCCGCAGTCGGGGCTTCTAGCGCGGCTGAAAACCGTGCCGATTTGCTCCGGGGCTGATGTGTGCAGGCCACTCCGGCCTCTTAACGGAGAGATCCGTCTCTGGTTGCATGATTCAAGCCCTTTTGGCAGGCTCCCCGCGATCCCAGCCTAAGGGTTTGCCCGATCCGCCGCGAGTGCCAGAGTCGGAGACTCTTATCGAAAGGACTTTGAGAATGAAGACCCCACTTTCTTTTTATTTGATGGCGGCCGTAGCAGGCGCGCTGGCGTGCTCGGATGAGGGCGGAGCCGAGCGCAACACCGGCGGCAATGGCGGCGGCACGCAGGTCGGGCAGGCCGGCAGCAGCAGCACGGCCGGCTCCGGTCAAGGAACGGCCGGTACGAGCGCAGGCGGCAGCGGCTCCGGTGGCTCCGGCAGCGGCGGCCTGAACCTGGGCGATCCGCTGACGATGACCGGCAGCGGCGCCGACGTCGTGGTGGAGGACACCACCGGCAACACGAACATCAGGGGCGGCATCGTGCTCGCCCAGAGCATGGTGATGACGGCGCCTGCAGAGCTCACCCTCCACGAGGGCCAGCTGTGCATGAAGGGCACCACCGCCGTGGTGGTGAACGACGACTACGGGTCCGCCTGGGGCGCCGAGATCTCGCTGGACCTGAACCGCGCCGCCAACCCCAACGCAGGTGGTGATGCGGGCGCTGCGGACGCAGGTGCCGATGCCGGTTCCGTGCTGGGCACGGTGGCAGAGCCCTGGCCAATTGGTAACGTGATCGGCTTCTCCTACAAGATCACGGGCATGGATCCGGCTCTGACCGATCAGGGCGTGTCCGCGTCGGCCTTCCGCTTCAAGGCCGTGCCCGAGGGGGCCAACACCGCGATCGACACCTACTGTTCCACCCGTGCCCCCATCCACAACGCCACCGAGAACATCCTGTTCAGTGACATCACCTTCGAGTGCTGGCAGACGAGCCCACCGAACCTGTCCCTGGCGGTGGACCCGATCAACTACAACGTCGGCGCGCAGGGCATGCTCTCGACCCGGCCCAACCCGCGCGCGCTGATGAGCCTGTCGTGGCAGGTGCCTGCGGACACGTCGATCGCGCACCCGTTCGACTTCTGCATCTCCGAGCTGCGCCCGATCCTGGCGCCCTGAGCTAGCTCGCGCGCTCCGCACCTCACCGGAGGATGCGGCGATGCTCCCCTCGAGCAATGGTCCCCTGGTCGCGGCAACGCACCAGGGGACTCGCGCTTTGTGGGGTCCGTCGGGTTGGGGGCGCCTTCTCGTGGCGATCTTGCGCAGGCTGGAGCGGGCTGGGCTGAGCTGGCACTGATGTGCGAGCGGGTCATGACGGCCGGCGCCGCGCAGCGGCAGAATGCACGCGCCTGCGCTCTGGCGGCGCGCTCGCCCCGTGCCTCCTCGCGGGGAGTGGTAGGCTCAGCTGACGGGCTGCTGGCGTTTGCCGCCATTGCCGCCGTGCCAGGGGAGTGAGCGATGAGTGAGCGGGTGAGGGCGGCGGGAGCGACGGAGGCTCGCGCGCCGGGGCTGGAGAGCGTGCAGCTGGGCCGTCAGGCGATCTACGACGCCTCGCTGAGCTCGCGCGCGTACGAGCTGTTCTATCGCGCGTCGGCGCCGGGGCAACACGCGGATCCGGATCGCGCGGCCTGCTCGGTGGTGCTCAGCGCCTTCGCCGAGCTGGGGCTGGAGCGAGTGGCCAGCAACAAGCGCGTGTTTCTGACTGTTTCGCACGACATCATCAGCGGCGCTTTGCCCCTGCCCGTGCCGCCCGAGCTGGTGGTGTTGCAGGTGAGGGATTACGAGCACTCCATCCCCGAGCTGCTCATGGCGCTGGAGCAGCGCCAGCGTGATGGCCTTCAGCTGGCGCTGGATGGCTTTGTATTCAGCCCGCGCAGCGCGCCCCTGCTGCAGCTGGCCGACTATGTGAAGCTCGACGTTCGGCGGCTGGGCACGGCTGGCCTGGGCGAGCAGCTGGAGCGGGTGCGCGGGCAAGCGCGCATCACGGTGGCGAGCGGGGTCGAGACGCAGCAGGAGTTTAACGCTGGGCTGGCACTCGGGTGCCAGCTGTTTCAGGGCAGCTTTTTGTTTCGGCCGCAGCTGCTCTCACACACGCGCTTGCCCAAGAGCCTGGAGACGCTCACCCGACTGCTGAAGCGCCTGCGCGACCCGGCGGTGGAGTTCGGCGAGATCGAGCGTATCGTCAAGACAGACCCGGCCCTGTCTGCCGCAGTGCTGCGCTTCCTCGGCTCGGCGGCATACGTGCGGCGGCACCCGATCACCAGCATCTCGCAGGCCGTCAGCTTGCTGGGGCTGCGGGAGTTTTCCAGGTGGGTCACGCTGGTGGCGCTCACCGCCACCACCGATCGCCCGAGTGAGCTCAGCTTCGTGGCGCTGATCCGCGCGCGCGCGGCGGAGTTGGTCGCCGGCGCCGTCGGCGCCGATCCGGAGGCTGCGTTTCTGGTGGGTCTCGTGAGCGCGCTGGACGCCCTCTTCGAGCGCCCGCTGGAGCGCGTGCTGGCAGAGCTGCCGCTGGCCGCAGAGGTACGCGCAGCGGTGCTCGAGCGGTCTGGGGTGCTGGGCCACATCCTGCTCGACGTGTTGAGCCACGAGGCGAACGACGCGCAGCAAGTCACCCACTTCGAGACCGGCATGGTCAATCGCGCCTGGCTCGATGCCCTGATCTGGGCGGCGGACGCGCTGGAGGCCCTGCGCTGACCGGGCTCGCAAATTTGCGTGGGAGTGCACGCGAAGCAGGGCTCACCTGTATGCCGGCCGTTTCAGCTACAGGCTGAAAACAGGCTGCTCCGCTCTGGCGGCACGCGTTATGCTGCCCCAGCGTGACAAACAAGCTGGAGACCGCCGAGCGTAGCAGCACCTCGCTGGATGCGAGCGAGGGCCGCGTGTTCGTGCGTGATGGGCTGCGCTCCTTTCGCAAGACCTATCGCGTGCGCGAGGTGTACTGGGGAGCGGGCATCCTGGCCTTTCTGGCGGGAGTGCTGGCCTGGGTGCGTCACAAGGGCGCTCACCCCGATCCAAGCCTGTACGACATGAGCGCGGCGCTCGCCACCAGTCCGCTCGAGCCCGCCGCGGGCAGTGAGCAGGCACGCTCTGCCGCTGGCGTGCTCGCGCAGGTGGCCAGCCCCGCGCGTTCAGGGCTGGCCGCGCCCGCCGACAAGCCCATCGCGCAGCGCGGGGCGCTGCCGCAGGGGCTGGCAGCGGGCGGCTTCGGCGAGGGCAAGATCGGCTCGTACACGCCCGACAACCTGTACGTGAAGATCAACGGGCGCGCCGAGTTCTACCAGTCGTTCGGCGTGCAGAGCATGCACTCCGTCACGCTCGACGCACCCGGCGGCGCCAGCATCGAGATCGAGCTGTACGATCTGGGTGAGGCGCGCAACGCGCTGGGCACCTACAACGGCGAGCGGCCGCCGGAGAAGGAGTCGCGCTTTGAAAACGGCACGTATTTCCGCTTCGACCGCAACGCAGCGTTCCTGGCGCGCGGCCCGTATTACGTGCGCTTCGTCGGCTCGGATGAGTCCGCGCCGGTGCTGGCCGAGGTGCAGCGCCTGGTGCAGCTCTTCAAGGACGAGCTGCCAGGGGCGGAGCTGCCGTGGGCCTTCGGCCTGTTCGTCGACCAGCTGAAGGTGGACGCCTCAGCGGTCAGCTACGCGCGCGAGAACGCCTTCTCGTTCGGCTTCGCCAGTGACGTGTACAAGGCCACGTTGAGCCCGGCGGACGCCGTCGACAACATGGAGGCGTTCGTGGCCGTGAAGACCGACGCCGCGCAGGCCAAGGCCGCGGCCAAGCAATATCAGGAGGGCTTCGAGGGCCTGGGGGTGGCGGGCGGCAAGACTCCGGGGGGCGTGCCGCTGTTCAAGGACGAGTTCCTGGGCACGTTCTCCACCGCCACGGCCAGCGAGCGCTTCGTGATCGGGGTGCGCGGCGCGCCCGACGCCAGGCGCGCAGCCGAGGTGCTGAAGCAGCTGGAAGAGGGCCTGCGCGCGCTGCCGGAGGCCGTGCGCGCCAGCGCACAGCCCAGCAATGATGCGCAGGGCGGGGAAGAGGGCGAGGCGGCAGCCGCCAGGCCCGCAGGGGAGAGCAAACCAGCCGCGGCAGAGGCGGCTCCGGGGGCCACCGAGCCGAGCTCGGGCGCCGTGCACGGGGAAGGAGAAGAGGAATGACTCAGGAGCGCCGTCGAGGTCGCCGCGCCGAGCCCGAGCCCGAGCCCACGGCGGAGGAGCTCGCGCAGCAGCAGGCACACCACAAAATCGAGCGCCGCACCTTGCTCGAGGGCGCGCTCGGGCTGGGCGCGGCAGCCGCCGCCGCCGGCTGGATGAGCCTGGCCCCGCCGGGCTGGCCGCTCTCCTTGAAGGATCCGGACGGCGAGCGAGGCAAGCCCAAGCCCAAGGTCTTCAGCTTGCCCGAGGGCGGCTTCCGGGTGCCCGACATGCCCTCGGTGGCTGACCTGGGGGTGGCCTACGGCACCAAGCTGAGCGACATGCTGCGCGCCGCCATCGACGCCATCGGTGGTATCGGGCGCTTCATCTCCAAGGGCGACGTGGTGGTGATCAAGCCCAACGTGGCTTTCGAGCGGCCGGCAGCGCTGGGGGCCACCACCAACCCGGACGTGCTCTCGGCGCTGATCGAGCTGGTGCGCGAGGCGGGGGCGCAGGAGATCCGCGTCGCCGACAACCCGATCGAGTCACCCTCCAGCTGCTTCGTGCGCAGCGGCATCCAGTCCGCCGCGCAGAAGTCGGGCGCGCGCCTGTACCTGCCGAACCCGAGCGAGTTTGCCCTGCTGGGCACGCCGGGGGCGACCTGGATCGAGCGCTGGCCCTTCTTCTGGGGGCCGTTCGTGGGGGCCAACAAGGTGATCGGCGTATCACCGGTGAAAGATCACAACCTGTGTCGCGCGTCCATGACCACCAAGAACTGGTACGGCCTGCTCGGCGGGCGGCGCAACCAGTTCCATCAGGACATCCACGGCATCATCGCCGACCTGGCGCTGATGTTGCGCCCCACCTTCGTGGTGCTGGACGCGACGCGCGTGCTGTTCCGCAGCGGGCCCACCGGCGGCAGCCTGGGTGACGTGAAAGAGGCCCACACCATCGTGGCCTCGCGCGACTCGATCGCTGCCGACGCGTACGGCTGGGATCAGCTGCTGGAGCGCCAGGGCGAAGCGCTGCCGGCGTATTTCGAGAAATGTGCCGCCCGTAACCTGGGGCAGCCGGACTGGCGCAAGCTCGCGCGCCGCGAGGTACAGGTGGGATGAGGCGCTTACCCGTTTTGCAGTCGGTGCCGCAGGCCATCCAGCGCGCCACCAAGCCGAACCGCGACGGCAGCCCCTGGTATGCGCGCGTGTTTCGGCTCACCACCACGCGCATCATCGTGCAGGCCGCGTGCTTCAGCCTGTTCATGTTCCTGCTCTGGGTCACCTGGTTCTCGCGCCTCGGCGGCTACCCGGTGTCGCTGTTCCTGGAGCTGGATCCGCTGGTCACCCTGGCCACCGCCATCTCCACCGGCACCGTGTACCGCTGGCTCTGGCGTGCGCTCTGGATCCTCATTCCCACGTTGATCCTGGGCCGGGTCTTCTGCGGCTGGATCTGCCCCTACGGCACGCTGCACCAGTTCATCGGCTGGATCTTCAACGTCCGCCGCAACAAGGACAACATCCAGGTCAACGCCTACCGCCCGATCTTCCAGTTCAAGTACTACCTGCTGGTCGTCTTCCTGGTGCTCTCGGGCTTTGGCGCGCTGCAGATCGGCCTGCTCGATCCCATCTGCCTGCTGACCCGCTCGGTGGCCACGGCCATCCAGCCCGCCTTTGATTCGGCGCTGCCCGATCCGTTCGCGGCGCTGGCCTCGTCGCCCGGCTCGCCCCACCCGCGCGTGTTCTCGGGCGCCTGGTTCATCGGCTTCCTGCTGGTGGGCCTGGTGGGCATGAACCTGGTCATCCCGCGCTTCTTCTGCCGGGTGCTGTGTCCGCTCGGCGCCCTGCTCGGCACGCTCTCGCGCTTCGCGCTGGTGCGCATCGATCGCGATCTGACCAAGTGCACGGACTGCAACCTGTGCATGCGCCACTGCGAGGGCGCCTCGGATCCGCAGGAGGCGCTGCGCAAGAGCGAGTGCTTCGTGTGCTTCAACTGCATCGACGATTGCCCGGAGGACGCGCTGGCCTTCCGCGTGGCGCCGGTGCCGGTGCACGAGCGCATCGTGGGCTCGTTGAAGGAGGGCACGGCCAGGCTGTTCGGGCGCAAGGTGATCTCGCGCTTGCCCGCCACGGTGGTGCCCGCGCCCGAGGTGCCGCGCCGCCGCTGGGTGTTCGCGGGCCTGGCGGGGCTGCTGGCGTATCCGTTCCTGCGCTACTCCAAGGCCGTGCAGGATCGCTCGTATTCGTCCAAGGCCATCCGCCCGCCGGGCTCGGTGGCAGAGGCAGAGTTTCTCGAGCGTTGCATCAAGTGTGATCAGTGCATCAACGTCTGCCCGACCAACGTCTTGCAGCCGTCCACCCTGGCCGAGGGCGGGCTGGAGGGGCTGTGGACGCCGGTCATGGACTTCCGCACGGGCTTCTGCCAGCTGAACTGCACGCTGTGCAGCGAGGTCTGCCCGACGGGTGCGATCCAGAAAATCGACCTGGCGCGCAAGCTGGGCAAAGAAGCGCACGCACAGACAGGTCCGGTGCGCCTGGGCACCGCGTTTTTCAATCGCGGTCGCTGCCTTCCCTGGGCGATGGAGACGCCCTGTGTGGTATGCGAAGAGGTGTGTCCGACCAGCCCCAAGGCGATCGGCACCTACGAGCAGGAGATCACGCGCTGGGACGGCAAGAAGGTGCTGCTCAATCAACCGTACATGCGGCCCGAGCTCTGCATCGGCTGTGGCATCTGCGAGCATGAATGCCCGGTGCAGGACGATCCCGCCGTCTATGTCACGGCCATCGGTGAGTCGCGCTCCAAGGAGCGCAGTCTCTTGCTAGGCAGTCGCGAAGAGCAGAGCAACAAAGGCTGAGGTGGGTTGAACGACATGGGCAACGGCAACGACAGACCGATCAGCAGGCGCCAGCTACTCCGCCGCGGCGGGGCCATCGGCGGTGGGGCATTGCTGGGTGAGGTGGCGCTCGGCGGCGTGGCGCGCCAGGCGTGGGCGCTGGCCGAGGGCGGTGAGGCGGCGGCAAAGCAGCTGGCTCCGCTGCCCCGGCGGGTGCTGGGCAAGACGGGGGAGAAGGTGCCGATCCTGCTGCAGGGCGGCTCCATGTCGTGGGACACCAAGTGGGATCCGAAGCTGCCCGAGTCGTTGAAGAACGGCATCGACTACTTCGACGCGGCCTGGAGCTACTCCGGCGGCACCAATGAGCTGGCCATCGGCAGCTTTCTCGAGCGCACCAAGCTGCGGGACAAGCTCTGGATCACCACCAAGACCAACCTGTGGGATCCGGCGGGGGCAGAGCAGCGCCTGAACGAGAGCCTGGGGCGCATGAAGACCAGCTACGTGAACCTGTTCTTCCTGCACGGCCTCAATGACGCAAAGGCGCTGGACAAGCCGCTGCTGGCGAAACTGGAGGAGCTGAAGAAGCAGAAGAAGCTCCGCCACTTCGGCTTCTCCTGTCACGACGGCAACGTGGTCGAGCTGATGAACCTGGCGGCGCGCACGCCCTGGGTGGACGCGGTCATGTTCCGCTACAACTTTCGGCAGTACGGCAATAAAGAGCTCAATCAGGCGATGGACGCCTGCCACAAGGCGGGGGTCGGGCTGATCGCGATGAAGACCCAGGGCTCCGCCGTATCGTTCGAGAACGAATGGCAGAAGTTCCAGCAGACCGGCAAGTGGAACAAGTACCAGGCGGTGCTGAAGGCGGTCTGGGCGGATGAGCGCATCACCGCCGCCGTGAGTGAAATGGACAGCCTGGAGAAGATCCGGGAGAACGCCGCGGCCGCCCGCGACCCGGGCAAGCTCGGCGCGCTGGACGTGGAGGAGCTACGACGCTATGCGCTAGCCACCCGCGCCATGGCGTGCGACGGTTGCAGCCACCTCTGCGGTGGCGCCATCGACGCGCCCATCCCGGTGGCCACCACGCTCCGCTATTTGATGTACCACGACAGCTACGGCAAGCAGCAGGCGGCACGTGCGCTGTACCAGGCGCTGCCGGAGGCCGCTCGCAACCTCGACGGCGTGGATCTGTCGCGTGCCTCCGCGGCGTGCCCCAACGGGCTGAACGTGGAGGAGCACATTCGCCGCGCGGCGCGGGTGCTTGCATGAAGGCAGCAGGGGGCAGCGGATCCATTGATATGGCTCTCGGAACGAAGACACCCCCTCAGCCCTGGCGCTGGGACAGCGGCGGCTGGGACAACGACGGAAATGACGG